>CAYUWD010000009.1:0-48542 GCA_964448235.1 uncultured Bacteroidales bacterium | reverse complement strand
GCCAAAGTAAATAATGCAATTAGTTTTTTCATGACTATTTTTCGTTTAATTTAAACTTTATTTAATTAATATTAATAATTTCAATTTTATTTTCATTTTGCGGAGAGAGTGGGATTCGAACCCACGATACGGCTTCAAACCGTATACACACTTTCCAGGCGTGCGCCTTCGACCACTCGGCCACCTCTCCATATCTCCCTACACAAAATGTTTCGCAAAATAACAAATAATTTATGTATAAAAAAATTTTAACATAAAATTTTATACAACTTTCAAAGAACTTAATAAACATAAATTAAAACGTATAGACTATCAACATATTGCACTAAAATAATTATTCTTGTAATCCATACAAAACTCATATTACACATAGTCTTTTTTACTATTAACCCACATGTTAACTTTGGTGACGGCTAAGATAATCCTTCTATAATTTAAAAAGTTGTCTAGCATTTAAAGTTGTTATTTCACAAACTTTATCAAAATCTTCGGCAATAATTTCAGATAATTTTTCGGCAACATATTTTACATATGCCGGTTCGTTACGTTTACCTCTTTTGGGAACAGGGCTAAGATATGGAGAGTCTGTTTCAAGAATAATATGATCTAAAGAAATTTTTTCTACCACATCAACCATATTCGACTTTTTATATGTAAGCACTCCCCCAACACCTATGTAAAAACCAAAATCGACAATTTTCTTTGCTTGTATATAATCACCAGGAAAACAATGAAAAACACCTCTTATACCTAATGGAACGTACATTTTCAATATATCAAAAACCTCATTAAATGAATTTCTACTATGTATAATTACAGGCAAATTATTTTTAACAGCAAAATTTAATTGATAATCAAATGCACTTTTTTGAAACTCTTTATAACTAATATCCCAATACAGATCTATACCAATTTCACCTATTGCCACATACTTGTCACTACTAAAATTATTGAAAACTTTATCTAATTCAACATTATACTCTGTATCTACAGATGTTGGATGCAAACCCAAAGCCATTTTAAACAAGCTTGGCCATTGATCTTTTACTTTATGCATTGCCAAGACTGTATTACTATCAATATTAGGAAGAATTATTTTATTTACTTTACTATTTAAAGCATTATCAACAACATCTTGCCGATCCTGATCAAATTGCTCTAAATAAATATGACTATGTGTATCAATTAACATTATTACTATTTAGTTTTAATTGAAAATATTTTCCCAGGTAAAGCTCTAACAATTTTCTTAAATTCTAACTCTAACAAACACAGACTTAAAATATCTGATTCTAATCCAGACTGTCTGCTAATATTATCAATATCAAGAAATTCATATTTTTTTAAGACTTCAACAATTTTCTGTTCATTTTCAGTCAAGTTTTCTATCATTTCAAGGATATTAACCTTGGTAATTTTATTTTCAGAAGACCAATTCATAACATATTCTATATCTTCTATTGACTCCAATAAGTTTGCCCTATGCGTTTTAATTAGTTTATTTGGTCCAGCACTATATATAGAATTTATACTCCCCGGAACTGCAAACACATCCCTATTATAATGATTTGCAATGTTAGCGGTAACAATACTACCCCCTTTTAATCCGGATTCTACTACAATAATCAAATCGGCAAGTCCTGCAACGATTCGATTTCTTCGAACAAAATTTCCGGGATCAGTAACCGAAGTATGCGGATAATCCGAAATAACCGCTCCTTCTAATTCAATAATTTTTTGAGCTATTCTTTTATGCTTAGCAGGATAAACAGTTTTCATATTATGACCAAAAACCGCCCATGTTTTTAAACCATTCTTAATTGCAGCTTGATGCGCAGCAACATCAATGCCATATGCCAAACCACTGACTATAATAGTTTCAGGATATTTTTTGGCTATTTGAGATACAATATCATTACAAAAATCGACACCATAATTTGTAGCATTACGTGTCCCAACAATACTAATAATTCGTTTAGAATTAAAATCCGGAGCTCCTTTATAATACAAAACGACAGGAGAATCATCACACTCATTTAAACGTTTAGGATAAGCATTTTCTAATAAGCTCACATATTCTATATCATTAGAATAAATATATTTTAATTCCTCTTTTGCATTTTGCAGAGCACCAGAAAAACTATTATACAGCTTCAATGCAGTACTCTTACTCAATCCCGGAGTTTTTTGCAAATCTAATAATGTAGCACAAAAAACGTTTTTTGCATTACCAAATCGAGAAATTATTTTACGAGCGTTCACATCTCCAACACCAGGCAAAAACGCAATTGCAAGATTATATAATCTATCGTCTGATTTCATAAGTTATCTAAAGACATATCTTATTGAAATAGCTCCCCTTTGTACAAATCGAAAGTCTGGAATTAAATTAAATGATGGAACAATATCTGCACTTATATTAATAGGTATTTCATCAAAAGTATATTCTACCCCAACTACACCATCTATCCCAATTAAAGTACCACTATTATATACTCCCCATTGAGTTGGCCAACTCGCTGAATTATAGTATCCTACATGTGCTCCAAAACCATAAAAAAGAGCTAAATTATCTACGCCAAAAACATCATGCTGATGAATTTCATATAATACAGTAAAATTTGCCGCACTATAATAAGCACCAAATATCAAATCAAATGCACTATTTCCACCAACGAAAGTCTTAAAACTTCCACCTTGTACAAATCCTCCACGCACTCCAATAGCAGATTTATAATCCTGTGCACTTACACCAATAAGTATTATAGCAAAAATTACAACTAAAATTATTCTTTTCATATCATATTTATTTAAGAAATCCGTGTTAAATCAGCCATTAAGTCATTTAATTGTTTCTTAGAGAGAATTGAAACACTTACAGGCTTAAATTTTGCTACCCCTTTAGTCGATTTTACATAAAATATTAGCTTTTTACTTAATCCAAAAAATCTTTCTTTTAGTTCTACTTTAACAAAATCCTTTTTAGGAATTTCAATCGAAAAATTACCAGCTGAAAGTGGTTTCAAAGGAATATACCTTAAAATAATTTTAGGTCCATCTGAAACATAATATATATAACAATAATTCTTCACAAAAATAAAAATCATAAATACTAAATATATAATACCAACTGTGTATTCAAAGACATGATTTTTCGACCATATAAATACTAGACTCATTGCAATTAATGCAACTAATACTAATGAAATCAACATTACTCCTAATTTTATTCTTGAAGAAATTTCCTTTGTATTTATTACCATAATTTTAAATTTTTAGATTTTCAAAAATACTATAATATTTTCGGTTTTAACAAAATAAAGCTATCAATTTATTTAATATTTAACGCTCTAACAATGATATATAATAGATTTTTTACATAATTATTATTACTATTTATTTTGATTGATTAAAATATTTTGTATTTTTACGACAATGTTTTGCAAGTAATCAACAAGATATGAACAAATTTTTTAACATTTAAGCATTTTTTTGTTCAAAATTTTAGATAATTTAATTTTTTTTATATTTATTTGTAAAATATTAAAAAAGAATTTACATTTGTACAAATTGATACAGTAAGCACGTAAATATTATGAACACAACTAAAAAGCACTTAACGTTAGTATTGCTTGGGATGATAATTGTTCTTCCTCTAATTACAACAAGCTGTTTTAAGAAAGGATCTGAAGATCCATTCTTTTCTATCTATACAAGAAAAGCAAGAGTAACTGGAGAATGGACTATTTCATCGCTAACATGGGATATAAAAAGTGATGATGGAATTGAAGAGTTACGTACCCAAACTAGTGTAACTGGTACAACATGGCATCGTGATATTCAAATTGTAGGTACGGATAGTATTCGAGAATTAGAAGGAACTGTAACTGAAGGTAGAAATAAAATTATTTTCTATGAAGATGGACGATTTACAGAAACATATGAATACGAATATTCTGAAGAGATTGCCATTTCAGAAGATGAATCAGAAATTACAATTACAAAAGTTCAAGAGACAATGGATGGGAAATGGAATTTTCTTCATAACATTGATGATTATAAAACTAAAGAAAGAATTGCTTTAGTTGTTGAAAACAGTAATGCCAAAACATTTGTATATAAACTTGAAATTGGTGAAGAAGTAGAAGAAGGTGGAACCCCGGTTCCTACTTTAGATTCAACATATGCCAATGCATATGCTTATTCAAATGGAGAATACAGTACTATTTGGACATTAAGAATGCTGAAGAATAAACAAATTATTATGGATCAGGATATTGATGGATTTAGTGTTACAACTATCAATAATCAAGGAAATTCATATACAGAAGTTGGTTTTAAAACTCAAACTTTAACAAGAGAATAGAACTCATAAAACATATACAAAAAAGGAGGTTAAAAAAACCTCCTTTTTTATTTTAATAATTTGTAGTTCTTATATTGCCCAAAACTAAATCCATAGTTTTCTAAGAATTTTTTTAACTTGTCTTTGAGCTTCATTTTATTACACGATAAGTCATAATCAAATTTCCAATTTACTCTATTCAAACGTTTCTCCATAACTTGTGGGTGTGTACCTTCAAATTTCTTCAGAACATCTATCTCGGAATAATCAAATTCATCTGCTTTTCTTACATTCTTATCAATCCACTCATCATCATGCCATAATTTATTAAACTCTTCCTGTTTTTTTTGCATTGCCTGTGGATCCTTTACCCATCCGTAATGATACATATATGCATCAACAGGTTTTACATTTAGCATTTTATCTTTGTCTTTACGAAAACCCTGAGCATCCCGAAATGAATATATTTGCTTATTATTACGTACAATCCTTATTTCATTGCGATACCATCTATAAGACTCACCAACATAATCATAAGAGCCATAAAAATGTTTATACTTAAATAAAAATCCATCTACTCGAATATCATCTAAATTATCCAACATAGCCTTTTTTACTTCATCCAAATATTTCTCATGAATCACTTCGTCTCCTTGAATATAAAAACACCAATCATATTCATTTGGGATAGCCTGAAATGCTTTATCCGTCTCTACTGCTAACACTCTTCCTCCCTCACGAAGATTATCATCCCAAACTGTTTTAATAATTTCTATTTTCTCCGGATTAATCCTTGAAATAAGGTCTAAAGTACCATCTTCCGAATTACCAACAGCCACAACAAACTTATCGCATATCGGCAATACTGACAATATTGCTTCTTTTACAGGATAATCAAATTTAATAGCATTTCTTATAAAAGTAAACCCACAAATCTTCATAAAATCACTTTTTTAAAACTCATTTATTTTAAACACAAATCTAGTACTTTTTTTAATTTTTTAGGATCAAAAGGATATTCCCACTTCTGTTCAGACACAACTTTACAGAATTTTATACGCAATAAATCTTTTTGTAGACACACATTAAATCCAAATTTTTCATTAAAATGTCTAGCAAGATATTCTTGTTCGGGTTGTCCTGGAGTAGGCACTAAAATCGCTTTTTTTCTACAAACAGCTAAATCCATCAAAGTACTATAACCACTCCTACAAAATATTACTTCAGCCCTTTTTATCAAAGCATATAAAACCGAATCTGATGGATTATTATAATATTTAATATTAAAAAATCTCTCATTTTTCTGTTTATATCCAACAACTCCCCTAACAATAACTATCTGAGTTTTTGTGTCTTTAAACTTTTGTATTACTATATCCTCAAATAATGTTCTATGTGGCTCCGGACCAGAAATTAACACCAAAATAAAAGGACTATTAATCGGTAATTTTTCATCCACATACTTATCATTATAAAATCTTGACAACACTCCTGCAAAATATGTATTACTTGTCTTTTTAATATATGATAATTCCCCAGCTAATGAATAATTACCTGAATTATCAGGAATTATACAATAGTCAAATTGTTTAATCATATATGCATGAAACAACTTCACTAATTTTCCTGATAATCTATTTGGCTTTCTGGTTTTCACATTTACCTGATGTGTAATATATATCGATGTGATGTCTTTTGAAAACAATCCTGGTCTATTATCAGAAATAACTAAATCAAACTTTTCACGTTTATATATCCTTTTTAACGCAAAATAATCACGATAAATACTCTTTAAAAAACCTACAAGACTTATTGCAAACCCTGGTCCAATAGCATTCTTTTTTCCATATTTTATTTTTGGAGAATTTATATATATAAATTTTGACTCGTCATAATACTCTTTTAAGTACACAATTGAATCACCACTACCTCCAATAAAAACACTATGCCCCTGCTCTATCAGAGTATCAATAACAGGAATATCTCTACTTGCATGACCTAATCCCCAATTTAACGGACTAATCAATATTTTTAATCGTTTTTGCAACTTTTAGAAATGTTATTTATTTACATAATTCTTTTTACTTCAGCAAATTCTCCTAGCCTTTTATTTTTCAAGTCACTATTTTCAATTAAGACTATCCCTGGTGTCTTACCTATTTCAAAACTTCCATATTTCTCCCTCACGCCCAATGCATTTGCTCCATTTATAGTCGCAGCAGAGAGCAATTGCTCTATAGTAAGAAATGAGTACTTCTCTTCTAGTGTCTTTAACTCTGATAATATACATAATTTTTTATTTGATGCCAGTGAATCTGTTCCAACCAAAAACTCATCTTTTATTTCATTTACAAATTCAAGAGTAGGCATAGCTCCATGAAGCAATAAATTTGAGTTCGGGCATAAGCAAAAGAATATGTTTTCAAGATTAACTAGACTTCTTTTTTCTAACATTACATTATGCACTAGTATTGTTTTGTTCGAATTTAAATATTTTATAAGATTTGATAAACCATTGAGATTATTACAAACCGGGACAAACCCTTTAAATTTATCTCTTAAGTAATCATATAAATTACCATTTTTATATAAATATAATCTTTTTTCTTCTTCAGATTCCAAAAAATGTATACTTAACATCTCTTTATCAGAAATTTCACTAACTTTTTTTTGTAATTCTAATGAGGCTGAGTAAAATGAATGAATTGTAATATTTGCATTTAGATTATGCTTTAAGAACTTTTCAGCTATTTCTATACCCTTATCATATGTCACATCAACAATCCTAAAATCCAAACCACTTAATTCTATAAAATTCTTATAATATATTGGAGATTTTTCTTTTACTTCTATAGACATATCAGTATTAACAATATCTGCAACAACAGAGACTCCATTTTCATACATTACCCTATCAGCAATTTCTATATCTGAAACTTTTTTATATTGTTTTCTATATTCTAACATTTCAGAAATGAATTTTGCTAATCCCGGATTTTTATCAAATTTAGATTTAAAACCGGAAAGTTCGAGATGACAATGTGAATTAATTAATCCAGGGCATAAAATTCCATTATAATATGCCATCAGAGCTTTTTCTATTAATGCTTCGTTTTCTTCAGAAACATATAGAATCTTCCCATCAGCATCAACACTTAAAAATGCATTTTTAATAAGATTACGACCATTGAAAATATAATTTGCAGCAAAATGAAACATTTAATTATATATTTCTCCTTTTTCCACATAAAACCTTTGAATAACACGATCATAAATCACATTTAGAGTATCTAATCTATTATGCGCATAATATAGTAAAGTTTGGTCAAAATCATCACGAGAATAACTATACTTATTATATATATTTTGATAAATAATACTGTCTGACGCACTGCCTCCCTTTTGTTTCAGTATCTTTGAAGTTATAATAGCATCAGCCAAATGAATATCATGAATCATCAATTCTAATGTATCTGGCGGAATAATGTTAAGCCCTTCTTTTGTGTCATACTTTGGTTCTCTCATACAAGACAATACAATTAAGCCCAACACAAATAACATTATTATCTTCATATTAACTATTTTCATTAATATCTGTCTTTTATTTTTTTATATAATTCTGAAGCAAACACAAACTCATTTAACTCCTTATTATTTGAGTTGAATATTTCAGCTCTTCCCCCTTTCCACCATTTTTGTCCTTCATGTATAAAATACACTTGATCTGCTATTTCCATAACGGAATTCATATCATGTGTATTTACAATAGTAGTAATATTATACTCCAAAGTAATCTCTCGAATAAGTCTATCAATAAGTATTGCAGTTTTAGGATCCAAGCCAGAATTTGGTTCATCACAAAACAAATATTTTGGATTTAATGCTATTGCTCTGGCAATTGAAACTCTTTTTTGCATTCCACCACTAATTTCTGCAGGAAACATTTTATTTGCATCATGTATACTTACTCTATCCAAGCAAAATTCCACTCTATTTTGTTTTTCACCTTTAGTCATATTTGTAAATAAATCTAACGGAAATCTCACATTTTCTTCTACACTAGAAGAAGTAAATAATGCTCCTCCTTGGAATACCATACCAATTTCTTTACGTATTTGTCTTTTAAATTTAATCTTAGCTTTTGTAAATTCTCTTTGGTCAAAAAATATTTCTCCTTTTTCAGGTGTATGTAAACCTATTATCGATTTAAGTAAAACTGTTTTGCCAGATCCGCTTCTTCCAATGACCATGCTAATTTTACCAGGTTCAAAACTAGCACTTACATCTTTTAAAACATTAAGTTTGTTAAAACTTTTTGATATATTGGCTACTTCTATCATGTCAATAACAACTGAGTCAAAATAAGATTAAATAACAATACTAATATTATACTATATACAACTGCTTTAGTGCTACTTTTACCCACTTCAAGTGCACCACCATATGTATAATAACCGTGAAAAGAAGACACTGATGTAATAATAAATGAAAACACACACATCTTTATCAAACTATATGTTACATAAAATGGTATAAACACATAATGCAAACCATAAACATAGTCGTAAACTGCCACAACTCCGGTTAAATAGGACACAATAAATCCTCCCATAATTCCTAAAAAAATACTCAGTATAGTCAATAAAGGGAAAGTTAAAAGAGCCGCAATTATTTTAGGAAGTATTAAGTAATTTGCACTATTAACTCCCATAATCTCCAAAGCATCAATTTGTTCTGTAATTCTCATTGTACCAATTTCAGATGCTATATTAGAGCCCACTTTACCAGCAAGAATAAGGCAAATTATTGTACTCGAAAACTCAAGAATCATTGTATCTCTAGCACTTAAGCCAATTAAATATTGTGGAATATATGGAGCTTCAAAATTTATTGCAACTTGAAGTGTAAGAACAGCTCCCATAAAAACCGAAACAACACTAACAATCCATAAAGAATCTACTCCAATTTGTTGAATTTCATCTAAAACCCTACGAAAGAATATTGCTCTACGAACTGGTTTCGAAAAAACAGTTGCCATAAGATGAAAATATTTTCCAATTAATAAGAGCAGTTTCATATATATCAAATAACAAACAAATTTAACCAACTAAGTTGTAAACTAAAAATAATATTGTTATTTTGTCGTTAAAATAAAAAATAAAAATATGCAAAGTTCAAATTTTTGTATTATTATGGCTGGTGGTGTCGGCAGCCGTTTTTGGCCAGTAAGTCGTTCAAACATGCCAAAACAATTTATTGACATCCTTGGAACTGGCAAAAGTCTGATTCAACAAACATATAATAGGTTTGCTCGAATTATTCCATCAGAAAACATTTATGTTGTCACAAATGAAGAATATATAGAGATTGTTATCTCTCAATTACCTGATATTCCTATAGAAAACATATTAGGTGAACCTATGAGAAGGAATACGGCTCCTTGCATATTATATGCTAGTATGAAAATTGGACAAAGAGACGCAAATGCAAATATTGTAGTCACTCCAGCAGATCATCTAATTATTGATGAAAATGATTTTATTAAAGATATCGAAGAAGGATTAAATTTTGTTACTTTAAATAATTCTTTACTTACTTTTGGAATTACTCCAAATCGTCCTGCAACTGGATATGGTTATATTCAATTAACAGAAAACAAAAATTACAGTAAATTTGTGCAAGTAAAAACATTTACAGAAAAGCCTCATTTAGAACTCGCTAAGTTTTTTATAAAAAGTGGAGATTTTTTATGGAATAGTGGCATTTTTCTTTGGAAGCACAAATCTATTATAGAGGCTTTTGCAGAACATCTTCCAGAAATGTACAATTTATTTATAGAACAAAAAGATGTATTTGGGACTTATGAAGAAAAGACTGTTGTAAATAGAATATATTCAGATGCCAAAAGTATTTCAATTGATTTTGGAGTAATGGAAAAAGCGAAGAATGTATATGTTCTACAAACAGATTTTGGATGGTCAGATCTAGGTACATGGAATTCTCTATACACATTACAAGATAAGAATGAAGATAATAATGTTATAGTTGGAAAAAACATGATAATAGAGCAATCTTCAGGAAATTATATTTATTCCAACAGCAGAGATAAAATAATGTTATTAAGAGACCTTGAAGATTTTATTATTGTAGATACTGATAATGCTATTCTTATATGTAAACGAGAAAATGAACAAGAAATCACAGACATGCTAAATCAAGCAAAAATTAATTTTGGAGAAAACATCAAGTAATAAATATTATAAAAAAATGGGAGTTAATAACTCCCATTTTTTTGTATTTTTAGTATTCCCATTGATCATGCTCAAACTTGAACAATTCAGCCTGAATTCTTTCACCTTCACGAATTGCATCAATACCTAACAAATAGTCTGATATAAGTCTGTTATCATACACATTTGTTTCGGCCACAATATAGCTTGTAAACTTTCTTTTGAAGAATATATCATCAAAAGTTTTATGTTCTGCATCATTAAAGGTATTAAACACTTCGTATTTAGCAAATAATGGTCTATAATCCGGATAATATATCCAAAAAGGCCATACACGTTGATCTCCATACCAACCATCAGGAGAAATTGCAATAATCCTTACATCCATAACAGATCTTTGCTTATCAAAAACCCATTCTTCCCAAATCCAAAGTTTATCCATAATACGAGTATCTTCAAGTACAGCAGGAATACGTACATCAATAATATTTCCGTCCATATCTTGTTCTTGAATAGTTTCGTAATATGCAAGCAATTCTTCACGAAGTGGATCATCTTTTTCAATTGGGATACGATGCCAGTTTGTAATATCACTAGGATTCAACTTATAAACAGGGTATCTTAAATCGTAAATTATAGTATCTTCAATTAGAGCACCTGTATGTAGTTCGTACTGTTCACCTAGTATTCCAATATTATTTATTAAATACAACAAATTTACACGGCTACGTTGAGGCTGCACTCCTATACCAGCGGGATAAGTCATTCTGGTAATTGGAAAATACAATGAATGATTCTGTTTTTCACGCATTTCAACAACTCTTAAAATTTTCTTTGAGTACATCGCATCTGCTTCACGAATGTTCTGATAAGGAACATAGGTTCTTTCAACAGTATTTTCTCTCATATATGCACCATCTAAAACCTGTGCGCTCATTGGAACACAAAGACTTGCAAGTACAATTAGCGGTATTAATTTTGTGAGTATTTTCATAATATTATTATCTTAAGATTACTGTTACACCATTAGTTTGTCTTGTTCCGGACGGTCCATTATAATATATGTTTGAAAAACTAACACGTGACCCTTGTCCCATCTTACTAATTTCAGCTAAAACAGCAGGAGAGAACTGAGACCCACTAACTGTAACTTTATTTGTTACACCACGGACTGTATAGAAAAAGTCATATTTTGCAACTGAATAAGAAACTCCTTCAAATGGGAAGAAATCACTTTCTAATTTTGCACTTAAATAAGGATTACGGTTTAGAGCAGCTTTAGGTAATTCGGCACCATCTTTATACGCACCTGCAACAAGAATAGTTGGCGGAGGTACATTCAACACATTAAACGGAGCAGACCCTAATGTTCTACCTCCCTCGTCAGTTCTAACAGAAACCGTAACATTTACTTGTTTAGCAGAAACAGATTGAGGTACAGTTACAGTATACTTACCATTTCCAGCAGGTCTAATTGAAGCGCCTCCAGAAATTCCTACACTAACACTCTCTTTTGGATAACCAGAAACCGCCACTTCAACAGGATTTTCCAAACCTTTATAGAACACATTACATTTAGAAGCAGAAACTGTAAAACCAGCATCCCCTACTGTATAGTTAGCTTCGTATGGTAACCACATTTCACCTTTATTAGATACATAATGTACTAAGCCACCATATGTAAAATCACCAACACTACCACAATCAGTAAGATATTGTCCTTTACCAGACTCATCTAACGGAAGGGTATCATAATCAGCTCCAGTTCTCATTGTATATTTTACTTCACCATCTTTTACGATAGAATCATAAAACGGAGCATCATATGTTAGATATATAGTAGGTCTCATAGTTGTATCCCTAGCACCTAGGAAAACACTTGATTGATATTGTCCTCCACGCACTATAAAACTTCTTGGAGAACTAACTAGCCCTTCAAGAGCAGTAATTCTAATATCTAATCCTTCGAGTTTTGCTATCATAAATTCTAAAACATCAGCTTCGGCATTTCTAATATCTGCTTGAAGTTTAGATAGAAGAGCTAATGTCCCTATCATAGGCATACCACGACATAGAGTTTCCTGCCAAGTCCATGGCTCATCAGGATCATCTAATTGATCCACAACTTCAAGATTTTTTGCAATATTTTTATACGTAGTTAATGATGTATCTTCGATTATTGATAACAAATTTTCTCTATATGTATCCATCCATGTTCTCAGACTATCTCCCATCATCTTTCCACCTTCACCAACCATCACAATAGTTGCTGCATGCAAGTCGTCTTTTTTCTTGATTTCATCTTCAAGTGTTGTTTCAGGTCCCTGAGATTCTTGAATAATCATCAATTTCAAACGATCAATATCTGTAAATAGAGTGTTTGACGTAGCTTCTATATCATGAGCTTGTTTTGCTAAATCTCCATATTTTCCAGGTTGTTCAGCAGCTTTAGACTCTATTTTTGCATATAATGATTTTGTTTTAGCTGAGAAATTGATAGTAGTCTTTTTAATACTATCATCGATTTTTACGAATGCTGTAACAATTTCTCCAGACACATTAAGTGCCAAAAGCGCTGTATAAAACAGATACATCATTCCAATCATTTTCTGCCTCGGGGTTTCCGGGCAATTTCCTCCAGACATATTATTTTATTTTTTTAATTAAACATCAATTTACAACTCTTTTAGTCTTGCTTAAAATTTAAAGCACTCAACATATTACCATAAACTGTATTCATAGCAGCGAGATTATGACTCAACTTACTAATTTCTTCACGATAACGTTTAGTATCTTCAGCAGATTGTTTAAGGTTACCAAGAATTTCGTCAAGACCACTGTACAATGTTTTAGAGGCTTCTATCTGCTGATTTGTACCCTGTAATTGCAATTCATACACAGCGTTCAAAGCAGTCAAGTTCTTATTCATTATACTTAGTTGCTCATTATATGTTTTTCCACCATCGGTAGACATTTCTAACTCTTTATTCATAGACTCGGTAAGCTTATTATAAGCACTTGCTAGACTCTCACCTGAAGTACTTACAATTCCTGCAGATTTTTCATAAGAAACCGCAAGATTATCAGCTTGAATATTTAATTTTTGTGCAGAGTCACCATATGCATCAGCAAATTGATTTACTTTTTCAGATGCCTTTTCAAAATTAGAAACATAATTATTTGTAGCTACTGTAGCATCAGAAACATCATGTAATTTTTCTGTAGTTGTATTTAAATGTTTTAAACCATGTCCTAATTTTTCAAATAACTCAGGAGTAATTTCAGCATTTTCAATCATTGCATCAAATTTTTCTAATGCAGATTTTTTTGAACTTACTGCAGCCTTTTTATCAGAAATATCTAAAGCTTCATCAACACCCGCTAATTCAGGATACACTAGACTCCAATCAACTTCTTCGTGTGGTGGTTCAAAAGCAGATAAGAAAAAGATAAATGCTTCTGTTAACAGACCTACTGTCAACATAACTCCAGAACCTGGTAAGTGCTGAATTTTGAACAATGCTCCAACCATAACTACTGCAGCACCCCAACCATAAACAAAACCCATAAATTTTTTGTACCTTTTACTCGAGGTAATTTCGCTTAAATTCATAATCGTGTCAGTTTTTAATTAATACTCCTTTAAAATTTTTAATATTTCTTTAAATTCACTCTAATTTATTTATAATAATCTTGCTTAATATACTTGTGAGTAAGATGTTCCGTCAGCTCTATGTCTTCCAAGATATGATCTTACACATCTAAAGCCAATATAACTTTTAGCAGAATCTTGGAATTCATAGGTTCTGCTTCCATTTTGCATATAATAGGCAACATCTTTCCAAGATCCACCACGAATAACTTTACGTTTTTTTGCAGGTGGATCATCTGGATGAGCATTATATTCATAATCTGGATTTAGATCGTGCGTAAAGCTGTATGCAGATTCGTCAAAAGCATTATTTGTCCATTCTGCAACATTTCCAGCCATATCATATAATCCCCATTCATTAGGATCATAAGTAGCTACCATAAGAGTTTGTACACCTCCATCATCATAGTAATTACCTCTCATTGGTTTAAAGTTAGCAATAAAGCAACCACTATAATTACGTGTATATAAACCACCCCAAGGATACATTGATAAATCAAGACCTCCTCTTGAAGCATATTCCCATTCAGATTCTGTAGGTAATCTATACTCATTTAAGTAATAATCACGAGTTGTTTTTTGATAAGCATTTTTGAGTTCAGATCTCCACTTACAAAACGCTGTAGCCTGTACCCAACTAACTCCAACAACAGGATAATAATCATATGCAGGATGCCAAAAATACATTTTAGTCATTGGTTCATTATATGAATATGTAAAGTCACTCATCCAGCATAAAGTATCAGGATAAACATGTACTTTTTCATGCATAAAGTAACTATATCTTCCACCATGTCTTCCTGCGTCATTTCTGCCATCATAGTTTTTAACTTCACGATCAGCAAAATCATTCCATGGTTCATCTTCATCTAGTTTTTCATGATCTTTTATTTGACCTTCATATTGACCTGTTTCAGGATTAAAATGTCTTCCTATTCTCAAACCATGATCGCCTTCTCTATCGAAAGTTCTAACTACATCCTGATCAACTCCATCTGATCCCGGTTTAAAAGTATGTTTTTGTGCAGCTTGTTTCAAGTCAACCCAAAAATATTCATAATACAATGCATCAGAATTAAGATCAATATTTCTCATAAAATGATATAATTCAGCTGGTGGTAAAACAAACAATGTTTGATTAAAATTATCAGGAATTTCATTTTTTATTAAAATACCTTTAATTTCTAAATCCATATAATCTAATGGACCATTCCAATCAAGAAAATTATTATTATCATAATCATCAAAATCAAATTCTCCATTTTCATACATATTAGTAATGAAGTTAGTCTCCATTTCTGTCACATCCGTATCATCAATTATAAAATCTGTTGGCTGATATGAAACACGAGTGTTGATATCCCCAAAATCAACAGAATTTTTTGTTTCCTTACCAAGAACAGTTAAAGCTAAAGAGTCCCTTACCCAAGCTACAAACTGTCTATATTCAGAATTAGTAATTTCTGTTTCATCCATCCAAAACCCTTGGACAGTTACAGTCTTTGATTGTGCTGTCATAGAATAAGGTACATCCTGATCACTCGGACCCATTTGATAAGTTCCTGGTGGTATAAATAACATTCCATAAGGATCCGGAGTATACCACAGCTGTCTGTCAATTCCGGTCAATTCACCACTGCCATAGTATCCACAACTACTAAGCAGTACGATCGTGATTGCGCTGATGATGAGTAATTTTCTCATAATATATACATTATTTAGTAAGCGTCTTATTTATACGTTTTAATCATAATTATGTTACAATCTCCTAACACTTCTATATCTACCTGGTGTTTTTCCTCCGGCAATATTGAAACAATATCTTAACATTAGTTCATGAGAACCAGAGTTGTATGAACCAACAGGCGACAATACAACATCATAACTATAACCAAAACTAATTCCATTTAATAAATGTATCCCAACCATTGGGACTATAGCATCTGTATGACGATACGACACGCCACCCCAGAATTTTTTCTCATATAAAATCTTTCCATTTACTTGAAAGTCTATTGTACTTACATCACTTGTAACTATCCCACTTCCGACAATATCAAATGATGGATTTGGAAGAGCGTAAGTATATCCACCAGACAAATTAATATGTCTTGTTAATTTACTAGGTTTTTCTATATCATATTTTAATGTTGGATTTGTTATGTGAGTAGATGATAAGCCTACCCAAAGATTTTCTGCATAATAAGTCAATCCAACATTAACATCAAAAGCTGTAACATTTTCCATGTGAGGAACAGCAGGGTCTCCATATACAGTACCACCATTTATCGACTCCCAAGTTTTCCAATCACCGTCAATCGAATGATTAAAAACTCCTAATCCTACACCAATTCCTAAAACCCCATCGGATAATTCTAATCTATATGCATAATTTAGCAATATATTTAAATTATTTGCAAAACCAATTTGATCTTCTAATATTGATAATCCAACACCACTACTAATACTATTAATTGGCATATCAAAAGTGAATACCGTTGTTACAGGCCTTCCTTCATCCCATCCAACCCATTGCTGACGATGTAAACTATTTACACATAATGCATCATTTGCTCCGGCTGCTCCAGGATTATATACATTTTGCACATATTCAAACAAACTGTAATGTGAGTCAATCTGAGCTTGCGAATATTTTACAAATATTGCTATCAAAACGATAATTAGTGGTATTATTCTCCTCATATTAAATCTCGGTTTTTTTCGCTTTCAATACTTAACTCCCAATTATTAATTGGTAAATAAAATACATTTTTTTTAAAATTCCAAACTTTATTAACATTTTTTTGTTAATAACCTTTGTTTTTGTTAATAACTATTATTAAAATCTCATAATATTGTATCAGATTTCAAATGGCGAAAGTTACATTAAATTTTTTAAATATTACAAAATTATTTCAGTTTTTTATTGTTTTTTCTATTTGGATAACGAAAATAATGCAACATTATTATTCCAATTTCCACAATATATGACAAATATCACACAAATTAGAGTATTTAAAAGACATCTATTCTTCTAAAATAAAGATGCTTATTTTATCAAAATTACTTCTTCTTATCCAGAATTACCTTACACTCTTCCAATGTTATTGTCTCTGGATCAAATATTTTAGGTATTCGATAATTTTTCTTTTCATATGAAATATAAGGTCCATAACGACCTTTTAGAACTTTTAAGCCTGGCATTTCATCAAATGTTCTTTGAAATATTTCTTTGGCATTTTTCTTCTTTTCGAGAATAATTTCTATTGCTCTGCTTTTCTCAATTTCATATGGGTCGTCTGTCTTTTTCAGTGCATAAAATAATCCATTATTTTTGATATATGGACCATACTTTCCTAAAGCTACAATAAGTTTATCACCTTCATAATCACCCAATTCTCGAGGTAATTTAAATAAATCTAAAACCTCTTCGAGACTGATACTTTCAATATTTTGATTTTTACGCAAGCTGGCATATACAGGTTTTTCACCACCTTCGATAGATGCATATGGTCCATATTTTCCGATTTTCAACACAATTGGTAATCCAGTCTTAGGATGATTTCCTATTTCACGCACCCATTTTGTATTTTCTTTTTCCTTTAACGAAGCCTCAACCTGATTATGAAATCCTTTATAGAATTTTTTAATCATATTATGCCATGTAAGTTTACCCTCTGAAATATGATCAAATTCCGCTTCTATTTGAGCAGTAAAGTTATAATCAAGTATCTCTTCAAAATGCCCATATAAATAATCGGTTACCACAACTCCCATAGAAGTTGGGAATAACTTGTTTGATTCTCCACCAAATTTCTCAAAAACACTCTTTTTTGTAATATTTCCAGATTTTAACTCAACTACATTTATTTCTCTCTCTTTTGGCGATTTAGTCTCTTTAACTACATATTCTCTTTGCTGAATGGTAGATATAGTAGGAGCATAAGTTGAAGGTCGTCCTATTCCCAACTCTTCCATTTTTTTGACTAAACTAGCCTCAGTATATCTATATGCAGGTTGATCGTACTTCTCTGTGGCTTCTATTCTATCAACAAACACGTTTTCACCGACATTAACAATTGGTAAAGAAGATTTATTTTCTTCCTTTGTTTCGTCATCTGTTGATTCATTATAAAGTTTTATAAAACCATCAAAGCAAATAACTTCTCCAAGAGCAATAAACGAAGCACTATTATCTTTACTACTAATTGTTAAAATCGTTTTTTCTATTTTCGCATCAGCCATTTGTGATGCTACCGATCTTTTCCAAATCAAGTCGTATAGCCTCTGCTCCTGTTTCCCTAATTTCAATCCTTCTGCATTAACAAATGTTGGTCGAATTGCTTCGTGAGCTTCTTGAGCTCCTTTTGATTTTGTAGCATATTTCCGAACTTTCGAATACTCTTCACCATACCTATTAATAACTTCTGTTTTGATTGTATTTACTGCTAAAGAAGAAAGATTAACAGAATCTGTTCTCATATACGTAATATAACCATTTTCATACAGACTCTGTGCAAATCGCATTGTTTGAGAAACAGACATCCCTAATTTTCTACCTGCCTCCTGTTGCAATGTTGAAGTTGTAAATGGAGATGCCGGAGATTTCTTACCAGGTTTTTTAGTTACATTCTCAATATAAAATTCGCTATCTTTTATTGTTTCTAAAAATGCTACTGATTCAGCATGTGTTTTAAATTTTTTATTTAACTCCGCTTTTACTATTACACCATTAATATTGAAATAAGCAACAACTTTATATTCAGATTTAGATTTAAATGAATTTATCTCTCGCTCTCTTTCAACAATTAATCTTACCGCTACAGATTGTACTCTTCCTGCAGAAAGTGACGGTTTAATCTTTTTCCATAATAAAGGTGAGAGGCTAAATCCCACAAGACGATCAAGCACTCTTCTTGCTTGTTGTGCATTAACTAAGTTAATATCTATTTCTCTTGGATTTTCAACTGCATTTTTAATTGCACTTTTTGTTATCTCATGAAAAACTATTCTTTTGTATTTTTCTGGAGATAAATTTAAAACCTCACTTAAATGCCAAGATATCGCTTCACCCTCACGATCTTCATCAGATGCAAGCCAAACAGTATCAACTTGATTAGCAAGTTTTTTTAACTCACTTACAATTTTCTTTTTATCTGCGGGAATTTCATATTCAGGATTAAAACCATTATCAACATCTATTCCCAAATTCTTTTTTGACAAATCTCGTATATGTCCATAACTCGATTTTACTAAAAATTTTTCTCCAAGAAATTTTTTAATTGTTTTTGCTTTTGCAGGAGACTCTACTATAACTAAATTATTTTCCATCAATTTTTTTTGTTTTGAAGTGCAAAATAAAGAAATTCAAAAACGAATTCATAAATTTTTTTTAATTTTACGCCATAAATTATAAAAGTATGACTAATAATAAAAATGCAAAAGTAACTTATTCTCGCAAATTTGCCAGAATATTTACAATTTGTTTTTGGATACTAAACATTTTAGTTCTATCTGGAAGTATTATATATTTTCATTTTTCGGCAAAAGGAGAACTAGGTTTCATGCCAAGTTTTGAACAATTAGAAAACCCAAAAGAAAATCTAGCAACAAAAATTTATTCTTCAGATTTAGAGCTTCTTGGAACCTACTTTAGAGAAAATCGCTCACAAATATCATTCAATGAATTATCTCCCCACTTAATTGATGCATTAGTCGCAACAGAAGATATAAGATTTTACAAACACAAAGGCATTGATTTTAGAGCTATACCAAGAGTAATTTCAGGGATGTATAATGGAGGTTCACAAGGAGGAGGAAGTACAATCACTCAACAATTAGCAAAAATGTTGTTTCCACGCGAAACAAACATGTCTAAAATTGAACTTGTAAATAGAAAGTTCAGAGAATGGATAATCGCAGTAAGACTAGAAAGAAGTTTTACAAAAGAAGAAATTATAGAAATGTATCTCAATAAATTTGATTTTCTTAATTTAGCAGTTGGGATCGAATCGGCAGCTCGTGTTTATTTTGACACAACTCCAGACGCATTAACAATTACTCAGTCTGCAATGCTTGTAGGGATGGCAAAAAACCCGTCCTTGTACAATCCATTAAAAAGACCAGAAGAAACACTACACAGACGCAATGTAGTATTAAGTCAAATGCTAAAATATGATTTTATTACAAAAGAAGCTTTTGATACACTTAAAATTAAACCATTGGGTATTAGATATCAAAAAGTTGATCACAATATAGGCTCTGCAACATACTTTAGAGAATTTTTGCGTCAATGGTTAACAGCAGAAAAACCAAATATTGAAAATTATTTTGATATTAGAGATTATATAGAAGATTCTATCAATTGGACAATTGATCCATCCTACGGTTGGTGTAATAAAAACACAAAGCCAGATGGCACAAACTATGACATATACAGCGATGGTTTACAAATATATACAACAATAAACAGCCGAATGCAAAAATATGCTGAAGATGCTTTAAAAGAACATATTGGGGGATATATACAAGGTGAATTTGAAAAAGACCAAAAATACAATAAAAGGTCTCCTTTTTCAAACGATTTAACACAAAAACAAGTCGATAATATTATTGCACTCACTATGAGACGATCTGATAGATGGCGAGTGCTTAAAGCAAATGGAACATCTGAAGACTCGATAAAATTAAGTTTTGACATACCAATAGAAATGAAAGTTTTTTCATGGAATGGAGAAATTGATACCATAATGACCCCTAGAGATTCTATTTATTATTATAAAAAATTCTTAAGAGCAAGCTTTATGTCTATGGAGCCTCAAACAGGACACGTAAAAGCCTATGTTGGTGGAATTAATTATAAACACTTTAAATTTGATCAAGTAACCAAATCCAGAAGACAAGTTGGGTCTACAATTAAACCATTTATTTATTGTTTAGCTATGCAAAATGGCATATCACCATGTACAAAAGTTCCTAATGTAGAAGTTACATTTAAGTTACCCAAAGGTTCTGGAAAAGAGTATTACACACCTAAATTTTCACCTACTGATTATGACGGAGAAATGATAACTCTAAAATTCGGTCTTGCTAATTCTCTTAATCAAATCTCTGCATGGGTTTTAAAGCAATATTCTCCACAAGCTGCTGTATCAATTGCAAAAAAAATGGGAGTCCATTCACATATAGACGCATTTCCATCCATTTGTGTTGGAGCAGCTGAGGTCTTACTTAGCGAAATGGTAGGCGCTTATTGTACGTTTGCTAATAAAGGGATATATACAAGACCTGTATATGTAACTAGAATTGAAGATAAGAATGGAAATGTACTTACAAATTTCAACTCAATACAATCCGAAGCTATTAGTGAAGAAACAGCATATTTAATGTTAGATCTCATGAAAGGAGTTGTTGATATGGGAACATCTGTAAGATTAAGACTAACATACAAGCTATACAATGAATTAGCAGGAAAAACTGGAACCACTAATAATCATTCTGACGGATGGTTTATTGGGATAGCCCCAGAACTTGTAAGTGGTGGATGGGTTGGTGGAGAAGAAAGAAGCATCCGATTCAGATATATAACATTAGGACAAGGTGCTGCTTTGGCTTTACCAATATTTGGGAAGTATATGCAAAAAGTATATGAAGATCCAACATTACCTTATTCTAAAGAAAGTAGGTTTGAAAAACCTACTCAATTATCTGTAGAAATTGACTGCGAAGAGTATGAAAAAAATAATCAAAACAACAATTTCAACCAATTATAGGAACAAACACTTTATTAAGAAATAAATTAGAATAATTATTTCTTTGAACATATTTTCAAGATTAATTAAACTTATTTACTAAATAGTTTACCTGCAAAATCCTTTACGTCAATAACTGAAATAATTCCTTTATTATTTTGACTTATTTCAGATTTTTGTGAAGATGAAATAAAAATGTTTTTAAATCCCAAACGAATTGCTTCACTAACTCTTTTGTCTATAAATGAAACTGGCCTAATTTGTCCTGATAGTCCTAGCTCACCGATAAAACAAGTATTCTCTTTCACCGACTTATCATAATATGATGAAATAATAGATGCTAAAACTGCCAAATCTACCGCAGTATCTCGCACTTTTATTCCTCCTGCAATATTAATAAACGCATCTTTCTGACTCAAATGTAATCCTAGCCGCTTTTCAATTACAGCAAGTATCATTTGAAACCGTTTTGAGTCAAATCCTGTAGCAGTACGCTGAGGACTACTATATACAGCATTCCCAATTAAAGTTTGAATCTCGATCATCAAAGATCTTGTCCCCTCAGCAATTGTTCCATACGAAACACCACTTAAACCAACATTTTCATCTGACAATAAAATATTTCCTGGATCAGTAATTTCTTTTAAGCCATCTCTTAACATCTCAAAAACTCCAATCTCATAAGTTGACCCAAATCTATTTTTCTTTGGTCTTAATAATCTATAATAATGATTATTATCTCCTTCAAATTGAAAGACGGTATCCACTATATGCTCCAAAGACATAGGGCCAGCAATATCACCATCTTTATTTATATGTCCTATTAATATTACAGGAACATTAAATTCCTTAGCATACTTCTGTAAAAGCCTTGCACATTCCCGAATCTGACTAACTGTACCTGGCGATGATGTTAACATTTCTGATGCAACAGTCTGCACTGAATCAATAACAATAATTTCAGGCTCAATCGATTTTATAGTTGCTAATATTTTCTCAATATTTGTTTCAGTATAAATAAAGCAATTTTTGTTCTCTATTCCAACTCTATCTGCCCGTAATCTTATTTGACTCTCACTTTCTTCGCCTGAAACATACAAAACTTTTTTGTTTTCTAGCTTCAAAACTACTTGTAACACTAATGTTGACTTTCCAATTCCGGGTTCCCCACCTATCAAAACAAGTGAACCGGGAACTAATCCACCACCTAACACTCTATTAAATTCTGAATATGGTAATAATATTCGATTAAGCTTTTTATTTATAACGTCTGAAATCCTGATTGGAGTACCTGGTTGTTTTTTTACCGAAGTATTAAGACCTTTTGATTCTAGAACTTGAACCTCTTCTATAAAAGAATTCCAACTATTACAGTTGGAACACTTTCCTGCCCATTTAGGCGATATATATCCACAGTTTTGACAAACAAAAACTGTTTTTTCTTTTGCCATATATTACATCTTACGTAATAATTCACATCTCAAATATGATCCTTCTACTTGATCATCACTTTGCTTAATTCGAGTCATAATAAGAATATCATCTTTCATTTCATCAATTCTAAACGTTCCATTTGCATCTCCCATTCCCCCACTTGGGCTCCATAATGGATCACTACCAGAAATAACTATTCGAGTTCTTAAAAACGATTTATCTACTACGTAATTTGCAGTATCAAAACTAATTCCACCTGAGAAACTAGAAACAGCATCATATGTTAATACTCGTATTAACATCCCATCATCCTTAAATGTCCAGTTTACAACTCCTTGAGGTCGATCGTCGAATGTTTGAAATGTCCATGTTCCGATAACCTCTTCAGACACTTTTGTACATGATGATAAAAAAAATACAATTGATAAAACTATTAATAAAACTTTTCCTGTTTTCATGATTTTAATATTTTACTTTTGGACAAATATAATAAATAATTTATTTGACTACAATTTTTTTATCAAACTGGTAGAAGAAAACCCATTAATATAAGGTATTACCTTAACAATTCCTCCATTTTCTATTACAAAATCTGCTCCTACAATATCTGCAATACAATAATCCCCACCCTTAACAAGAACGTTAGGCATAATTTCCTTAATAAGATTTTCTGGCGTATTTTCTTTAAATACAACAACCACATCAACCATTGATAATGATGCTAGCATTGTAGCTCTAGCATTTATATCATTAATTGGTCTTTCTTCTCCTTTTAATCTTTTTACAGAATCATCAGAATTAAGACCAATTATCAATTTATTACCTAAATCTTTTGCTGCAGCTAAATAATTTATATGACCATAATGTAATATGTCGAAGCATCCATTTGTAAAAACTACAGTTTGATTTTTCTTTTC
This sequence comes from uncultured Bacteroidales bacterium, assembly GCA_964448235.1. Classification (GTDB taxonomy): domain Bacteria; phylum Bacteroidota; class Bacteroidia; order Bacteroidales; family ML635J-15; genus Bact-19. Next base: position 24,213 of record CAYUWD010000009.1, on the reverse strand, counting down.
ACAATTCAATTTCCAATTAGAAATTTGTTTCCTATCAATAATTTTTTTTTGTATTTCCTTAAAAAAACACATTTAAATTATTGAATTAGTTTTTGTGTCTGGAAAAATAAATGACGGATTAAAACATTTTGCTTCTTCAAAATCCATTGAAGCATATGAAATAATAATAACAATATCATCAACTGCTACTTTACGTGCAGCTGGGCCATTAAGACAAATTACTCCCGAGCCGGCATCTCCTTTAATAACATATGTCTCAAAACGTTCTCCATTATTAATATTTACAACTTGAACTTTCTCATGTTCAATAATATTCGAAGCATTCATTAAGTCTTCATCTATTGTAATACTACCTACATATTGAAGATTTGCTTCAGTTACCCTTACCTTATGGATTTTTGATTTAACTACCTCTATATTCATAAAACAAAACTGATAAATCGATGCAAAGTTAAATAATACTTATTTAAAACTCCAAAATAATATTGTCAATTAATCTAACTTTCGCACACCAAACTGCCACACACATTACAAACACTGTATTTTTTTTAATTTTTTTTATTTCTTTTAAAGTTTCTGGATGACAAAAAACACAGTATTCTGGTTCCATTTCAGGTATCTTTTTTATCTCATCATGAAATAAACTCGTATATTCTGATGTAAAATCACCAATTTGAATTTTTTCTTTAATCATTTTCATAGTCTGATATATCACAGATGCATTTTCTCGTTGCTGAGAAGATAAAAGTTCGTTTCGACTACTCATTGCCAATCCACTTTTCTCTCTTACAATAGGACAAGAGACAATATCTACATTTAGCCCTTTATATTCAACAAGTCTTTTCACGATAGCTAATTGTTGAAAATCCTTTTGCCCAAAATAAGCTTTTGTAGGTTTAATTAAATCAAACAATCTATATACTATATCAACTACACCTTTAAAATGACCTGGTCTAAACTCCCCTTCATATAACTTATCAAGCCCGCCAAAATCAACGTCCACACCATCATAATTATTATAAATATCACTATTTTGGGGTACAAATACAATACTACAACCAGCTTCCTCAAGCAATTTAATATCCTTTTCATAAGTTACAGGATATTTTTTAAAATCATCATTATTATTAAATTGCCTTGGGTTAACAAAAATCGATACTATAGTAATATCATTCTCCAAAACAGACATTTTAACTAGCGAGACATGACCTTGATGTAATGCTCCCATTGTTGGAACAAAACCAATTTTTGTATCCCGCATCTCTTTAGAATTCCGTATTCTTAAAATACTTTCTGTATTATTTGCAATTTCCATTTAGCTTATTTTTTGCGAAGATATAGAAAAGCAAAATACTAACAAATGAATTTTCTCTAAGTTAACAAAATAATTTATAAAATGTTGTTTTCGATTGTTTAACAATATATGACAGAATAAATCGTTAAGTACTGATGTGTGGAAATATGAAATATTTTTTATATTTTTGTGACTTATTAAAAAATAATAATTCAAGATTATGAAATTAAAAGTTCTTTTCGTTACTCAGGAAATAACTCCTTATCTTCCAGAAACTGAAATGTCACTAATAGGGAGACATTTACCTCAGGGGATACAAGAGCGAGACAGAGAAATCCGCACATTTTTACCAAAGTTTGGATGTATTAATGAACGTAGAAACCAACTCCACGAAGTAATAAGACTAAGTGGTATGAACTTAGTAATCAACGACACAGATCATCCATTAGTTATTAAAGTTGCATCTATACAACCTGCAAGAATGCAGGTTTACTTTATCGATAACGAAGATTTCTTTAGCCGAAAACACGCTCTTACTGAGAATGGAAAAGAATTTAATGATAATGATGAAAGAGCAATATTTTACTCAAGAGGAGTAATAGAAACTGTAAAAAAACTTGGATGGGCTCCAGATATTATTCATTGTCATGGTTGGTTTACTTCTATGATTCCATTTTACATGAAGAAAATATATAATCAGGATCCTTTATTTGAAAATAATTCTAAAATTATTTATTCGGTTTATAATGACCCATTTAAAAACGAATTAAATAACAATCTTTCAGAAAAATTAATTGAAAATAATTTATCCAAAAAAGATGTTGAAGTAATAAGCACTCCAAATTGGGAAAATATGACAAAGTTTGCCTTACAATATTCTGATGGAATTATTATGGGCTCAAACTCCATTAATGATAAAATAAAGAATGAAATTACTTCATCCGGAAAACCATATCTTGAACCCCAAAATGAAGAAACATACATCGATAAGTACAATGAATTTTATGATAAACTAATTTCAATATAAATAAATGAAACACAAATTCAAGATTCTTTTGCTTATTCCTATTTTTGGATTTTTATTTTTTTTCTCATCATGTGAAAATGATGACTCTGTCATAGGACTCGACATTATCCCCGGATCAGATATGATGGAACTAATTTGTGACACTATAAATGTTCAATGCTTTACTGTATTAGATAATAATATTGCAACAGATGAAAGGACTTTAGCTACATTAGGAAGTTATATTGATCCAGTCTTTGGTTTTACAAAAGCTAGTTTTTTATTCCAAGCCAGAATCTCAAGCAATAATGTAGATTTTTCAGAGGTTGAACAAATTGATTCATTCGAACTACAATTAAAATATAATTTCCATTATGGAGACTCAACAACTCCACAAACATTAAAACTATATCGTTTATTAAAAGATATTTACATCGACTCAACCTATTTTGCATATAACAAACCTAATGATATTGACATAGAATTATTAACATCTATAGATTTAAACATTTCTTCAGAGGACAGTCTGCTTATAATAAACTTACCTATTGAGCTTGCCGAAGAATTCACAAACACAAATAATGTTGATCATTTTGTTAACAATGAAACCTTTATTCAATTCTTTAAAGGTATATTTATAACAACGGAAAATGTAAATAACGATGGTTGTATATTTAGTTTTGATTTGTATGATTCAGAATCAAGAATGATGATGTATTATAATGATAGTTTGGAATATGAGTTCTATATAAACACTAAATCTGCAACTTACAATGTTTATGAACATGACTACACTAATGCTTCATCAGACATACAATCAATAATTGCTGACACTACACAATTAAACAATACATGTTTTATCCAAAGTCTGGGAGGATTAAAAACAAAATTATTCTTTCCTGAACTTGAAACTCTATTTGATTCAACACAGGTTGCAATAAACAAAGCAAAACTCATTTTTAATATTAGTAATTATGATGAGACATTATTTTCTCCTCCTCCTGAAATAACCATGGTACGAATTTTAGAGGATGGGAAATACGATTTTGTAACTGATTATAAAATAAATAATACAAACTTTGGAGGAGAATTAAATTCGATTGATTACTCCTACTCTTTTAACATTCCTTTCCACATACAAGAACTGGTTAATGGAAATCTTGACTATGGATTATATATGTTTGCTACGAGCAACAGAACCAAACCATACAGAGCAATAATTAACAATAATCAAGACAATGGAAAAGGGATTCAATTAGTAATATACTATTCTAAGTACTAAAATTCAATAAAATATGTGTGGAATCGTAGGATATATCGGGCAAAAAGAAGCTTACGACATTTTAATAAAAGGATTAAAACGACTTGAATACCGTGGTTATGACTCTGCAGGAATAGCCTTATGTGATAACGATTATCGTGTATACAAATGTAAAGGTAAAGTAAGTGATTTAGAAGCTCAAACTGCTACTAAGAACATAAAAGGTCGAATAGGCATGGGGCACACCAGATGGGCTACACATGGTGAACCAACCGACAATAATGCTCATCCTCATAAATCGATGAATGGTAAGTTTGTTATAATACACAACGGCATTATTGAGAATTATGCAAAACTAAAAAGAGGTCTTGAAAAAGAAGGATATAAATTTGAAAGTGAAACAGACACTGAAATTCTTGCAAATCTTATCGAATTTTACTATTTAAATAATCAGAATGGAAATGTTTTTTCTCCGGAAGATGCTGTTAGATCTGCTCTTAAGACAGTCGAAGGAGCTTATGGATTAGTAATCCTATGCCAAGATTATCCTGATCAAATGATTGCTGCTAGAAAAGGTAGTCCACTCGTAATTGGAATAGGTAAAGACGAGTATTTTATTGCATCTGACGCAACACCAATTATCGAATACACAAACTCTGTAATATATCTTAATGATGATGATATTGCAGTAATTGATGACAAAGGATTAAATCTAAAAAACCTCAAAAACATTCCTCAAAAACCAAATATCCATAAAATAAAATTAGAACTTAACGAAATCGAGAAAAATGGATTTGATCACTACATGCTTAAGGAAATTTATGAACAACCCAAAGCAATTAGAGACACATATAGAGGAAGACTAAATTTTGAATCAAAGTTTTTGCGTTTGGGAGGCTTACACATCGTTTTTGAAGATATTATTAAAGCTAAAAAAATAATTATAATTGCATGTGGAACAAGTTGGCATGCAGGTCTTGTAGGCGAATACCTATTCGAAGAATTCACAAGAATTCCAACAGAAGTAGAGTACGCATCTGAATTTAGATATAGAAATCCAATAATAAATAAAGGAGATATTGTAATAGCTATTAGTCAGAGTGGAGAAACCGCAGACACTTTAGCTGCAATTCAATTAGCAAAAAATGCCGGTGCTATTGTAATTGGAGTATGCAATGTTGTTGGATCAAGTATACCTCGTGAAACTATAGCAGGAGTATTTACTCATGCCGGACCAGAAATTGGAGTTGCATCAACAAAAGCATTTACTGCACAAGTGACTGTACTAACAATGATGGCAATGTCTATTGGCCTTGCAAACAAGGGACTCTCACAAAGTGAATTTACAAAGCTTGTTGACGAACTATATGCTATACCAGATAAAATAGAACAAATATTAGAAAAATCTGATAAAATAAAATGCATTTCTGATAAGATTTTTAATTCTACTAATAGCTTATACTTAGGAAGAGGATACTTATTCCCTGTTGCACTTGAAGGTGCTCTTAAACTTAAAGAAATTTCTTATATTCATGCAGAAGGATACCCTGCTGCAGAAATGAAACATGGTCCTATCGCTCTTATTGATGAAAAAATGCCCGTTATCGTTTTAGCTACAAAAGATAATTCATATGATAAAATTGTTTCCAACATTCAGGAAGTAAAAGCACGTAAAGGATTAGTATTGGCTATAGTTTCAGAAGGTGACACTACAATTAAAAATATGGCAGACCATGTTATTGAAGTGCCAAAGTCAGATTTTGCTCTAGCTCCATTATTAACAGTTATCCCATTGCAACTAATGTCGTATTATATTGCTGTAAACAGAGGATGTAATGTAGATCAACCAAGAAATCTTGCAAAATCTGTTACAGTTGAATAAAAATATAATTATATATAATAATAAATTAATAATTTTTAAGTTATCAATTCTATAAACTATATTTTTTGAAAAAAATAGGTATAATATCAACAATTGTATTAGTAATTTATTTACTATTTAACTCATGTTCTACCGAAAAAAACACGGGAACAAGCAGAATGTATCATAATACAACATTAAAATACAACATTTATTTTAATGGTAACGAAGCATATAAAAGAGGCATTTCCAGAATAGAATCACAAAACACAGACAATTACAACGAAATCTTAGACGTTTTTGTTGATAGCAAAGAAGACCTTGCAGGATCTGCTGGAGGAGATATGGATAAAGCCATTCAAAAATCTTCAAAAGGGATAAAGATTCACTCTATCACAAAAAAGCCCTCTGTTAAAAAGTCGGGCAGTATGAGTAAAAAAGAGAAAGAATTTTTTGATAAAAACGAATTCAATAAATGGATAGATGATTGTTATTTATTAATGGGGAAATCATATTTTATCAAAAGAGAATATCTTGATGCAAGACAAAATTTCGATTATATAATTAGACAATTCCCTGATGAAGAAACCAAACATCTTGCAAGTCTATATTTAGCAAGAACGTTTTGTGAACAAGGAAATTATAAAGCAGCAAAAGAAACTATCGATTTTATAGAAGCTGAAAAAGAAATTCCAAAAAAATATGATGGCTATTTTTCTGCAATTTATGCAGACTACTATATCAAACAAAAACAATACGAAGCAGCAATTCCCAAATTATTAAGAGCAATAAAAAACACAAAGCAAAAACAAGACAGACTAAGATATACATATATACTTGCTCAAATTCAAGAAAAACTTGAGAATCTATCGAAAGCTTCAGAATTATACGAACAAGTTGCAAAAAAGAACTCTTCCTATGAAATGGAATTTAATGCAAAAATAAATATGGCTAAATGTTTTGTCGGTCAAGGCAAAAATGACAAAGATATTAGAAAGACTTTACGTAAAATGCTTAAAGATGATAAAAACATTGACTATCTTGACCAAATATACTATGCTATTGCTGAAATAGACTTAAGAAGTGGACAAAAGGCTGAAGCAATAAAAAACTATAAATTATCTTCAGAAAATAGTATTTCTAACGATTATCAAAAAGCAATATCCTGTCTTAAATTAGGTGAAATTTATTTTGCAGAGCTTAATTATAATAATGCACAAATATATTATGATACATGTATGGCATTTTTACCACCAAGCTATGATGATTATCAAATAATTAAAACAAACTCACAAAACTTAAATGAACTCGTCCAATTCACATCAACTGTTGAATTTCAAGATAGTGTTCAAAAACTTGCACAATTAAGCGAAAAAGAAAGAAATAAAATAATTGACAAAATAATTGCTGATTTAATTGAACAAGAAAGAATACAAAAAGAACTTGAACAACAAGCGAACATTAATTCAATGTTGTTTGACCAACAAAGAGGAAATTCTAATAATAATGTCAATGCTCCTTCTGGTGGAAAATGGTATTTCTATAATCCATCACAACTCAGTTTTGGAAAAAACGAATTCAACAAAAAGTGGGGACAACGTAAAAATGAAGATCATTGGAGAAGAAAAAACAAATCTGTCGTAGATTTTATAGACGAAGAATTAGCAGAAGGACAAGACAGCACATCAGAAAGCAACAGCAATAGAATAACAAACACAAAAGACAGAGCTTATTATTTACAAGACATTCCTCTGACTGACTCTGCAATGCATATATCAAATGAAAGCATTATTACAGCACTATTTAATGTCGGTCGCATCTATAAAGAAAAGTTCTCAGATTATGAAAAAGCCATAGGTGCTTATGAAGAATTAAATAAAAGATTTCCCGAAAATGAATATTTACTACTCTCATATTACAATCTCTATTTATTAAATAAACTAACAGAGAACAATAATGAAATGATCAAATATAAAAATCTTATTATTTCAAAATATCCTGAAACAAATTATGCCAAACTGCTTCAAAATCCAAATTATGTTAAGGAATTAGGAATAAAAAGACAACAAGACATCCAACTATATATTGAAACTTATGACTATTACATGAATGCAAATTGTAATAAAGTAACACAAAATTGCAACTCATATATAGCTGAAAATCCACAAGGAGATTTAAAAGCAAATTTCGACTTTTTTAAAACCTTATGCATAGGTAAAACTAGTGACACTATTGTTTTTAAAACATCTTTAGTCAATTATATACAAAAGTATCCTGAGCATGAATTGTCAACTGCAGCTCAAAACATATTAGCATATTTTGGAACCACTGACGTACAATCTCTTATTGCAGATCTACAAGAAAGACCAGAATCTAATATTGTTAATGATACTGAAACCCCAGACTCTGCAATAAACAAAATTCCTGAGGTCAAAGAAACATATGAATTTTCACCTGATGAATTACACTATTATGTCATTTATGTTAAGTCTTCTGAAATAGATATTAAAAGATTAAGTTTCGAAATTAGAAATTTTAACATATTTAATTTTAGCATGAAAACTTTTATGGTAAACAATCTTACATATGATGGGACATACGAATTAATAACAGTAAAACCATTTAAAAATAAGACTCAATCTGTTAATTACACGAAGTTAATTGCTAATAGCGAGGACGTATTTAACAAACTAATAGACATAGATCACACAATATTTGTCATTTCAGAATCAAATCTTATTAAGCTTAGAAAGAACAAAGACATTAATGACTATCTAATTTTCTATAGCAATAACTATCAAGAGTAAATTACATTTTTCAAATTACAATAAATTATGAAAGATATTAGAATCCTATGGACAGACGATGAAATCGATTTGTTAAAACCTCATATTATCTTCTTAGAAAAAAAAGGTTATATATTAGATACAGCAACAAATGGCAGTGATGCAATAGATCTAGTAAAAGTCAATTCGTATGACATTATTTTTCTGGATGAAAACATGCCAGGCCTTAGTGGTCTTGAAACACTCTATAAAATTAAATCGATAAATCCGATTATTCCAATTATTATGATTACTAAAAGCGAAGAAGAAAACATAATGGACGAAGCAATTGGATCAAAAATCAATGATTATTTAATTAAGCCCGTTAATCCAAATCAAATATTATTAGCAATAAAAAAGCACATCGATAAAGACAGGCTTATTACTCAAAAAACAACCTCTGCTTATCAATCTGCATTTTCAAAATTAGGAATGGAAATAAACGATAGTCTTTGTCATCAAGATTGGATTGAAATTTATAAAAAACTCACATATTGGGAACTTGAATTATCACGATCTCAGGATAGCACCATGGATGAAGTTATACAAATGCAACTTAACGAAGCAAATAGTAGCTTTGGAAAATTCATTAAACGAAACTACACAAACTGGTTCGACACAAACAACAATAATAAACCTCTCTTATCACCAAACCTACTAAAAGAGAAAGTTTTTCCTTTATTAAAAGAAAATAAGAAAGTTTTGTTTCTTTTAATGGACAATCTTAGATTTGATCAATGGAAAAGTATAGAACCTATATTATCTCAATATTATAAATTAAAAAATGAAGATCTATACTACTCTATTCTGCCTACATCAACTCAATACTCCAGAAATTCAATATTTTCAGGACTAATGCCTTCAGAAATCAATAATCTATATCCTGAATTATGGAAAAATGATGACGAAGAAGGAGGTAAAAATCTACATGAAGAAGAAATGCTAAAATCTTATTTACATAGATACAATATTAACGTTGGTGTACATTTCGAAAAAGTTACAGACATTAAATATTGTAAGAGAATTACTGATAATATTAATTCAATTAAAAATAATGGTTTAGTGTCAATAATTGTAAATTTTGTTGATGCTTTATCTCATGCCCGAACAGATCAAAAAATGATTAGAGAATTAGCAAATTCAACAACAGCATACAGAGCTATCACCAAATCATGGTTCGAATTTTCGCCATTATTAGATATGCTTAAAGCTTTTGCTGAAGAAGATATACATTTAATTATTAGTACTGATCATGGTAGCATACAGGTATCTGATCCAATAAAAATTATTGGAGACAGAGCAACTACAACCAATTTAAGGTATAAACAAGGAAGAAATCTAAATTATAATAAAAAAGATGTTATTGAAATACTAAACCCCAGAGACGCATATTTACCAAAAACTAATATTAGTTCTACTTATGTTTTCGCTCATGGAACTGATTTCTTTGCATATCCTAACAATTACAACCATTATGTAAAATACTATCGCGACACATTTCAACATGGTGGCGTTTCTCTTCAGGAAATGATTATTCCAATTATAACAATGAAATCAAAATGATATAATGTCAGAAATTATTATTAAAAATATTAACCAAATCAATAAAGGTGCAGAACAATTCTTAGATGTTTTTAATAATCATTACATTATTGCTTTTTATGGAGATATAGGTGTAGGAAAAACCACTTTCATTAAAGCAATTTGTAAATTACTTGGAGTAAAATCAAATGTTACAAGCCCTAGTTTTGCAATTGTAAACGAGTATCAAGACATAAACTCCAAAACTATTTATCATTTCGATTTATATAGAATAAAATCTACTCAAGAATTACTGGAAATTGGTTTTGAAGAATATCTTTACTCTGATTGTATCATATTTATTGAGTGGCCTGAAATAGCAAAAAATCTTCTTCCTAAAAACACACTTAGTGTAAAAATTACTGACATTTCGAATGAAAGACATATCAATTACTAAATATGGTTTGTTCTTCAATAGAATTATTTTATACTTGAACTGTTAAAATTACTACAAAAACCTCCATGTTAGTAATTATTAGTTATATTTGTGTGAAATTTTGTTTCATTTTTTATTTAAGTTATCGATTTTTTGAAAGCAAAAACAAATATTTCGAATTTCCTAAACTCCATAATCAATTTTGGAATAGATTCAAATTTGCCATATATGGACTTACGAAAAGCTAAATTACTTAATGTAATTGTCTTTTCTATAAGTATTATTCTACTATTTTTTTTGGCAATCAATATTATTGAAAAAAACTATTTTCTTGCAACTACTGATATTATTTTGTTTTTTATTGTATGCATTCCATCATTGCTTTTACAATATAAAAGAAAATACATTGCCAATTTAGTATTTATAACTAGTGCATTTATTTTTTACACAACAATTATAACTATTCTAAAATACGACTTCGACAGACAAACTGAACATATATTACCGGCAATATCAATAATGGTAGTATTTATCTTTGATGGGTGGAAAAAAAACTTAATCTTTTTAGTTTTCCCAATTTCATTTTTCACAATAAGATTTACAGTTATGTATCAGCACTTTGGTTTTATTGAATTTCAGTCTCTACATTTAATATATCTTATTGAATTTTTAATTGTGTTTGTTATAGCTTCATATTTTAAAGCAGATATGATAACTTTTTATAATAAACTAGATTTAGCAAATCAAACAAAACTTAAACTATTAAGAATAATATCTCATGATTTAAAAAATCCTTTTAACAGTCTATTGGGAACAAGTGAACTACAAAGCAAATTCCTAGAATCAGGAAATCTTGAAAAGTTAAAAACGTCAACAGAAATAATTAACTTATCATCAAAAAAGATATACGACTTAACTAAAACACTACTTGATTGGTCAATGATTCAATCAGAAATATTAAAAGCTAATTTCGAAAAGATAAATTTAACAGATGTAATAAAACATGTAATAGATTTTAGCAATATCAATGCTGTTCCAAAAGAAATAAAAATTGAATTTCATCCAAAAGAAGTAATTTATTGTAATTGTGACAATACAATGATACAAATATGCTTACGTAACATCATAACAAATGCAATTAAATTCTCAAATAGAAATAGTAAGATTGATATCAGACAAATACAGAATAAAAACAAAATTAAAATTGAAGTTCAGGATTATGGAATTGGAATAAATGAAGAAGATATAAATAATATTTTAAATAAAAACACACTAAGCTCTAGCTATGGTACAGAAAATGAAATTGGCACAGGTTTAGGCATTAAAATTAGTAATGAATTAATGCAAATACAGAACGGGACAATATCTATAAAATCAAAACTAAACTATGGAACAACATTTACACTAAGCTTACCCATAATTAACAATTAAAATAAACTTAAATTTAATAAACATTATTTATCAATTTTTGTTAATGTTTTAGTAAATTTAAATCTTTAATATGAAAAATAAATCTCTTTTTTTAATCGCGTTTTTTATTCCTTTTTTTAGTGCAGCCCAACATAAAGAAGACATAAAATCTATTTATCAGTTTAGAGTAAAAGATATTGAAGGCAATAAATTTGACTTTGCAGACCTAAAAGGTAAAAAAATAATGATTGTAAATACTGCTTCAAAGTGTGGGTTTACTCCTCAATTTGAACAACTTCAAGAAATATATGAAAAATATAAAGATAATAACTTTGTCATTATCGGCTTCCCTTCCAATGACTTTATGAATCAAGACCCCGGAACCAATGAAGAAATACTAGAATTCTGCACATTGAATTATGGTGTTGATTTTCCTATGATGACAAAAATTAAAGTTAAAGGAAAGAGAAAAGCCAAAATCTATAAATATCTTACCGATAAAAATTTAAATGGATATAAATCTTCAAAAGTCAAATGGAATTTCCAAAAATATCTAATTAACGAAGAAGGTTATCTTGAAAAAGTTATTGGCACAAGCACTTCTCCAGACAATGATGAAATTATAAAATGGATAGAAGAATAGCTGTTTATTAATAAAAATTATACATTACTCAACATTATATTTTACTTAGTATAATTCTAAATAAAATATTAACTGTCATTTTATGAATACATGATTTTTATTACTTTTGCATAGATGAAAAGTAAATCTATACTTCGAACCTTAATGATATGGCTTTCCCTTATTGGTTTAAGCCTTCTTATCCTTAACAATAGTATGTTTTTACATGTTCACAAACTTGAAAATGGGAAAATAATTACCCATGCTCACCCATTCGATAAAAGTGAGAAATCTCCCGAAGGAGCAGCTAAACATAAACACACTCAGCAAGAGTTATTTATTTTTCATATCCTTAATTCATTTTTGATTTTAGGAATTAGTTTATTTGTAATTAAAATTGTTTTTAAATTACTAAATAAAATAAAAAGTAACTATTATAAACATTTTCATACATCGCTTTCTTTTCAAACATTTAAAATACGCCCCCCTCCTACTTTCTGCTAAGAGAAATAAAATTTTAGTGCAGATAAATTAAGTCAGATAAAAAAAATTAAATAAATGAAATATTTATATATTGCAATATTTGTTATAATGGCAACACAAATATTTGCTCAAAAAAAAACAGATGCAAATATAGTTGGTCATGTAACATGCTGCGGTGAGCATATTGCATTTGCCAATATTATGGTAAAAAACACTACAATTGGTACGGCCACAGATGAAACAGGACACTATCAATTAATTAATATGCCATCGGGAACATACATAATCACAGCACAATCACTGGGTTATAAACCAAAAGAAAAAACAATTAATCTTAGTGCAGGTAAAACTATTGAACTAAACTTTGAATTACAAGCAGATGCCTTGGGTTTAGAAGAAGTTGTTGTTACTGGAGACAGAAATAAAAAAAACAGAAAAGAATCTACTGTTGTAGTTAGCACTCTTACCCCAAAAGCATTTGAGTCAAATAATAGTGCAACAATTTCTGATGGTCTTAACTTTTGTTCAGGTTTAAGAATGGAAAATAATTGCCAAAATTGTGGATTTAATCAATTGCGAATGAATGGATTAGAAGGACCGTACTCGCAAATTTTAATAAATTCACGCGCTATTTTTAGTGGCCTTGCAGGAGTATATGGCTTAGAACTAATCCCTGCAAATATGATAGAAAGAGTTGAAATTGTAAGAGGCGGAGGCTCAGCTTTATATGGTAGTAATGCAATTGCAGGGACTGTTAATCTCATTTTAAAAGATCCAATAACAAACTCTTATGAATTTGGATCAACTGCAAATGTTTTTGGTGTAGGGAATTCAGATCCGAGCTATGGAATAAATTTAAGTCTTAATTCTTCTATCATTTCATCAGATTCAAAAACAGGAATGTCTGTTTATGGATTCCATAGAAATAAAGAGTATTATGATGCTAACAATGATGGGTTTTCTGAACTTTCTGAAACAAAAAACACAACTTTAGGCACAAGAATCTTTCATAGATTCAATCAAAAAACAAAACTTAGCTTAGATTATTTTAGTATTAACGAAAAAAGAAGAGGTGGTAGTGATTTTGATGTTCCTTATCACATGTCACAGATTACCGAAGCCGTTGAACATAGCATAAATACTGCTGCTTTAAACATGGATATCTTTGTTCGAGAAGAAGATCAAATTGCAATTTATGCCTCTGCACAACATATTATACGAGACAGTTATTATGGCGCAAATTATTCTCTTTCAGATTATGGAAAAACCAAAGACATTTCCTATTCTGCCGGAATACAATACACAATGCGCGAAGAAAAATCAAATCTGGTTACAGGGATTGAAAGCACAGGGTCATATCTCAATGATTTAAAACTTGCTTATCCCGATATAGAAAATGTAATAATTGAAGACAATCAAATAACTGAAATTCCACATACTACAAATACTACAATTGCAAATCAGCAATTAATTATGAACGGAGTCTTTGCTCAATATGAATATAAGTTAAATTTATTTAGACTTAGTTTAGGAGCTCGTTTCGATAATTATACAGTTAATAACCTTGAAGATACAAATCAAAAAAAATCAGGAAATGTATTTAGCCCTAGATTTAATTTATTAGTTGACCTAACTAAAAGCATACAATACAGAGGAAGTTATTCTCAAGGATTCAGAGCACCACAAGTTTTTGATGAAGACTTACATATTGAAACATCAGGATCCAGAAAAGTTATCCATCGTAATGATATAAACCTAAAACAAGAAACCAGCCATAGTATTAGTAGCTCCCTGGATTTTAGAAAAAAGTTTGGTAAAGTAAACATAACTTTCCTAGCTGAAGGTTTTTATACAATACTACAAAACCCATTCATTAACGAATATGGCACACCAGATGCTAATGGAACAGTTATTTATACCAGAGTCAATGCAGAATCAGGAGCTACTGTAAAAGGTTTAAATTTTGAACTAAACATTTTTCCATCTAATACTATTAATATTAAATCAGGTTTTACATTACAAAAAAGTTTATATGAAGAAGTTCAAGAATTCAATGAAAAAAACTTTTTCAGAACACCAAAAAACTATGGTTTCATAACTGCTAATTTCAAACTCAGGGAAAAATCAGGATTTGCAATAACTGGAACATATACAGGACAAATGCTTATACCATATTTTGGCAATACTATAGCTAATCCAGAAATTGGAGAATTACGGTCATCTGATCCATTTTTTGACTTAGGTTTAAAAATAAAACACAATATAAAACTAAATGGAGCATCACTACAAATTTTTGGTGGCATTAAAAACATCTTCAATTCATACCAAAAAGATTTTGACATAGGCCTAGAAAGAGACCCTGCTTATATATACGGACCTACAGCTCCACGCACTTTGTATTTTGGAATTAAATTAGGAAATATGTTATAGCTTAAGACATTAATTATTTATAAAAAAGACTTCTGTTCTGCATAAGAGCAGAGGTCTTTTTTTATCTTTGCAAAAATTAATATCATGAAAGAATTTAAAAGATATACTGTAACTTCTGCATTACCTTATGCAAATGGACCTGTACATATAGGTCATCTGGCTGGCGTTTACATCCCTGCTGATATTTATTCCAGATACTTACGTTTAAGAAATAAAGATATCATTTTTATTGGAGGTTCAGACGAACACGGAGTTCCTATTACATTAAAAGCTAAAAAAGAAGGCGTAAACCCACAGGAAATTGTTGATAGATACCATCATATAATAAAGAAATCTTTCGAAGATTTTGGAATAAGCTTCGACATATACAGTCGTACAAGTAACAAAACCCATCACGATACAGCATCTGAATTTTTCACAACTCTTTACAAAAAAGGAGAATTTATTGAAAAAACAAGCATGCAATTTTATGACGAAGCAGAAAACCAGTTTCTTGCTGACAGATACATCATGGGCACATGCCCAAAATGTGGAGCTGAGGACGCTTATGGAGACCAATGCGAAAAATGTGGATCAAGTTTAAGTGCAGAAGAATTAATAAACCCACGTTCTGTAATTAGTGGCAATAATCCGATAAAAAAAGAAACAAAACATTGGTTTTTACCACTAAACAAATACGAAGATGAGCTAAAACAATGGATACTCGAAGAACATAAAGAATGGAAACCTAACGTATATGGACAATGCAAATCATGGTTAGATTCAGGATTATTCCCTCGTGCGGTAACCAGAGATTTAACTTGGGGTGTAAAAGTCCCTCTAAAAGAAGCTGAAAATAAAGTTCTTTATGTCTGGTTTGATGCTCCAATTGGATACATTTCTGCAACTAAAGAATTAACTCCTGATTGGGAAAAATATTGGAAAGACGAAGACACAAAACTTGTTCACTTTATTGGCAAAGACAATATTGTTTTCCATTGTATAATATTTCCATCAATGCTTAAACATGAAGGTTCATATATTTTGCCTGACAATGTTCCTTCAAATGAGTTTCTTAATCTTGAAGGGGATAAAATTTCGACTTCCAGAAACTGGGCTGTATGGTTACACGAGTATCTTGAAGAGTTTCCAAACAAACAGGATGTTTTAAGATATGTCTTGTGTGCAAATGCACCAGAAGCAAAAGACAATGACTTTACATGGAAAGATTTTCAGGCAAAAAACAACAACGAATTAGTTGCAATTATGGGGAATTTTGTAAATAGAGCTTTGGTTCTTTCTCATAAATATTTCAACGGGATTGTCCCACATCCAGAAAATGATACAGAATATGAAAAGAAAATTCGAAAAGAAATAATTAAGATTAAAAAAAATATCGAATCAAACATTGAAAATTACAAATTCCGTGAGGCTCTAAAAAATGCCATGAGCATTACCAGACTTGGCAACAAATATCTTGCTGACACAGAGCCTTGGAAAGCAATTAAAACAGATAAAAACCGAGTAAAGACTATACTCTACTACTCTATCCAACTTTGCGCATTATCAGCAGTTTTAACAGAACCATTTTTACCGTTTACAACTAAAAAATTGATAAAATTACTTAATATTGACAAACCCAAATGGGAAGATTGTAATAGATTTGATCTTATTCCAAGTGGGCATCAAATTAACAAAGCCAGTTTATTATTCGAAAGAATTGAAGACAAAACTATTAATTCGCAAATCGAAAAACTAGAAAAAACAAAAGAAATGAATGATACTAAAAAACCTGCAATTATACCTCAAAAAGAAACTATCACATATGATGACTTTATTAAACAAGACATACGAATTGCTAAAATACTAGAAGCCGAAAAAGTTCCAAAAACCGACAAGCTTTTAAAACTTTTGATTGATACCGGTATTGACAAGAGAACAATTGTTTCGGGCATTGCAAAATATTACAAGCCTGAAGATATTATCGGGAAACAAGTTTGTGTTTTAATAAATCTTGCACCTCGAAAACTTAGAGGAATCGAATCTCAGGGAATGGTCTTGATGGCAGAAGATGCTGACGGCAGTTTAAAGTTCATATCTCCCGAATCTATATGCGATAATGGATCGCAAATAAGTTAATTTTGCATTTTTTTCTAGTTTTTATCAATATTTTTCATAAAATTGCAAAATATAAATACAAACATTGATTGCTATACCAATTTGTAAGAAAAATTCTAACAATGAAACTATTAACTTTGATTCGTCATGCAAAATCTAACCAGAATACAGATTTGTATGACTTTGATCGTCCATTAAATGAAAAAGGAATAAAAGATGCAAAAAAAATGGGAAAGCATCTGGCAGAAAAATTGCCTAAACCAGATCTTATTATCTCAAGCCCTGCTAACAGAGCAGCAAAAACTGCCGAAATCATAGCACAAACAACAAATTACAATTTAGATAAAATATCATTTATAGATGAGTTATATCTATGTAGCACATCTGAATACATTGAGATTTTAATTAATCAAAATCCAAAAATCAATCACATCTTTGTTGTAAGTCATAACCCTGGCACTACAGGCTTTGCGAATCTTATTACCGGCAAATATCTCGAAGATGTGCCAAGTTCATCAGCTATACATATAAGTCTTGATTTATATAAATGGGAAGACATCGAGCCTGATACTGGTAAATTATTGAATTTATATAAAGTAGAAAACATATAAGTATTTCAAAATATTACAATTTCTACATTTTTATATTTCAAAATTTGAGATATAGAATTTTTTCCTTAACTTTCCTAAATTAATAATATATTATTACTACTATGAAAATTTCAGCTTATTTATTACTAGTAAATTTATTTGTGGTATGTTCAAGTATTACAATAGCACAAAAAGATATCAAAACAAAACAAGCTCAAGATCTTTCTCAAAAAGACCAGGAACTATTAATGAGTTTGCCCTCATTAGAATTCCCGGAATCATATAGAAATAAATCAATCCCTTATATGGTTGACAATTCTCAATCTGAACATTTTAGAGATATGTTTGTGCAAGCCGGTATGAGTTGCGGACAAGCTTCATCAACAGGCATTTGTTTCACATATGAAATGAATGCTGCTAGAAATTTACCTGCAGACATAAATGCAAATTTATACCCTACACATTTTGTGTACAACTGGGATGCCGGTGACTGGGGAAGCAGCGGAGTAAGCTATTATCACACACTAGAAGTTCTACGAACAGTTGGCACCCCTAATCAAGAAGAATACGGCGGAACGATTGATTTTGGTGGTAATCTCAGATGGTGTGATGGTTATGACATTTACTATAGTGCTATGCAAAACAGAATCAATCATGCATATAAGATTGATGTTGGAAATGCTGAGGGAATGCAAATACTAAAAAACTGGATAAATGATCATATTTCTGGAGATGAGGATGGTGGTTGCGCTGTTTTTTACTCAACTGTCCCTTCTCCAGATGCCACACTTCCTTCTGGAACAGAAGAAGCCGGCAAAAATGTAATTACTGATCTTTCGGCAAGCACATCTCATTCAATGGCAATTTTAGGTTACAATGATTCCATAAGATATGACTATAACAATGATGGACATTATACTAATGATGTCGACATTACAGGAGACGGGCAAGTTACAATGGCAGATTGGGAAATAGGCGGAATAAAAATGTGTAACACATATAGTGGTGGTCCGGCATGGGCTGATGGAGGGTTTTGTTATATTATGTACAAAGCCATTGCTACAGGTGCCTTTTGGCATGATGTAGTTCATGTTATGACTGTAAACCCAACTTACACGCCTCAACTTACAGCCAAAGTACAATTAACATATACTAACAGAAAAAGAATAAAAGTATATGCAGGAATCGCAACTAACCCTAGTGCCACTA
Source organism: uncultured Bacteroidales bacterium (assembly GCA_964448235.1). GTDB lineage: Bacteria > Bacteroidota > Bacteroidia > Bacteroidales > ML635J-15 > Bact-19. The sequence goes on along the minus strand of CAYUWD010000009.1, from coordinate 5,168 downwards.
TGCCTGAATATGTAATTGATTTGCCTATCTTTGATTATCAAGGAGGAGATCGTAAAATGACTGGAGGTTCAGAAGAAAGTGATAAAACTATTGAATTTGGACTAGACCTAACTCCATTATTAAACTTTATTGACCCAAATCAGGAAGCTAAATATTTTATACAAATTTACGAAGATGACGAAGAGGCATGGGGATCGGGAACTCTTGACGCTTTCTCACTAATAAATTACAGCTCAGGTTCTCCAGTAGAAACCATTTGTAGTGCCTCAGCCCAAACAATTCCGCCAAATGGAATTGCAAGCATGAGCATAGTAAGTTCTCAAGACTATAATCCTGTAGAAATTACAACTTCTGAACTTTCTAGTGGTGCTATTTCCAGCCCTTTCTCACAACAATTAACTGCTAGTGGAGGGACAACACCATACACATGGAATTTTGATATGGACTTTGATGTTAGCAAATCAACAAATACATTCCCAACAGGAGGATCCACAATTAGTGGATCAGGATTTTTCGAAGTCCCTCTGGGATTTACATTTAAGTATTACAATGAAGAATATAATTCAGTATATATAAGTAATAATGGTCTTATTGTATTCCAAAGTGGGTTCGACGATTATCTACCCTATTATAACAATCACGATGCAACAGTATTTATGCATACAAAATGTATCGCACCATTTTACGACCAGTCTATTTCTTCATCAATGTCAGAAATAAATGGATCTGGATACAAAACAATAATTTGGGAAAATTCCTTAATAGATTTTGCTATAAGCATATATGAGAACGGAAAGATAGAGTTTATTTATGACAATTCTACTATTACTAATCAATACAATTATGTTTGTGGAGTATCAAATGGTGATGAAGTTAATTTTCAACGCCTAAGTTTTGAAGACCCTAACAATATAACAAACGGATATAAATACACTTTAGTTCCTTTTGAGGTTCCCGAAGAATTTGAAATCTCTGATGATGGTCTTTTGACAGGATTTCCTACACACGAATATCTTGCAGAAAACTTCCATTTTAAAGTTACAGATAATAACAGAATTGTAGATAAAATTTCTTTACCTTTTGTAACAGATGGATTAATTTTATCTACAAATATTACAACTCCAGATGACAATATACTTGAATATGCAGAAACAGCAACAATAAATATGACAGCATCTAATCCATTAGCTTCTGCTGTTACCGGAATTACTATTTCTGCAGAAAGCACAGACCCATATATTGCGATTACTGATAATACAGAAAACTGTCCAGATCTCAACCCAACTGATGAAGAAACTCTCCCCGGAGCTTTTACATTTGATATTTCGCCCAATATCCCTGACAACTATACTTTTCAAATTTCTTATAGTGTTAGTTCTGATCAAGACATATGGAATTATATTTATTCTTATACTGCTTATGCTCCAAATATCATTTCTGGGGAAATAACAATAAATGACTCCGATGATAATATTCTTGGACCAAATGAAACAGCAGATATAAATATACCAATAACTAATAACGGAGGCTCTGATGTACATAATATTACAATTACTGCATCAACAGAAGATCCATTGATAAGCATTAATACAAATACAGATAATATTACACAACTTGAACCGGATCAAAGTGAAAATGCCATATTTAACATAACGACATCCTCAAATATTCCAAATCAACACGAAGCACTAATAAACATTAATATCACCGGAGATAATGGATATGAAACTAATTTAGAATTAACCGTTGTTATTAATACAGCAATTTTGGTAGTTACAAATACTACTGTTAATGATAGTGATAATGGATGCTTAGACCCAGGTGAAACTGCTGATGTTATATTTAACTTATCCAATGTCGGACTTATACAAGCTACAAATATTACAGCAAGCTTAAGCACTTTAGACCCATTAATTACAATTAATACAGCACCACAAAATATAAGCACACTTTCTGCTGAAGAGAACACTTATCTTACATATAATATTTCTGTTGATCCAACTTGCGATATGGCTCATCATGTAGAATTAAACTTAAATGTAACTGCAGACTATGGATTAGATATCAATATAACTTGTTTCTTAATTATTGGGATATTAATAGAAAATTTTGAAACTGGCGAACTAACTACTTTTGAATGGTCACATAGTGGCAACCTTCCATGGTATATTGTAACAAATGAAGTATATGACGGAACATATAGCCTAAGATCCGGAGCAATTGAAGACAATCAAGAATCAGTACTTGAAATTGATATGTATGTAGTTGCAGATGGGGAAATTAGTTTTGCCAGAAAAGTTTCTAGTGAAAATTATTACGATTTCTTCGAATTTCTAATTGATGATGTTGTAAAACTAAGCCTTTCAGGTGAAGAAGACTGGGAAGAATATTCAATCCCAGTTACTGTAGGAGCTCACAATTTTAAATGGAGTTACAGAAAAGATTATATGTCTACAAGTGGGTCAGATGCTGCATGGATTGACAACATAGTTTTTCCTGCTGTAAATAACATCCCTCCAGTTTTAAGTTGCGAAACTTCAGAAATATTTAAAACAATGAATACCAATCAAGAAGACACAGATATTCTTACAATTTCAAATACTGGAGGAGGTGTTGTAGAATTTGATGTTGAAATAATTCCAATAATAGCAAAATCAAAAAGTATAGAAGGCTCTACTCTTGAAGCAAATATTAGCAATTTTGAACCAGGAATGACTTATGATATTACTTTTAGCCTAAATGCACAATCGTCTGATATGGAATGGATTAAAACTCTCTCCATTGATTTTCCAGACGAAGTAACAATTAACTCTTCTACTGATTTATCAGGTCCATCAGGAACATTAAACTCAAATGGACAAACAGGAGTTGGGGCTGATCTCATATGGACAACAACAGAAACTTGGGGTCAAATTCATGAAGATGAAACTGCGACATGTGTCGTAAATCTAACTTTTGACTCAGAATATGTAGGATTAAATTCTATTTTTAATTATACAATTATGGGAGATGAATATGGAACCGATCCACATAATATTACTTCTCAAATAGAATTAACCAACGAAAATTCGTTTTGGCTAAGCGTAAATCCTATGTTTGGAAATATTACATACGACTCAAACTATGAGCTTAATCTAAACTACAATACAACAGATATGGTTGAGGGCATTTATTATGCAAATTTGATAATTTCAGATGACATAACCACACTAACAATTCCGGTAGAACTAACTATTGATTTAGCTGCTCAAAATAATACTATAACTGATAATAATTCTTGTGTTTTTTATCCAAATCCATTTACAAATAATCTTACATTAAATTATTTTTCCTCAAATCAAGATATCTTAAATGTCAGCATATTTGATATTACTGGTAAGTTAGTCGATAAACCAATTACTAATCTAAATTTAGATTCTGGAAATAATAACATTGATATTATAACGAATTATAATTTGCCCGCAGGAATTTACCTATTTAAAATTAAAACCAATAAATCATGTAGTTTTATTAAAATTATTAAAAATTAAAAACCTAACTAATCATGATTAATAAATCGATATTTACTTTATGTATATTAAGCATCTCTGTATTAACTATCTTTGCACAAGATAATGTTGGTATTGGAACTACATCACCTGATCCTTCAGCTATTCTAGATTTAACTTCAACAGATAAAGGTTTATTAATACCAAGAGTTGTATTATTAAATGCGACAAATAACACAAATCCAATCAATAATCCTACCACTGGCTTACTAGTCTATAACGAAAGTGGAACTTTAGACACAGGTTTTTATTACTGGGATGGTGGAGAATGGTCTCTAATTGGCTCGGGAAACGAAACTTTAGAATGTGTAACACTTGAACAAGCATACAATTGTAATGGTGATGGTGCGGGACGCACAATTTCAGCAAATCATGGTGCTGTTGAAATAAATCTTAATACAGGGACTAATACAGAAGCACTAACTGTAAATAGTAATAATGGAACAAGTGGTATGCCTACATCTTCAATTGGAACATATAACTCAACTTATGGTGGATCCTTATATGCAGAAAACACAAATGTTACAAATCCATACAATGCTATTGAAGGAGCCACAAATAGCAACAATCAATACACTTCTGGAGTTGCCGGATATTATGTTGGTACTGGTGAAGGTGTTGGTGTATATGGAAGCATTTTTAATAATAGTACTTCTGGCATAACAGGTGTATTAGGAGTTAATAATAGAACAGATGGTGGACATGGAATCATGGGACAAGGAGTAAATGGTGTTGTTGGAACTACAAACTATCGACAAGGCTATGGGGTATATGGTCAAAACAATGCGGCAGTAGGCTCAGGTGAAGGACCCGGAGTATACGGTATAGGTAAAACCGGAGTTTATGGACAAACAGAAAATGGAGAGTTTTATGGAGTGTTTGGAGGTAATTTATCAACAGGAACAACATATAATAATATTGGAGTTGCTGGCTTAGGATGGGTTGGAGTATATGGTCAAACTGACAGTGATGGATATGGTGTATATTCTGATGGAAATTTAGGCTCTTCCGGAACAAAATCTTTTATTATTGATCATCCTAATGACCCTGAGAATAAACTTCTTAAACACTATTGTGCTGAATCACCAGAAGTTTTAAATATATATCGTGGAAATGTTATTATTGACTCTAACGGAGAAGCAATTGTTGAATTACCGGACTACTTCAATGAAATTAATATCAATTTTTCATATTATCTAACTCCTATAGGTTGTGCAGCTCCTAATTTACACATTAAACAAGAAGTAATGGATAATCAATTTATTATTGGTGGGGGTATAGCAAATTCAAAAGTTTCATGGGTACTTTATGCACAACGCAACGATAAATATGTCCAAAACAATCCAAAATCTATAGAAGTTGAACCAGAAAAACGTCGAAAAGGGATGTACATACATCCTGAATTATTTGACAAACCAGAAGAAAAAGCTATGTTTAAATTAAATAAACATAAATTAAATGCTACAGAAATACCAAATAATTTAAACCAATCGTCAAGATTAATCAATAAGTAAATATTATATATATGTTTTATATCATTTAAGTAATCCTATTATTGTAAAATATGTTTACTACATTTGTTACATAAGAAATTTTAATAATTCAATAATAAATACATTC
>CAYUWD010000008.1:0-48858 GCA_964448235.1 uncultured Bacteroidales bacterium | reverse complement strand
CTAAGACAAATAATATAATTCAAACGATGTTTGATGATTTTTGAAAATTATATCTTAATTCTTGGCTCTTGTTATTTGTTTCTTGTAAATTATTTTTTACGCATTAACGTTTAAAATCCAAAGCCAAAATCTCTGGTAATACTAAATGCAATAGAGTGTAGTGTGCCAAGTTGGGTTTCGTTATAATATCTATATATTGGACGATCATATATGAGAGAGAAATTCCAAACCATATTGTAATTATAATTTATCTGGGGAGCTATAAAAACAATGTTGCTACCGGAAGCTTTAACTTCATTTCCGTGTCGTAAATTACGAAAGCGATATTCGTGACGAAACTGCAGAATAACTGTTAAATCTTTTGTTAGTTCTGTGTGTCTGTTAGCAAGATGCTTAGAAATAAATACAGAAGTGATAAAAGCATCACCAAATCTATATCCTTGTTTATTTTCATTAAAATTACGTTCGTATCTGCCTATAGCAATAAATCTTATGCTCGGACCTTCAAATTCCTTAACATAAAGTCCTTGTAATATAGTGCCGTAATTTCCGGTAGATGGTTGTAGGTCAATATCAAGTGTTATCCCGTCAACAATCTGTGGCTTTGTTGTAAAAGGGACTTTTGCACCTGCACTAACAGAAAGTTCAGTTTTTTTAACAACATTTTTAAAAATATTAAATTTTCCACTAAGTACTGCATTTGAAAAACCAAAACCTCTACTGTATTCATCAAAGTTTCGATATCTTTGAGTTTTATTTATAAAATAACCTGCTTCTAATTCTAAAGTAAACTTTTTTGTAATACCTCGTCCTACATTAAATCCGACATAATTATAGTTTGCATTTGATACTGCTGCAGGGTAATTATATGCATCAGGTTTGCTTCCTCGATAATATTGATTAGAAAATGAATATCTGTAAAATGCAACGGCACGAGTTATACGTGGTTGTAAAATTCCTACATTTGCACTCCCTGCTATTGGATTACCAGGTGATGCAAAACATTGTGCATTAAGGTCTTTGTTTGAAGCAAAAACAAATAAAAGAAGAAATAAAATAATAAAAAATAAGTTGTTATTGTGAAAGTTTTGCATGTTTAAAATATTCATTTGTAATTACTCCAGAGCTCTGACAAAAACTGAAATTTCTTTGCTTTTTGTCATTTCAAATTTATCCTTTACTGTACAAGTTATAATGATGTCTCCAAAAATGCAAGGAGAAGGAGAATAAGTAACTTCATTTCCACTGCCTAATAACACTCCTGCAGATGCCATCCATTCATATGATAACTCTTCTCCAGTGGCTGTGGCAATAAAAGTTATGGTTTCTCCCATATCAATGCTGTCTTTATCTGAAGTTAAATCAGTAAAGATTAATTCGGTTTGATTGTTATTAGGCTCTTCCGGATCACAAGAGTAAAAACATACACCTGATAAAACGATTAACAAGATAAGGAATATAGTTTGTTTAATTTTCATAATAGTGAAGTTTACTTCTTAACTTTAAGTTCTTATTTTTAATCTAAATTTGTAATTGTTTATTTAACGATTTTATCAAATGATACTTATGATTATTCATCTTTAACACATCTAATTGGATATGAGTATAGCTTATTGAAGGTGTCATAGCGGCCCACAGCAACACTTGCTGCTTCCCAACAGCGGCGATAAGCATAAGTTTCGCTTGGATAATTAGAAGCTTCGGTTGAACACCAAATATAACCAAATTGAGTTGTGTTTCCTTCAAGATATAAAAATGATCCACTCGAAGTTCTTACACCTCCCAATTTTACATTAAATCCTGAGGATCCACCTTCTTTCATTTGTGTACCAACTTGTTCACTAATACCTCTCCAAGTATTTTCAGTATCAGCATCAATTTGTGTCATTCCAAGACTCATTTCAAGTTGTTTAACTTCTTCATCACTTGGAATGTGCCAACCTGATGGGCAAATACCCTGTGCGCTTTCGGTTGTGGTGTATTGCATTGCTTCATCCCATTGATACAATCCTCCAAATGTATTACAATTGTTGACATCATCATCATAACAGAATTTTTCTATTGTGCCATTGTCAGCAGAAGAATTATAACCAGTTAATTGGGTGCCCACATTAAGATTTGCAGCCATCCAGCATTTTCCACCAATTTCAACAGTTGGATAAGATTGATCGTCTCTTGAATCAACTAGTGCGTCACCACAAGTAAATAATTCTTCAGCAAAGCTAATTGTAACAATATCTTCTGTGTATCCACAATCATTATAAATTAGCCAACGTAGTGTGTATGTGTTTCCAGAAACACCATTAAAGCTACTTGTATTATTGTATATATCATCAATCGTTCCTCCTTCTCCTGATGTAATACTCCAAAAGCCTGTGCCATTTTCAGGTAAATTCGCATTTAGTGTGGTGGAATTGCCGACTAATTCAAGTTGATCTTCACCGGCATTTGCATTGTCAGGTTGTGGAAGGAGTTCAATGTGTTTGAAATCTGTGTAATATATTGGCATACATTCAGGATCGGTAATCTGAAGACGTAAGTATATGTCAGATTCAATATTTACAGTATATTCAAGACTTGTTGCTCCTTCATAATCGAACCAATTAGTATTGTCGTATGAATATTGCCACTGTATCTCACCACTAATATATGATTCAGCATGTAATATGAATTCATCTCCTGTGCAATATGTTTGTGCATTTAATGATGTTGCAACAGAAAGTACACATATTGCATATAATATATTTTTATATTTACTTGTAAACATCATTATCTTGTTATTATAAATTTCTTGGATTTCTTTGTTTTATTATTTGAATATTGTAAATAGTATAATCCTTGCTTTAAGTAACTTATGTCGATATTAAGACTTTTATTAATAGAGTTTATTTTAGACGTATTTATATAAACCATTTGTCCATTTGAGTTAAATATTTTTATTGTGGATGCATCTGAATTAGATATATCTTTATTAAAATTTATTTGTAATGTATTCTTTGCAGGAATTGGAGAAATTGTAAAACAATTTTTTATTTCACTATCTATATTTACAGTAGGACAAGTAGGAATGTAAAAATAAAGATGATGTTGTGCTGTAGTTAATAAAGAGATTGAGGTAATATAGATAATTAGCACAATTTTAATGATGTTCTTGTACATGTTATTTGTGGTTTTTAATTATACAAATATACAAAAATTTATTTGTAAACTAAAATGTTTATGGACACAAATAATTATGAGTAAATTCATAATTTTCAAATTGATATCATACAAATTTTGATAAAAATAGGATGATTAATCTTATTTTTTAATTCAATCTTTACTTATATCTTTACAATATGAAAACCTTGGTAATTAAAAATGCAAGAGAAAATTACTTAAAAAACATCAGTTTAAATATCCCACACAATAAACTTATTCTAGTTACCGGAGTTTCGGGAAGTGGTAAATCAAGTTTAATATATGATGTTATTGCTAAGGAGGGGATTAGATTGTTTTATGAACATTTTTTAGGTTCTTCTCGAAATTTGGGTATACAAATAAAAAAACCTAAAGTTGACTCTATTGATGGATTGCGACCAGTTGTTGTTGTTAATCAAAACTCGGTAGTTAGGAATAACAGAAGTACTGTAGGAACGTTGACAGAAATATATGATTTTATCAGATTATTATATGCGCGTAGGGCTCAATCGGATAGTTTAGATATTATTATTAATAAAAGCTTATTTTCATTTAATACAAAAATTGGACAATGTCCCTACTGTAAAGGATTAGGATTGCTGGATGAGATAAGCCCTGATTTGATAGTGGGTGATAAAACAAAATCCATAAGAGAAGGGGCATTAGTTCTTACTACATCTAATAATTATATTGTTTACTCTCAGGTAACAATGGATGAACTTAATAAAGTTTGTGTTGCTGAAGGATTTAGTGTTGATATTCCATGGGAATGTTTGACAAAAGAACAACAGAATATTATTTGGTTTGGATCGGAAAAGGTAAAAGTTCTTTTTGGAAAACATACTTTAGAGTCTAGATTAAAATGGACAGGAATGGTCGCAAAACCTCGTGAGGAGGGATGTTACAAAGGAATAATAAATGTAATGAATGAAATTTTGCGACGTGATAGAAATCCAAATATTTTACGCTTTGTAAATTCTGTGAAGTGTCATCATTGTAATGGCTCCAGATTAAATAAAAATGCTTTGTCATTTTATTGGAAAGGTAAAAATATTGCTGATATTATTAGAATGACATTAAATAATTTGCAATTGTTTTTTTCAAATTTGTCAAATCTTGATAATGCTGAGCAGGAAATAGTTGATGCAATTTTGCGTAAAATATCTGTTCTGAAAGATCTTGGTCTTGGTTATTTACAATTGGATAGAGAGTCGCCATCATTGTCGGGAGGTGAAGCTCAGAGAATAAAATTGGCAAATCAGGTAACAGGTAATTTACAGAATGTTTTATATGTTTTGGATGAGCCAGCTTCCGGATTACATCCAGCTGAACAACAAAAGCTATTAAAAGTTCTTCGTATTTTAGTTTCTGTTGGAAATACTGTTATTTTGACAGGGCATAATCAGAGTATTATTCCACAAGTTGATTATATTATTGATATAGGTCCGGGAGCAGCGGGTAAAGGTGGCGAAATTGTGTATAGTGGTGATGTAAATAGTTTTTTAAATAATCCTCCGAAAAATAGTATAACAGCAAAGTATTTATATGACAATAGGCAAAATTTAGTATTTAATACTCAAAACAAATCAATTATTAATATCCCGAAATTGGATAAAAATAATCTTCAAAACATTGATGTGAGTTTGTCTATAGGTTCTTTGAATGTTGTTACTGGAGTTTCTGGAGCAGGTAAGTCAAGTTTGATAAGTAATGTGTTAGATAAATTGCAAAATTATGAAGTTAAAAATGAATTTTCTAATATAATACATATCAATCAAATACCTATTGGTAGGTCTCCAAAAAGCAATCCTGCTACATATACGGGATTATCAAATCATATTAGAGATTTAATGGCTTCTCAGGAAGAGTCTAAAAAATTAAAATTAACAAAATCTCATTTTTCATTTGTTGCAAAAGGTGGTAGATGTGAAGAGTGTGCCGGGGCAGGTTATATTCAGGTGGGGATGCATTTTTTAGGTAATGTAGAAATAGTCTGTGAGAAATGTAATGGTAAAAGATTTACAGATCAGGTACTTCAAGTAAAGTATAAAGGGAAAAATATATACGAAATATTAGAATTAACTGTTGATCAGGCACATAAGCATTTCGAAGAAGAAAAGAAGATTGTCAGATATACAAAATGGTTAAAAAAATTAGGCCTAGGATACTTAAAACTTGGTCAAAGCAGTACTACATTATCAGGTGGTGAAGCACAAAGAGTAAAACTTGCCACTGCTTTGGTAAAAAACTCCGGTAAGAAATGTTTATATGTTCTTGATGAACCGGCAAATGGGTTACATGCTTATGATACAGAGATGTTAATAAATGCAATTTTAACTCTTTGTGAGAATTCTCATACTGTATTATGTTCTTCGCATGAACCTCGTTTTATGATTAGAGCAAATAGAATTATTGATATAGGACCTGGTAGTGGTATAGATGGAGGTCAAATTGTTTATAACGGAACTATCTCAGAGTTTCTAAAACATGATGTATCTCTTACTGCAAAACATCTAAGAGGATATTTATCTGATAATAAAAACAAGTTAAATGATAGTACTTTAGATATAAATCTATCTTCTAAAAATATAGAGTTTGAAAATATAACTACTAATAATCTTAAAGGGATAGATTTTAAAATTCCACATAATACTATTTCAATGGTATGTGGTGTTTCAGGTAGTGGTAAATCATCCTTGATATTTGATACAGTTTTTGCAGAATCAAAGCGTCGGCAACTGGATGGAATGTCAGGATATATAAGACAGTTTATTGGTAAAGAAGGTAAGCCAAAGTTTGATTCTGCAAAAGGTTTGATTCCGGCGATTGCTTTGAAGAAAAAAGTATCGGTAAATAATCCACGATCTATAATAGGAACTTATACAGGGGTATATGATTTATACAGGCTTTTATTTAGTCGTGTTTCGTCAAATGATAATAAGAAATCACAATTATTATCAACTGCTTTTAGCTTTAATCACGAAGATGGAGCATGTCCTGTTTGTAAAGGGTTAGGATATATAAATGTTGCAGATCCTGACAAATTTATTACGGATAAATCAAAGTCCTTGATTAATGGTGCTATGGATGGCTCAAAACCAGGAAAATTTTATGGAAACCCGGATGATAGGTTTGTTGCAATACTTAAAGCTGTTGGAGATGTTAAGGGGATAGATTATTCTGTCTCATGGGAATGCCTTGGAGATTATGAGCGAAATATTGCAATGTATGGTTGTGAAAATGAGGAGTTTGACATAACTTGGAAATACAAGCGTGGAAATGTATCAGGTATACATAAAATGAAATCAGTGTGGATAGGATTTGTAGGATTGATTACTGATGAGTATAACAGAAAAATCTCTAATAAAAATGGGGAGCAAATAATGAGTATTATGAAAAGTGTAAAATGCACTAATTGTAATTCTTATAGAATTAAACCAGAAAATCTTAATTATAAAATAAATAGTTTAAATATTGGACAATTATCAGAATTGTCGGCATTTGAAGCGCGAAATTGGTTTGATAATCATCACTTTAATCCGGTAGTTAATGATTTGATATTTCAAATAAATCAAATATTAGAAACTTTAGTAAAGTCTGGAATAGGTTATTTATCTATTAATAGAATAACTTCTACACTATCAGGAGGAGAGTACCAGAGATTACAAATAGCCGGATTATTAAAATCATCTTTAACCGGAATATTATATGTCTTAGATGAGCCCTCATTTGGACTTGGTAAAAGCGATATAAAAAAAATATCAATAATTATAAATGAATTGTGTGAAAAAGGGAATACTGTTTTAATGAATGATCATTCTAATGAATTGTTAACTCTTGCGAATCAGATTTTTGTGATGGGTCCTAATGCCGGAAAAGATGGTGGTACAATAAACAAATCTAGCGATAAGGATCTATATATTCAAAATCTTAATGATATAAGTATATCAAAGTTTAAAACCATAAAAAATACTGAAATAGCCTTGAGTATTAAATCTGCTTATGCTAATAACCTTAATAATATAGATGTTGATTTCCCTTTAGCTGCTTTTAGTGTTATTACTGGAAAAAGTGGAAGCGGAAAAACAAGTTTGTTGGAATATGTTATATATGATTCTTTAAAAATTAAAAAACCTGTAAATTGCAAAAAAATAGATTTAAATAATGAAGTTTCACAGCTAATATTTATAGGTCAGGATATTATTAATTCATCTGTATTGTCAATACCTGCAACTCGTTTGGATGTTTTTGATTTTATTCGTGGGGTATTTGCCAAAACTAAAAAAGCAAAGGAGCTTGGATTTAAAACTTCACATTTTACATATCATTCAAAATTTGGACAATGTTCGGAATGTAAAGGCACAGGAATTCAGAAAACTTCAATGGATTATTGGAGTGATTCAGAAGTGATTTGTGAAATCTGTAATGGGAGAAGATATAATCCTGAGGTTTTAGAAGTGAAAATTAACGGGTTAAGTATTGCTGACGTTTTGGAACTAAGTTTCAGAGATGCAAAAACTTGGATACAAGGTCTGGAAGGTGTAAAACTTAAAGATAAAGTTATGTTGGTTTTTGAATTAGTTAAAAAAACAGGAATTGATTATATCAGTTTGGGGCAGACTTTAAATACTCTATCTACCGGAGAGCTGCAAGCAATTAAACTTGTCTCTGGTTTAAGTACATTAAATAATAAAGCGTTGATATTGCTGGATGAACCTACAGGAGGTTTGCATCCTAAAGATAAAGTGCGTATGATTAAGTTGTTTGAAGAATTTATTAATGAGGGGCATACAATTATTTGTGCAACCCACGATGATATGCTTATAGATGTTGCATCAAAAATTGTGTCACTCGATAATGAACATGTTTAGGTGTATCTTATATATTTATATAAATATTTGATTATCTAGTCATTTTTTATTATATTTGATAAAATATTTATATCATGAAAATAAAACTTTTTTATCCCATTATTATGTGTTTCGTCTTTGTAGCATGTGTTAATCAAGTCAAGAAAGAAAACACACAAAAAATTCCAATACAATCAAGTTTAGATGCCCGAAATCTTCTAGGAGATATCATTTCGATAAACGAAGTTGAATTCTATGCAAATATCGAAATGCCTGATTCTATAGGTGAATTATATAATAGAACTTATTATGAATTTGATAATGATGGCTATCAAATTTTGTTGGAATCTTATGGCTCTTTAGACAATCTTATTGAGAGAAAAATTACAGAGGTTGATGAGTTAGGTTATATTAAAAGCGAAAATGTTTATGATGGTGTTACAGAAGAGTTCTCACATTCATCATTATATGAATATGATGAATCCGGTAAAATAATTAAAGTAGAATCTTGTGATGAAGATAATGAGCTGATATCTGAGACTGTATATGAATATGATGAGAATGGTAGAGTGAGTATTGTATCTTCAAGTTTTGGAAATAATCATGATGAACAATTTCGATCTGAATATAAATATAATAATGATGGTAAAAGGAATTATTCTTATAGTCAGGACTTTGCAAATCAATATTATCGAAAATATATGTATGACTATTATGAGAATGGTTTAATGTGTAATAAACTTGTACTTTCAGATGATGAAAAAGTTATTCAGGATTTTAGTTATGAATATAAATATGATAATGTGGGTAATTGGATTAAAAAAATTGAAATAGATAGGGGTAGACCTACTCATATTACATTAAGAGAATTTAGTTATAAAGAATAATTTAAAGACTTAATATTTTAGAGTATAATTGTCTGAGTTCTGTCCGGTCCAACTGATAAATATTTTACTTTAACACCTGTTTCTTTTTCAATATAATCCAGATAAGAAACTAGTTCAGTTGGTAGTTCTGCTTTAGAATTACAATTTGTAATATCGCAATGCCATCCCGAAATTTCTTTATATACAGGCTCAATAGCATCGGTCATTTCGTATGGTACATAGTCAACAACTTTTCCATCAATTTTATATCCTGTAGCTACTTTAATTGTATCAAATCCGCTTAATACATCAGCTTTTGTTATAACCAGACCAGTAACACCATTAAGCATAATAGAATATTTTAAAGAAACCATATCTAACCATCCGCATCTGCGTGGACGACCTGTTGTTGATCCATACTCATGACCATTATCTCTGAGTGTCTGACCATCGTCGTCGTGAAGTTCTGTTGGGAATGGTCCGCTTCCGACGCGAGTGCAGTATGCTTTACAAATTCCAATTACATCACCAACTTTGTGAGGAGCAACACCAAGTCCTGTACAAACTCCCGATGTGGTTGTGTTTGAACTTGTAACAAAAGGGTAGGAGCCAAAATCAATATCGAGCAATGAACCTTGTGCACCTTCGGCTAAAATGCTTTTCCCTAAAGATAAAGCATGATTGATATAGTGTTCAGAATCTATAAATTGAAATTCTTTTAGAAATTCTATAGCAGCAAACCATTTTTGCTCATAATCTTCATTTTTTTCTACAAAATTATAACCTGCAAAAATCTTGTTGTGATGAGCTTTAGTAGAATTGTATTTTGTGTGAAAATCTTTACTGAAAATATCTCCAACACGTAATCCTATTCTGGATGTTTTATCTGTATATGTTGGACCAATTCCTTTTAGTGTTGATCCTATTTTTTGTTTCCCTTTATATTCTTCATATGCCTTGTCAAGCATCCTGTGTGTCGGCATTATTAATTGAGCTTTTTTACTTATTAAAAGATTAGATTTTAAGTTAGCTCCAATTTTTTCTGCCTTGATGATTTCATCTTGTAATATTACAGGATCCATTACTACTCCATTACCAATAATGTTTATTTTATCTTTATGAAAAATTCCTGAAGGAATAGTATGTAAAATATGTTTGATATTATTAAATTCAAGTGTGTGTCCGGCATTTGGACCTCCTTGAAAACGAGCAATGATATTATAATTTGGTGTTAAGACATCTACGATTTTTCCTTTACCTTCATCTCCCCATTGTAATCCGAGCAATACATCAATCTTCATTTCTTTTATTATTTTCGTCGTTTTTATTTTTACAATCACTGCAAATTCCATGGAAGTACAATGAATGATGTGTTATTTTAAAGTTATTTGCTTTGGCTACAGTTTTTTGAATTTCAGCAATTCTTGGGTCGCAAAATTCAATAACTTTTCCACATTGTGAGCAAATCATGTGATCGTGTTGTATACATGCATAGGCTTTTTCGTATGTACTCATGTTCTTGCCAAATTGATGCCTTGTAACTAAACCTGCATTCAATAAAATGTCAATATTATTATATAATGTTGCTCTACTAACACGATAATTCTTATTTTTCATTGATATATATAAACTTTCAATGTCAAAATGTCCATTTCGAGTGTATATTTCATCAAGAATTGCAAAACGCTCAGGTGTCTTTCGTAAGCCCTTCCTTTCAAGATATTCTATAAGAATGTTTCTTACCGGGAAATTATATTCTTTAACATCCATTGTAACTTATAATATTTTTAGACTAAATTAAAATAAATAATGAAAATGCCCAAAGAATTTTTATGAATTTTATTAACAAGAGAAGACGGATGTTTCGAGAAGCAACAATTGAGACTGAAGATATAACCCGAATTATTCACCACAACTAATTATATTAGCTTGCAATGTGTTGTTACACAATGTCATACGCTTAAATACCTCAAAATAAACGAACCCCAAATCTGGGTATTGTTTGCGATTATCTTCATGCATCTGCTTCGTTGCTAACTCCTTGAAATATAAAGATATGTCGGTGGAGTTAGACGTCTTGCAGCTACATAAAGTTAACCGCATGAATAATCCGGGATAAGTTGGTTTTATCGGAACTTTTTGCTTACTATTTTTAATCAATATATTTATTCATTTATAAAGTTTTGGCTTAAGCAAATTGTAAAATTAGATTTATAAACGACATTAAGGCTTGCTACAATTCAATATGTTATGTTTCTTTTATACACAAACACATAGCAAAAAATTGTATAGTTTTGTAGAGTAGTATTTTGTTCATTGTGATTTGAGTGTTGTTATTTTGAAGTTTTAATCTTTGAAAAGAGATTATAAATAGCGATTCCACCACTTACAGAAACATTCAAAGAGTGTTTTGTTCCGTATTGAGGGATTTCTAAGCAAAAATCAGAAATATCGATAATATCTTGTTCCACGCCTTTAACTTCGTTACCAAGAATTAGTGCTGTTTTTTGTCCTTTTGAAGGCTGATAGTCATCAATTTGTACGCTACCTTCGGCAATTTCAAGAGAAACTATGGTATAACCATCTTCTTTTAGATTTTTTATGGCTTCCAGAGTATCTTTGTAGTATTCCCATTTTACCGTATCTGTTGCTCCAAGTGCAGTTTTGTGAATGTCGCGGTGTGGGGGTGTGCCGGTAATTCCACAAAGATAAACTGCTTCGCAGGCAAATGCATCGCAAGTTCTGAAAACAGCCCCCGTATTATGGTGTGAACGAATATTGTCAAGTACTACAATAAGTGGTGTTTTTTCAATTTTCTCAAATTCCTGATTACTTAATCGTGGAATTTCGTTTATAGGTAATTTACGCATTTTATGAGTTTAAGTTTATTGCTAACCAAGCCATCATAGCGCTTGATTTCTCTAAAGCCTGTTCGTCTATGTCAAATTTAGGATTATGCAGACCTATTTCTCCCTTGCCATTTCCTAAAACTCCAAATCTGTAATAAACCGAAGGAACTTCACGTGAAAAATATGCAAAATCTTCAGCTGTCATTCGGATTTTTAATTTATCTATGTTGTTTTCTCCAATTAATTCATTTGCATAAGAAATGGCTTGTTGTGTAAGTACCTGATTATTTATTAAACTTGGGTAGCCGTGAGCAATTCTAAATTCAGCAGTACACTTGTGTTTTTTTGCACAATCGTTAGCAAGTGTTTCTAATTTACATTGGATTTGTTCTCTTAATGCTTCATCAAAAGTTCTCATTGTTCCGTGTGTAATAGCAGTGTCAGGAATAACATTTACAGCGCCTTTTGCTACTATTTTACCAAATGCAATAATAAAAGGATAGTCACTTTTAAGTTCCGATTGCAGAACTTTTGCTTCATGAATGAAATCTGTTAATGCAAGTACAGTATCACTTCGTAATTCAGGTAAAGCTGCATGTCCGCCTTTTCCGTTAAAAGTTACATAAAGTTCATCGGTAGATGCCATCAACATACCAAATCCGAAAAGAAATTTTCCGGTTTCTGTTTCAGGATTTGCATGTTGTGCAATCATTTTTTTAATATTATATTTTTTTATCAATCCTTTTTCAATTAGTTCAATCGCTCCACCCGGATTTTTCTCTTCAGCATGTTGAAATACCAAAATAATACGGCCTTTAATTTTATCTTTAATTTGGCTTAAAATTATGGATGTTCCTAATAATGAGGCTGTGTGCGCATCATGTCCGCATGCATGCATTACACCATCATATTTTGACTTATAATCTACATCATTAAGTTCTTGAATTGGTAATGCATCCATATCTGCTCTAAGTCCAATAGTATTTCCACTTTTTGTGCCATTAATAATACCTATTACTGTATTTGCACCAAAGCTATTGTCTATTTCAATATTGTTTTTAGTTAAAATGTCTTTTACGAAAGAAGCAGTTTCAAATTCCTTATAGGATAGTTCAGGATTTTTGTGGATGTGTCTACGGAATGATACAATATCTTTAAAAAGAGTTTTATTGAGTTCTAGTATTTTGTTTTTTATATTTTGCATTTGCTGTTTTTTACAGATTTAAAAATCAGTAGAAAGAGATAAATAGAACATACGATTTTGAATAACATTATTTTCGATGCCCCATGCCCAGTCAGCGCGAATAAAATATCCAAACAATTTGCTACGTACTCCAAAGCCATATCCTGAAACAATTGGAAAATTGTCATTATGTATTATTATTGCGACGGGGTAATTATTATAATAATCGTTTTCATAGGCATTTTCGTCTGTAAAAGGATGAAGACCACTCCAAGCACTTCCTATATCAAAAAAACTGATAAGTTGGAGATTTTTTAAGAAATCATTATTTATAGGTTTGTTATACAAATAAGATATAATTGGCCATCGAATTTCAGTATTTATAACGGCAAAATTTGTTCCGTTTCTAATATTTTGTGAAAATCCTCTAAGGTTAGTTGCAACAGCTTGATAAACATAATTTACTTCAGGGTCAATTCTGATATCGTTATTAAATATTGGTTTTTTTGATGATAGGTTTATCCAGTTATCAATACCTCCTAAATAATAAATCAATTTTGCTCTGCCAAAAGATGAACTACATGCAAAACGAGCAGCAAATATTAAATTTCTATGAATCGGTTGATAATATCTTAGGTCTGTACCTGCAACAATCATTTCTGTTTCTTTTTTGTCTAGTTGTTTGAAAATTTCGCCAAATATTTTCATTCTAAATCCTGACAATATGTTTGTAGTAATTTCTTTTGTGTTATCAAAAATATATTCTCCTTTAAAACTACTCCAATAATCATATTGTTCGGGAGCTAATAAACTCTCTAAATCTACTGATAAAATAGAATTGTGATTTTGACGTAAATTTGTTGTAAATTGGAAAGCATCTACTTGTGAAAGCGGATATCTCATTATATAAAAAGCTTCATGTGTAAACGTTTTAGTATATGATTCATCCATGAAGTTGTTTATTGCTTGTCGATGTAGAATAAGTTGTTTATTCCAACGTTTTTTTAAATTTTCAAAACATAATAAATATTCGTTGCTATCCAAATTGCCAGCAAATCTAAAACCGGCAGTTATCCGATAATCTTCAAATAGGTCTGAAGTACCAACTTTAAATATGAGATTAAAACCTGGATTAAAGTAGAATGCTGATCCTGTAAATGTTTGATAGGAATTACTAAGAAAACCGTAGTCAACCTGACTTACAAGGTAGTTTGTGTAAAATGTTGTATGATACTTTGCAGTACGAGGTTCTTTTGCATATCCATTCTCATCAAATTCATCATCATTCGTTTTATCAATATCTTTTAATAGGTCTTTTTCAAAAGAATAATTATTTATGTTTATAATTTGATCTGGATTGTTTTTATTTGAAATGGAAATCGTATCTTCTTTAATGCTTTTTTTGTTAACTAATTCTTCTTTTTGCAATGCTGTTTTGTCAAAATTCTTTCGGAACATAGTTATCGGTGCCGTATTTATTTTTGTAGGTAAATCGTTGTTGTATAATAACTTGTATTCATTTTGATCTTTATAAAGAAATACATTTTTATTTGAGAATTTTGTTAACCCAACTTCTTCTATATTGTATTGATAATTAGTTAATTGTTCTTGGTTTAAATAAAATCTGTAATGAGTTGTAGTATCAATAAAACTGATTGCCGAATCTATTTTTGCAGAAAATAAATTGTATATCCCATTTTCGTTTGATAAATATAGATAAGAATTATCTTTATACCCTGCTTGATTTTCTGAATATAGCTTTGTGTCTGTAATACGTTCTATTGATTTTGTCTTCACGTCTAATACAAAAACATCATTGAATTTTTGAGTAGGAACAATGTTCTTTGATTTATTGCCAATTTCTTCGGAATTACGTTTGCTACTAAAAATTATTTTTGTTGAATTATTTATATATAAAGGGTTATAATCGTCAGCATTGTCTTGTGTAATATTTGTTAGTGTATTTGCTGCTATATTAAAAATAAATAAATCAGATTGTCCGTTGTTATACCCTGCTAAAACTAGTTTTAATCCATCGTTTGAGTAGTCGAAAGAACTCATTTTTTCCAAAGCTGTCATTTCTATTTCATTGATGGTTTCAGTTTCTAAATTATATGTAGTGTAATATATTTCACCTTTTTTTTCAATAATAAAACCGAGCAGTTTGCCAGTAGGATGCCACCTTAATACAGGATATGTGTAATCTGTAATTTGTTCTAGTTTATGTTCTCTTTTATAGATAGTTTTTGTTTTATTATTTTCAAGATTTTTTATTTTTATCCAATATTTGCCAAATTTATTTTCTACCCAAGCAATAGAATTAGCATTTTCAGAAAATTGTAATTGATAATATTCTACATTTCTACGATTTCGCTTGATTAAATTTTCTCCATCTGGAGCATTAGAATTAAAATCAAATGATTGATATTGAATCTTATAAAAATTATTCCAGTTTAATTGTAGCATGCTTAAAGAACTTCCCAATACATATAAAAATCCACTTTCCATATTTTTTGTGACTCTTGTTAGATATACAATGTTAGGTATAACCTGAGGCCCATAAGTACTAGCAATGTAATTCCAAATTGCATGTCCTGCATTTTCGGCATTTTTCCCAGTGAGTTGATTAAAATTGTCAAAACTTCCCGACATAATGCCTCTTTTTACATTAATATCAATTGTGCTGTTCCATTCCTTGGATACGTATGCTACTAAGCCTTTTAGGTACCACTCAGGCATTGCAATCAAAGTATTGTTTGCTATTTTGTTTTTTATGTCAACACCATAAAGCATTTCGTTTAATACAATATTGGCAATTGCAGCTTTTATTTGTTCTTCAAGGCTTGAATTATCACCTTCAATATATATAAAAGCTATATTATCAATGACTTTTGTGACACCTCCAATATTATATTGTTGATCTCCTGTGTTTAGTCCAATATTACTTTGTCTAAAATCACTTAAGTTCTGATATAAAACAAATACAATTCTTTGGTTTAATTGGTGCTCGAAAAAATTCTCAATTTCAGGAATGAATTTATTCGCAAGTGTCGCTGTTTTTAGAGCAATATCCTTACTCCCTGCATAAAAATATGTGTCAAATCTTTGATATCTAAAATAGTACCATTCAAATGTGTCGAATTGTACGCGATTTTTACCAAAAGTCATTTGATGCCCATTATAGAATTGTGCATTTAATCCTAGAGTTATAAATAATCCTAAGTACAGAAGTAATATTTTAATGATTTTTTTCAAACAATAAACATTATTATGGCTGCAAATTACTAAAAACTTGTAAGTGGAACAAAATATTTTTTTGACTTCTGGAATATTTGTTAATATTTAAAACATTTTTCTACTTTTGTTTATTAATAAAATTTTTAAAAATGGAAAAGTTTAGTTTTTTAATTGTTTTTGTTTTAACGATTACTTTGTCTTTTGCACAGGATGAAATAGAAAAACCTGATGAAGTTAAGACGGGGTGGAATTTTGGTTTACTACCTGTTGTGTCTTATGATTCAGACCTTGGGTTTCAATATGGTGTGCTGACAAATTTTTATAATTATGGAGATGGGTCGACATATCCAAAGTATAAACATTCAATTTATGCAGAGGTTAGTAGATATACTAAAGGCTCAGGTATTTATCGATTATTCTATGATTCAGAATTTTTAATTCCTAAAATTAGACTAACGGCAGATTTGTCGTATTTGCCGGATCAGGCATTGGATTTTTATGGTTTTAATGGTTATGATGCTGTTTATAATCCTAATTTTACGGATGAAATATCCAATGAATATAAAACAAGAATGTTTTATAAGTATCAACGAAATATTTTGCGATTTAAACTTGATTTTCAAGGAAAAACATATGTTGAAAATTTGAATTGGGCAGTTGGCTATAATTTTATGAATATTGATATTGGTTCTGTGCCACTTGCAAAATTAAACGATGGTAAAGATCCAGAAGATATGTTACCAATAGTTAATGGATTATATGATAATTATGTAGATTGGGGAATTATCTCTCCTAATGAAGCAATCGGAGGGATGCATAATAGCTTAAAAGTAGGTTTAGTTTATGATACCCGAGATAATGAACCATGTCCAATGAGAGGATTATGGACAGAAGCTGTATTGTTTAACAGTTTTAGTAAGGATTTTACTTTTGGAAAATTTGCGGTAACACATCGACAGTATTTTTCAATAATAAAAAACGATCTTTCTTTTGCCTATAGATTAGGCTATCAAGGATTAGTTTATGGTGATATTCCTTTTTATCTTTTGCCATATATGGTGTATTCATACATGCCGTCATCGACAGTCGATGGTTTAGGGGGGAGTAAGTCTGTTCGTGGAATGATTCGTAATAGAACAGTGGGTGAGGGTGTCGCTTTTGCAAATATTGAGTTTAGATATAAAGTTGTAAGATTTCGTTTTATTGGACAAAATTGGTATGCTGCATTAAATCCATTTTTGGATGCAGGTACAGTTGTTCAAAAAGTTGATATTGACAAAACTAATATCCCTTCATCAGTAATTCAAACACAATTTTTTAAAGATGATGCTGAAACACTTCATTTAACTTATGGTTGTGGATTACATCTTGCAATGAATGAGAACTTTGTTATTGCTGCGGATATAGGACTGCCAGTTAAGACGGATGATGGAGCTATGGGTGTCTATATTGGAATGAATTGGTTGTTTTAAGACATAGAACAGAGGTCAGAAGTTAGAGGTCAGATACAAAAAAACGATTGCATGCAATCGTTTTTTTGTTATGTATGTAAAAGTTTCTGACTTCTAATCTCTGTCCTCCGTGCAAACCTACATCGGTCATCCGACATCCGACATTCGACATCCGACATCGGTCATCCGACATCTTTAATTTACTTTAAAAGTTTCGTCACCTTTTTCGAGGAAGTTAATTATTTGTGTAATTCCTGCTATACCAGCATTTATGTTTGCTTCGGCAGTTTGAGCACCCATTTTCTTTGGAGTAAAGAAGAAACGACCTTCATATTTTTCGTTAAATGTATCCTTGCAATCAGGAGCGATATCAGAAATATATTTGAAATCTGGTCTTGAGTCCATTACTTCTAATAATTCTTCTTCATGAATTACTTCTTTGCGAGCAGTGTTTACAAGAACACCATTTGTAGGCATGCTTTCCAATAAATTCTTATTGATTGATTTTTTTGTTTTGTCGTTTGCAGGTATATGTAATGAAATATACTGACATGTTTTATATAGCTCTTCTGCAGATTTAACAGGTTTTACTCCGTCTGCTTCAATAACAGCATCTTCAATAAATGGATCAAATGCATATACGTCCATTTTAAAGCCTTTAGCAATTTCAGCAACATATTTTCCTACATTACCATATGCATGAATTCCAATAGATTTCCCCCTTAATTCAGTACCAGGTTTTCCATTAAAAGTTCCTCGTGCTAAGAAGACCATCATTCCTATAGCTAATTCTGCAACAGCATTAGAATTTTGCCCAGGAGTATTCATAGCAACTATGTTATTTTCTCTAGCAGCTTCGAGGTCAATATTATCGTAACCAGCTCCTGCACGAACAATAACTTTTAAATTTTTTGCAGCATCAAGAACTTCTTTTGTTGCTTTATCACTTCTAATTATCATTGCATCAACATCTGCAACGGCTTCTAGTAATTGAGATTTTTCGGTATATTTTTCTAATAATAGAATCTCATATTTAGCTTCTTCTGCAATTTTTTTAATGCTTTCTACAGCTGCTTTCGCAAAAGGCTTTTCGGTGGCAATCAGTACTTTTTTCATATCTTATTCGTTTTAAGTTTTATTATTTTAATGTGTTTTATTTTGTCAAAGATATTTAATAGCTAAGTAAATACAAAATGAAAATATATATTGTTAAACAGGTTTATATTGCTTTTTAATAATGAGTTTTTCTTTTTTTATATAATATTTCCTTTTAATATTTAATAATAGATTTGATAATTTATCAGGATGAATTATATTTGTGATAAACTATTAGAATGATAAATTATACTAAATATTACAAATCAGATTCTTATCCTTGGGTAACATTTATCCATGGAGCAGGAGGAAGTTCCACTATTTGGTATAAACAGATAAAAGCATTTTCAAAAGATAATAATGTATTGTTAATTGATTTAAGAGGGCATGGTAATTCGAAGAAAAATGTTATTCAGGAAATGCGTTCAAACTACACATTCCCAAATGTTGCTCACGATGTTTTGGAAGTGTTGGATTTCGAAGGAGTTAGAAAATCCCATTTTGCCGGAATATCTCTAGGGACTATTATTATTAGGCAAATTGCCGAAGATTATCCCGAAAGAGTTTCATCAATGATTATGGGGGGAGCAATAATGAAATTAAATGTTCGTTCGCAAATATTGATGCGATTAGGTAATATCTTTAAAAGCGTATTGCCATATCTTTTAATTTATAGGTTTTTTGCATTTATTATAATGCCTAAGAATACACATAAAAAGTCACGTAACTTGTTTATTAGAGAAGCAAAAAAACTATATCAAAAGGAATTTTTTAAATGGTATAAATTAACTGCAGATATAAATCCTATTTTAAAACTGTTTCGAAATGTCGAATTACCAATACCTACACTATATATTATGGGACAAGAGGATCATATGTTTTTACCATCTATTTATCAATTGATGAAAACACATCTAAATTATTCTCAATTAGTAGTAATAGAAAATTGTGGACATGTTGTAAATGTTGATGAACCTGAGACTTTTAATCGGGAAGTTTTAGATTTTATTTCAAAAGTAGAACATTAATTTTGAATATATATTTTATATCGATTTGATTCAATAACTAAAATATAAAAGCCGTTATTAAGTTCTTGTAATAATAGTTTATTCTCTTTAATTTTTGATTTAAATAAAAACTTTCCTTCTATTGTGTAAATTGAGAAATTTAAATTGCTAAAATTAGGTGCATAAAGTACTCCGTTTGTTATTGGGTTTGGATATATATCATTTTTCGATAATGATAATTCTATTTTATTAGAAGCCCAAATATATATGTTTTTACATAATGTTTTTGATTCACATCCTTTGTATGCAGTAAGGCAAATTTCATATTCTGCTTCTTCTGTATATAGATGTGTTATTTGATCCCAATTGTTCGGAGTTATTGGATATTGCCATTCATTAGATTCATCGCCAAAATTCCATAAACAGGAATCTGCATTTTCTGAGTAATTTGTAAAATATCCAAAAGTGTTTTTTAATAAAAAGTACGGTTCAAAATCAACTCTTAAGCTTGTAGTGTCGATTAGCCATGTATTAAGACTATCGGTTATAACATTCCAAGCCGTATTTTGTATAAGTGTAGCTGTTTGTTCATCAATTTCTTCAGGAAAATCTGCACCAAGAGGACTTTTGTTAAAAATTGTTGCATAGAATGTGCATGCTGCTACATAGGTTCCGTTATTTGTAGGATGACTTTCATCTGATTGATATAATTCTATATCCGGATTACTTTCTCTAATAGATTTCCAGACCATTCCGACAGGAGAAACAATTCCATTATTGTCTAATGCCATTTCGCAATATGATTGTCTTAATCTCCATTGCATACCTTCGTATGTGCAAATAGGGGGGTATACTGCACAGTTTCCTGCATCACCGTTTTTTCTTCCCCATGTCATAAAAAATACAGGAGTAGTACAAATGCTATTATTATGTATTGAATCACACAATATTTGAGCATATGGATAAGTTTCAGTTTCGACTTGTGATGGTGGAAATGCGGGCTTTAGACTTTGTTCCTGTAAAACTACATAGTCCCATTCTCTGGATTGAATGTAATCTAATGTATTTGTGTTTGTCGAATGTTCTTCAAAACTATATCCACCGGGGCTATATGATACTACATCTATTTCGTTACCTTTGGAGCTTGCAATTAATTTTAAAACCTGATCTACTCCATTATTGAAATAGGTGTAACTATTACCTATAAATAGTACTGATACTATATCTTTTTCGGTATTTTGTGCTAATAACGAAGTGAATGATAATAAAAGAAAAAATTGGATAAATATTTTTTTCATATTTAGTTTTGTTTGCTTAACGATTAAAAAAAATATAGGTTGCTATTAAATGATTTTTAAAATGCATTAACTATAAATAGAAAATTTATGATTAGAATAATAATCCAAATTTATAGTATTAACCCTTGTAAATCCTTTTTTTGATAATCTTTAAATCTAATATGCAAATAACTATCATTAGAATCATCCAGGGAATAAAAGTAAAAGATAATTCTTGAGTAATTATGTTCTGAAAAGAGATGAATACTGAGATAAGCAATATATATGATAATTTAAAATAATCGTTAATTTTTTTATTTCTAAAAAATAATAATAATAAAGCAGGTAAAGTCCATAAAATATTGAAATTTTGACTTAATGCCGGATGTAATGAATATAAACTTAGGAATAAAATTAGTATTCCTAGTAATCCGAAAATTATACTAATAAAATATAAAACAAATATTTTTGTTTTTTTCCAAAAACTAAGAAGTATTAAAAGAGAAATTATAATCCAAGGTAAAATATATGAAAATTTAAACTTTGTTTTTGTGTTTTGTGAAGCATCTAGTATGATTGTACTATTCTTTGCACAATCACATTCTTCTAAATAGCTATGTATGTAAATTGGTAAAAACATGTAATCTGAGGAACTGGCCATTTTATCTGTTTCAATACCCATTACCAGATTTATCCCAAAATCGACCCAGTAGTTTCTTGATACGAAAGGTTTTAGTAGTTGACGAAATGTCTTTCCTTGATAGCCAGCATTACTAAAGTCGATTTTATTATTTGTTGCCTCTTCAATAATATCTCTAATTTTTGTTGCACAATTATTTTTTAAAAAATCGTATCGATAATATCTTGCAGAGCTTGTGTAACATTTATCTAGCGAATTTACAAGATTAACTTTATCTTCAAATGAAAGTACTAGTTCTTGTTCGCGAATTGTTCTTTTGGTTTCATTTGAAAAATAAACAAAATAGTCGAAATCATCAATAGATAAGCAATAATCAAGGTCTCCTTTAATAAACCTGATATAGAAATTTGGGGTGTTAAAGTCAAATGTTCCATAATTATAAACTTTATCAATATTTAAGGAATCGTCTGTGACTCTGATTGCGGTATGGCCAAAATATGCATACATTTCGTCTCCTTTATCTTGTGTTAAAAGAGAAATTCGTAAACTATTTGTATATGCGAATGCTCCAAATGATATGATTAATAAAACGCCTGCAATAATTATAGATTTATATGTGTTTAAGTAATTCATAATTATTTATTCTTCTGTATAAATTCTTTTTACTCTCTGAGATATCCCAGTTATTATTTCATATGGAATAGTTTTAAGAATATCAGCCATTTTAATAATATTGTTTTCTAAACCAAAAACTATTACTTCATCGTTTTCTCTTGCATCAATGCCTGTAATATCAACCATACACATGTCCATACAAATATTCCCTATTGTGTAAGCTTTTTTATCATTGATAATAAAGTGCCAATTCCCATTTCCAAGTCTTCTATCAATTCCGTCAGCATATCCTACAGGAATTGTTGCTATTTTACTTGGTTTAAAAATTTTTCCTGATCTATTATAACTAACTGTTTCTTCTGGATAAACTGTGTTGATTTGAGAAATAACAGATTTAAAAGTTGATACTTGACAAATTTTATTCGATATTTCAGGTATTAAGCCATATAACCCAATTCCTAATCGAACCATTTCGTATTGCGATTCTGTAAATCTTATAATTCCTGATGAATTCAAAATATGTCGGTAAGGTTTAAACCCGGTATTTTTAGTAATATAGTTGTAACCTTTATCGAATAAAGCAATTTGTTCTTTTGTAAAAGAGTCTAAATTAGGATTATCGCTACCAGAAAGATGTGAAAAAACACTTTTAATGTCAATTTTATTTGATTTATTGATTACGGAACAAAGATCCTTAATATCTTTAATCTTAATTCCCAGTCTATTCATACCTGTGTTTAATTTTATATGAATTGGGAATTTATCTATCTTAAAATTTAATAATTCTTCAGTTAGAATCTCTAAGATATTAATTGAATAAATCTCAGGTTCAAGATTGTATTCAATCATTTTATTGAAATCTCTAGCAGATGGATTCATTACCATTATTGGAGCAAAAATGCCATTATCTCTTAACTCTACTCCTTCGTCAGCGTATGCAACTGCAAGATAGTCAATTCTGTTATGTTGAAGAAAACTCGATATTTCACAATAGCCACTACCATATGAAAAAGCTTTTACCATTGCCATGATTTTAGTTTCGGGTTTTAAAATCGAGCGAAAGTACATGAGATTATCCCTCATAAGATTCATATCGGTTTCAAGGTATGATTCGTGAGATTTTGCTTGTAAACGCTTAGAAATCTCTTCAAATTTAAATTCTCGTGCTCCTTTTAATAAAATTGCAGACGAATTAAACTTACTAAATTTAATATTATATAGAAACTCTTTAGTGGTTTTGTAAAATTCTTCATTGGTACCAAATAGAGATTTGTTTTTGTAAAGAGTTTCCCCAATACCAATGAATTTATCCACTTTTTTTTCTTTTATTAATTTACTTAAATTACTGTAAAATTGTTTGGTGTCAGAAGAATTTTGTAAGATATCCGACAATATTAAAAGAGTTGATTTATTTCCTTTTTTTTGATTTAAATAATCAAGTGCAATTTCTAGTGAGTTTATATCTGAGTTATATGAATCGTTTATTAATATTCCATTGTTTATAGCATTAAGAGTTTCTAGCCTCATTTTTACTCCAGGTAAAGTTTTGAAACGGCTTAATGTTTTTTGATCAGGAATTTTAAATAATCTACAAATAAATGCAAAACAAGTAATAGCATTTTTGATTGATCCGCTATCAGTAAATGGTATGCTTATCGAATATTTATGTTTTTTGTAAATAAGTTCTATATCTGTTTCTTGCGTGTATATTGTATTATTTGGATTATATATGTCCGCATTTTTATTTGTTTGTGACCAAGTTAATATGTTGTTGCTAATTAGAGGAAGATAATCTAGATTACATATTATATTTTTACATTTACTGAATAGTTTTAATTTCTCATCTAACTTATGTTCAATGTTTTTAAAATTGCTTTGGTGAGCAGAGCCAATATTTGTTAAAATGCCATAAGTTGGTTTAATAATATTTTCAAGTTTTTCCATTTCTCCTGATTGGGATATGCCTGCTTCAATAATTGCTAAATCGCTCTTACTATCTATCATCCATATTGATAGAGGAACACCAATTTGAGAATTAAAACTTTTAGGGCTTTTACTAAGTTTATACTTAGGTGCTAATAAATGAAATAACCATTCTTTAACAATAGTTTTCCCGTTGCTGCCTGTTATTGCAAGAATAGGTTTTTTATATTCTTTGCGCTTTATAGTAGCTAATTTTTGAAGAGCAGTTATCGCATTAGAAACTTTAAGGAAAGAAGCATCAGGATATTTTTCGTAATTTATTTCTTTACTAATGATAAAGGATTTTACTCCCTTTTGATACAATTCATTAATAAATTTATGTCCGTCATGTTGTTTTCCTGATAATGAAATAAAAAGACAATCTTTATAAACGACAGTATTTCTGCTATCTATTAGGATTTTGCAGAATTCGTTGTGTAGATTTCCGTAAAAAATAGCATTTAACTCTTTTTCAAGATATTTTAGATTGTATTTTTTCATTTAATTTGAGCTGTCTATTTTTTAGTTGCTTCATTGTAACATCTTCGGCAAAGAGGTTCATAAATGTCTTTTTCGCCAAGTAAAACAACATCGCCACTTGTTGATTTTCGATGACTATATTGAGCTAATTCGCCACAATGCATACAAACTGCATGAACTTTAGTTACATATTCGGCAACTGCAAATAAGGAAGGCATTGGTCCAAATGGTCTTCCTGCAAAATCCATATCTAGTCCTGCTGCAATTACCCGAATTCCCTGATTTGCAAGTTGGACACAAACATCAACAATTCCATCATCAAAAAATTGAGCTTCGTCAATTCCAACGACATCTACTTCGCCAACCATTAGTAAAATATTAGACGATGATGATACTGGAGTAGAACGTATTGATGTGCTGTTATGAGAAACAACTTCTTCTTCACTGTATCTGATATCAATACTAGGTTTGAAAATCTCAACATTTTGTTTTGCAAATTCTGCTCTTCGCATTCTACGTATTAATTCCTCAGTCTTGCCGGAAAACATTGAACCAGCAATAACTTCGATCCAACCTTTTTTTGGTTCACCTTTTCTCGATTGTTCAAGAAACATTCTAATTTATTTTTCTAATTTTGTAAAAAATATTTATCACAAATTTAGAAAATTTATCTGCATGGAAAAGCTATTATCTATAAAAGAAAAAATTAAAAATGTAAATTCTTTAATTTCAAACTTGCAAAATGATAATATATGTTTGATTGAAAAAGATATTATATTGGCAGAATTAAGGGGCATTTATAATATGATAAACTCTATTGAAATAGACGATTTTAGTGTGATATCTGATGTTAAAGAAAAAGCAATCATTGATAATGGTTGCATAAATGATGTTGATGAGATCAATGTCGAGAAAACTAATGCACATGTTCTTGAAAAAGATGATTCAGAAGTAGAACAGATAACAATGGAATCTGATATAAATGATTCAGAAAAAAGTGAAATATCAAATCCAGTGCATGAAAATGCTATGAATATGCTTACAGAATCTGACAAAAATATAGAAACGCCAAAACAACAGAAATTATTTGACAATGTTCCGAAAAATGATAATCTTAATAATGGTGGTGGGAATGTTAAGACTGTTGGAGAGAAATTGGGACAAAATAAAAAATCATTAAATGAACGTCTTGCAGAAAAATCAAATCCTAATGATATTGCATCTAAAATTAGCCAAAAACCAATTTCAGATATTAAATCTGCAATAGGTATTGGTGACAGATTCCTTTATATCAGGGAACTTTTCGATGGGAATAATGATCTCTTTGAACAAACAGTAAGTCATTTAAATTCACTAAACTCATATAATGAAGCAAATGATTATCTAAAAGATAATTTTAAATGGGAAAGTACAGAAGAAACAGCTGTTGGTTTTCTTAATGTTGTAAGAAGAAAATATTTATAATCTTATGAAATACTTATGTTATTTATGCTTTTTGGCTTTTACTGTTTTATTATTTTGTAATGATATATCAGCACAAGATAAAGAGAAAACTTTGCAACGTGTTGAAGAACTTTCATCGAAGAAAATGCATGGTAGAGGCTATGTGAAAAATGGTTGTAATAAGGCTGCAGATTACTTAGCCAAAGAATTTGAAACAATTGGTTTAAAAAGTTTTGGAGAAAATTATTTTCAGGAATTTGAATTTGATGTTAATACTTTTCCCGGAAAATTAATAGTTAAAATTGATAACAAAAAGCTTGTCCCGGGATATGATTATATGATTGGTCCAGCTACTCCTACATTAAGGAATGAATATCTTTTGTATCGTCCCGATTCTCTTTTGTTGAATGATACTTTGGCATTTTTAAAATTTATTGAAAAAAAGGATTTTTCAGATAAAATGTTGGTTATTGATTATAAACAGATTGAAAATATTGAGATTAAAGTATTTTACATAAATATAATGCGTTCAAATAATGTATTTGGGGGTATTGTTGAGTTAATTCCTGATGATTTGATGTGGGCTGTTAGAATGTTTCAGCAAGATTATCCTGTTGTTAAAATTAAGAGAGAATCATTTCCTGAAAATGCGCATAAAATTAAACTTAATGTAAAATCCAAGTTGCTAGAGGATTATTCAGTAAAAAATGTAATTGGATATATAGAGGGAGCAAATACTGATGAGTTCGTTGTTTTTACAGCTCATTATGATCATTTAGGAAGTATGGGTAGAGATGTATATATACCAGGTGCTCAGGATAATGCAAGTGGCTCTGCTATGTTATTAGATATTGCTGAATATTATTCCAATAATAAACCTGAATATTCTATTGCAATTATGTTATTTGCTGGTGAAGAAGCAGGATTGCTGGGGTCGATAAATTATGTTCGAAATCCTTTGTTTAATCCGAAAAATATAAAGATGTTAATAAATCTTGATATGGTTGGTACTGGTGATGACGGTATAACAATTGTAAATGGGGGAAATCCTGAGTATAAAGAGATATGGAATTTATTTGAATCAATAAATATTGAAAAAGAGTATTTTACAAATTTAAAACCTCGTGGCGAAGCTGCTAATAGTGATCATTATCCATTTCACGCAATTGGAGTTCCGGCAGTATTTATTTATACTATGGGAGGAAGAACATATTATCATAATCCAGAAGATAAGCCAGAAACTCTCACTTTTACAGGTTATGATGCCTTATTTAATTTATTACTAAACTTTGTGGAAAAATATGAGTAAATTATTTCTCGTTCCAACTCCTATTGGAAATCTCGACGATATGACTTTTAGAGCAGTAAAAATTCTAAAAGAAGTTGATTTTATATTGGCTGAAGATACCAGAAAATCGGGCATTTTATTAAAGCATTATGAGATAAACACAAGAATGTTTAGTCATCATAAATTTAATGAACATAAATCTGTACAACATATTGCAGAAAAAATACTTCAGGGCGAATCTTATGCCTTGATATCAGATGCTGGAACGCCATCGGTTTCAGATCCTGGGTATTTACTGGTTAAAACATGTCTTGATAATGGAGTCGTTGTAGAATGTCTTCCAGGCGCTACAGCTTTGATTCCAGCTTTAGCTGTTTCGGGTTTACCTTCTGATAGGTTTTGTTTTGAGGGCTTTTTGCCTCAAAAAAAAGGTCGACAAAAAAAGATGCAAGAACTTGTGGACGAAAATAGAACAATGATTTTTTATGAATCTCCATTTAGACTAATTAAAACTCTCCAATTGTTTAAAGAACATTTTGGAGCTGATAGACTTGCTTCGGTTTCACGTGAAATATCGAAAATTTATGAGGAAAACAAGCGTGGAACAATAGAATCTTTAATTGATTATTTTTCTCAAAAAACGGTTAAAGGTGAAATAGTTATAGTCGTTGCAGGAAAGAATTAGCGCTATTGAAAATCTTTAAAAAATCCTAGAGTTTTAATTGTTTTTAATTTTGTTTTAAAAAATATTGTTTTTGTTTGTAAAAAGTCGTATATTGTAGTAATTTCAAAAAATTACCAAGTGATCGACAATTACAAAATATCAGTATTGAAAAAATCCTGCATTTTTACACTTGAAGTAATAGATTTGTACAATGAATTGTTATTAAATGGAAAAAAACCTATTGCTATTAGAGTATTAAATTCAGCAATTAATGGTTCATGTGCTTTACAAAATGTTATTCAAGCTACAAAAAAAAGAGAATTTAAAACTGCTATAGAAAAAGCAGTTGTAAATTTTAAAAACGTTATTTATTGGATTGAACAATGTGTTAAATCGGGTTATTGGTTTGATGAAAAATTGTTAAAAAATGCAATGGAGATCTTAGAGTATTGCCAAGATGCAGAATTCGCATTGTAATATGAAGGAGTTTTTTTACTTTTATTTAGGACAAATCTAGTTCTGAACAGAATTTTGTTTGTCTTGATTTAGCATGTAGTTTGCATCAATTAATATCATTTCATCTATAGATATACCTCTTTGAATAGCTTTTTCTTCAATATGCTTCATCCAATTTGGATCATTTTTAATGTTTTCAATGTAAATGTTGAGTTCAGGGTTTATGTCAAGATTATTCGTACAATTTATAAGATTGTTAAAGAATCCAAAGCCAGGATTGTTTAAACCTCCATCTGTTTGAAGAATGATTATGTACTCAAAATTTTGAATTTCTTTAAGTAAATTTAAGTCTTTTATCTCTGCTACAGGAGTTGCGGTTCCATCATTATAATATTTACTATTATAATACCAGTATTCAAGACTATTAAATACATTTGAAGGAATCCCACTGTAATACAAATTCCAGTAAAAACTATCTCCAATAACCAGAACTTTGGGTTTGTATTTGTCTTGTGTCAAATATGACATAATTGGATAGGCAAGAGGATATGTTTTTATTGGATAATATAAATTCATTAGATTACCTAAATCATATTCAGTATGTCTTTGTTCTGAGCTAATCTCCAGCTTCTCAAGATGTATATTGGGGATGTCCTTATTAATATCCTTTTCAACTTTCTTTATAAGACTATCTGCACAAAGATACATCCCGTAATATGACCAGTGAATTCCGGCTTTTGGAAAAAGTGGATATGATGTCGTGTCTTTCATTTTTAAAAACCAAGAGTTGAAGTCAATAAAATTTATTTTATTGTTTTCAAAAGCCTTAGAAAACTCCTTATAATTTGTCTTTATGTTCTTAGTATTTGATAAAAAATTGTCAGGTATGTATTCTTTAAAGTATGTTGCTTTTCCCGGAGCAAAAACAAATAACATTTTTATTGACATATTAATTAATATTTCCTGACATTGTTTTGCTTGTTTTGTATATTTAATAATATTGTCATCTCCAATGTAATCTTTTCCTGTAGTAGCAAATATGTAATTGTCCTCAAATAAATAATTGTTTTTACCAATTACAACTTTTTCTGCATTAGTTTTTTTAAAAAGAGAAAAATCAATTTGATTATTAATTCTAATTAATGTTGTTCTTAAACCAATATTTTCATTTATGTATTTTTCTTGATTTTTTTGAAATGTGCCATTAAACCATGTACTATCGTTTAATGCTGGCTTTTCAACTTTATTGGTTACACCTCCTAATGGTTCTTCATTAATTAGGTTTAATGATTTTACTAATAGTGGGATAAAAAGTAAAAGCATTAACAATAAAAATAAAATATTTTTCCAATATTGCTTTATAACATTCATTGATGCAAATTTAGAATAAAAAATTAAAACTGGAATAAGAAATTTTGTGCTGATCATATTATAGCTTCGAAAAATTAAGTATCTTCGAGACGAAGTTCCTGTTTAGCTTTTCCTCAGTCAACTTGTTTATGCAATGAAAACGTAAGTAATTGAGGATGGAGGAGGCTGAGGAGTGTAGCGTTTCGCAGACAAGACATAAGTGTAATTTTAACTGACAAAAATTGATTTTACAAATATTTTTAGTAATTTTACAGTGAAATGATATGCAATGAAAAAGGAATCGTCTGTTGTAGTTATAATAGTAGTACTTTTGTTTTTTTCTGTGTTTTTAAATGCACAGGATATTCATTTTAGTCAATTTTTTTCAGCACCATTAAATACAAATCCAGCAAATACAGGAAATTTTATTGGAGATTATCGAGCTGTTTTAAATAATAAAAATCAGTGGATGACATTTACAAATGCTTATAGAACATTTTCAGGATCTCTTGATGCTGCATTTGATAATTTTATTGTTGAAAAATCTAAAGCAGGATTGGGTGTAATTGTTAATAATGACATTGCAGGTGATGGCCATTTTGGAACAAATCAGTTTTATTTGTCAGGAGCATATTCTCTTAAAATTTTGAATAATCATGACCTTAGATTTGGAGTAGGTTTTAACTTAGGATATGTGCTCCATGGTATAAATTTTAATAATTTATATTTTGGTGACCAATACTCGGGAGAACAATTTGACCCTAATTTGCCAAGTTCCGAAAACTGGATGTATGACAGAATAAATTATTTGGATATTGGAATAGGGACTTTAGCTCAATACTCTTTAGATACTCTA
The DNA here is from genome assembly GCA_964448235.1 of uncultured Bacteroidales bacterium. Classification (GTDB taxonomy): domain Bacteria; phylum Bacteroidota; class Bacteroidia; order Bacteroidales; family ML635J-15; genus Bact-19. Next base: position 18,109 of record CAYUWD010000008.1, on the reverse strand, counting down.
TTTAATGTTTATGCAGGATTAACTATTTCTCATATTAATACTCCGTTAAGAAGCTTTGTTGAGAATTCTGATGCCTATTTGCCTGTAAAATGGAGTATTAGTGCCGGTGGAGAGTATAATATTACTGATGATTTCTTTCTTGAACCTGTTTTTTTAGCCTTAATACAACAAAAATATACAGAATATAATATTGGAGCACTAGCAAGATTTGATTATAATCCCGCCAATTTACAATCTGTGTATTATGGTGCAATTGTGCGTACTGGTGATGCAGGAATTATTTGTTTTGGACTAAAGTATCATAATGCAAGATTTATGATTAATTATGATATTAATTTATCTAATTTAGCAACAATTAGTAGAGGTAAAGGGGGTGTTGAATTTTCATTAATATATATATTCTTAAAACCAAGACCTTTTGAAACTCCATATTATCGTAAATGTCCTGATTTTATTTGATGGTGAAAAATTACTTAGTTATAATATTGATTTTACTTATTAATTTAAGTTTGTTTTCTCAAGAAAAAGAAATAGCAAATTTTATTGCTTCTGGCGATATGGCTTTTGATGTAAAGAATTATTATGGAGCTGCAAAAATGTATGAGGAAGCATTAAAATATAATCATAAAATGTATGATGTTGTGTGGAAAGCTGCAGAGGCTTATAGATTAGATAATGATTATGTTAGAGCTGCAAAACACTATAGATGCCTTACAAATAAAATACCCGAAAAATATCCTGAGGCTGTTTACTATTATGCTAAAATGCTAAAATCAAATGAGGAATTTATAAAAGCTCAGTATTTCTTTCAAAAGTATCTTGATGTTAATGGAATTGATGGTCAAAACTATTTTGTGATTAAGGCAAAAGAAGAAATACTAAATTGTGAATTTGCTTGGAGAATGTTTAATAACCCTAATGGAATTAATGTAAAACAGTGCGACTCAATAATAAATTCTGTTTATAGTGATTTTTCTTCGGGTATTTTAAATGATTCTATTTTAGTGTTTGCTTCGATAAAACCATATAATGATTCTATTAAGGATTTTAAGTCAAGATTATATGCAACAGATTTTTTTAATTCTAATAGATATGTAAGTCTTTTTGATTCTATTATCAATATTAAGGAATATGACGTTTCAAACCCTTATTTTACATCTGACGGAAATACAGTATATTTTACAATTTCAGATTATTTTAAGGGCGGAAATACATACATTTATAAATCAAATTATAAAGAAAATCATTGGACTGCTCCTAAAAAATTACCGGATATAATAAATTATCCAAATTATAATTCAACGCATCCTTTTTTAGCTGAACGAGAAAATAAACCTGATGTACTTATATGGTCATCTGACCGGCCTGATGGAGAAGGAGGGTATGATATGTATTTTTGCGAATTATTATCTGAAGATAATTGGGGATATGTTAGAAATTTGGGCAGACCAATTTATGAAGATACAAGATTTTTAGATTTTTTTGATACAACATCAAATGTTAATACTCCTGGGAACGAGATTACTCCTTTTTATAATGTTGAAGATTCGCTTTTGTATTTTAGTTCTGATTGGTATCAAAATATGGGAGGTTACGATATTTTTAGTTTAAAAGGAAATTTTAGAGTGTGGGATAGCTTGAAAAATTTAGGTTATCCTGTTAATAGTGCTCAAAATGATATATATTACAAAATATATCCAAATTCATTTGTAGCATTTCTATCTAGTAATAGAAAATCTTCCTTAGCAAGAGAACATCAATCATGTTGTAATGATTTGTATTTTCATGAATTAGATAAAATAATTGAGGAGGAAGATATCGAAGAACAAAAAGTTGAACTTTTAACTACAAGAACAAAACTTCTTGTACCAATATCACTATATTTTCATAATGATGAACCTGTTCCAAATTCGTGGGATACAGTGACAACTTTAAATTATACAACTACATATAGTGAATACATGAAACTTCAAAATGACTATAGACATAAATACTCTAAAGGATTATCAAAGCAAGATAGATTTGTAGCTATTGATAGTGTAGATTATTTCTTTTCTTATTATGTAGAAGAAAATTATAATAAGTTGCTGCAGTTTACAAATTTAATGAAAGAGTTGCTTTTAAGTGATCAAAAAATTGTTGTAACTATTAAAGGTTATACAAGTCCCTTAAATACAGTAGAATATAATAATAATCTTGCTAAAAGAAGAATCTCAAGTTTGGTAAATTATTTTTATGAATGGGAAAATGGGTTTTTTAGAGAATTTATAGACTCAGGTATGATTGAATATAGTTTTGTCGCTTTTGGTAAAACCCTATCTGATGGAAAAGTTAGCGATGATCCTAATGATCCAAGAAACTCTATTTATAGTCCTGCTGCTTCTCGTGAAAGACGAATTGAAATAATAGCTGTCTCTGTTGAGAAAGTTATTCAGAATGATGATTAGTTAATTTGCTTTGATGGAGATTTTTAATATTAATTGGAAAGCAATTGTGCAAGAAACATTAATGATTACAAGTTTTGTAATCATAATGATGTTATTAATTGAGTTTGTAAATGTATTAACACGGGGACAATTGACCAAGAAACTTAGTCAAAATCCTTTTATTCAAGTAGTTACTGGCACATTGCTTGGACTGATCCCAGGTTGTATGGGGACATTTACTGCTGTGTCTTTATATACTCATGGGATGTTGTCATTTGGAGCTTTGGTTGCAACTATGATTGCTACATCGGGCGATGAAGCGTTTTTAATGCTTGCCTGGATTCCAAGAGATGCTCTTTTGGTATTTGCTATACTTGGGGGAATCGCTTTAATATCTGGTTTATCAGTAGATAAAATATTTAAAAAGAAGAATTTTGCAGAAAAAAAACAATTTAAATTTGATATACACAAACAGCATTGTGGAGATAAAGCCATAAAGCTAATGTCAATTAAAAATTTTAATTTTAAACCAGATCGATTATTTCTAATAGGAATTATTGGAATCATTCTAATATTAAGCTTTACTGGCTGGATTGGACATCATCATTCTAATAAACTAATTTTCTCTGTTCCAGATAAAAATACATCTGAGTTAATTACTATCGATGATATTCAGCAAGAAGATATGCATTCTCATGAACATCATGAAAATTGTGAACATAATCATGCTGAGAAAAATAATAATGTTGATTCAAATTACCATAAACATAATCATGGCATCGATTGGATAAAACTAACGATTATTATTAGTTCGATTATTTCGCTATTTATTATTCTATTTTCATCAGACCATTTTGTAGTTCATCATTTGATTGATCATGTATTAAAAAAACATTTTCTCAAAATATTTTTATGGGTTGCAGGAACACTTATTCTAATTAGTTTATTATTACATAACTTTGATGTAGGCTTGTGGATTTACAATAACATGTTCTTTATTTTGATTATTGCAGTATTACTTGGTATTATTCCACAATCTGGACCTCATCTTATTTTTGTTGTGCTTTTTATTCAGGGGGTAATTCCGTTTAGTATTTTGTTAGCTAGTAGTATAGTGCAAGATGGACACGGATCTTTACCTTTATTGGCAGAATCAAAAAAAAGCTTTCTGTTTATGAAAATTATTAATATATTAGTAGCACTATTTATTGGCATATTTGGCCTATTGTTTAATTTCTAAAATACACTCTATATGAAACATCGTGAATTTACTTTTACTATGATTAAACCTACAGCCGTAAAACTAGGAAAATTAGTTCCAATATTGCACGAAATTGATGAAGCCGGATTTGATGTAATTGCAATGAAAATGACTAGATTATCACGAGCGCAGGCAGAAAGATTCTATGCTGTTCATAAGGATAAACCTTTCTTTGATGAATTGGTTTTCTTTATGTCTTCAGGACCGGTTTTGGCTGCTGTACTTCAAAAAGAAAACGCAGTGGAGGAATTTAGAAAACTTATTGGTAATACGAATCCAGAAAATGCAAAAGAAGGTACAATTCGAAAGAAATTTGCAAAATCTTTACAAGAAAATGCAATACATGGTTCAGATTCTGATGATAATGCTCTTATCGAAGCTAATTTTTTCTTTAGCCAATTTGAAATTTTTCCTCACGATGAAGAATATTAACTAAAACTTATTGTAGTTTTTTTAATGTGTAGAAATTGATTTGAATTTCTTAGGAACAAGATTCGATAAATATTGAATTATTCTAAAGATAAAAATCTATGTAATAGTAATTTATAAATAAGTACTTGGATGCATATATAAAACCTGTAACATAAGGGGTTGAGCAAATGTGCTTATTTAGAAACGCTTAAAAAATGCTAAAAATTAAGAAAATTAATTTGGTTTTATTAGTATTATAATATATATTTGCATTGTAATACTTAAATAAAAATATAAAACCAAATATTATGAGCACATATGAATTCAATAACAGATTAATGAGTCACGAAAATAGTTTAAATTATTTTGCACTAAGTTTAACAAAAGATTTAGAAACAGCTAAAGATTTAGTTCAGGAGACTTATTTAAAAGCGATACAGTATAAGGATAAATATACTTCGGATAATAATATTAAGGCATGGTTGTTTACTATTCTTAGAAATACATACCTTAATCAGGTAACACGTTTATCTTATAAAAACACAATTAATGATGAGTCTGAAGATGAATATTTATTAAAGAATACAATGCCTCATTTAGAGACTGCAGAATCAGTAATTAATACTGGAGATATTTCAAATGCAATAGATTCTCTAAATGAAGAATATAGAGTCCCATTTAGAATGTTTATTGACGGATATAAATATAAAGAAATTGCTGATCAAACAAGTTTACCAATAGGTACCGTTAAGAGTAGGATTTTCTTTGCACGTAAGATTTTAATGGAAAATTTACAGGATTATAGATAAACTAAAGTTTATACAATTATACATACAACTAATTTTTGTTAAAATGCCACTTTATTATGAAGTGGCATTTCATTTGCATAATATTTTTGAAATGTTTATGAAAAATATTTATTTTACGTTTTATTTAAAGAATTATGCGAAAAATATTTGTGATTGTTGTTTTCTTAGGTCTAGTCTTTTGTCTATTTGGACAAAAGAGGATTAAGTTAGGTGTCGAAGCTATGGATAAAGAGCAATATGCTTTAGCGATAGATTACTTCGAATCACAGATAAGACGAACACCAAAGAAAAAATCTGTTGTAGCAAAAGCTTCATATTATTCAGGATATTGCAATAAAAAATTGTCACTTCCAGATAATGCAGTAGTAAATTTCCTAAATGCTGTTAAACATTCTTATGATGATCCTTTAGTGTATTTATATTTAGGAGAATCATATCAAATGATTAGAAAATATGATTCAGCATTAATTTATTATGAGAAGTTTCAAAAATGTATGCCTGAACACAAATTAGCAGATAAAGGGATTGAAAGTATAAAATATACATTCGAGATGTTAGAAAATCCTACAAGATATGAAGTAAAAATAAAAGGGAAGTTTAATTCAGGAGAGTATGATTTCTGTCCATTTTTTGAGGTTAGAAATAACAAAAAGATATATTTTACATCTACTAGATATGCTCCAACGCATGTCTCTATTAGTCCGGAGTCTGGTGAGTATTGTTCTAATTTATTTTATTCCGAAAAGAACAAAGACGGTCGTTGGACTGATCCTGTGATAGTGCCAGGTTTGGTAAATACAAATGACGAAGAAGGTGCTGCTTGTCTTAATCATAAATCAAGTAATTTATACTTTACAAGGTGTAAATATGATAAATTGCATGATAAAGGATGTAGAATATTTGTAGCAAAGAGAGTGGGTAGTTATTGGGGCCAAATTAAGGAAGTCGAAATTCCAGGAATCCCTGAAAATATTTCTATAGGACATCCTGCAATAAGCAATGATGAATTGACATTATATTTTGTTGCAGATAGTTTATTGGGAGGTTTGGGAGGTAAAGATATTTATAAAGTAACTAGAATTAAAAAAAATCAACCTTTTGGCGCACCTCAAAATTTAGGAGATTTTATTAATACAGAAGCAGACGAAGTTCATCCGTACATAAGAACTAATGGTGATTTGTATTTTTCTTCTGATGGACATCCTGGTATGGGAGGATTAGATATTTTTAAAGCACATTATATTGATGGGATAAAATATGATATTGAGAATATGGGGAGTCCAGTAAATAGTTCACATGATGATTTTGGCATAGTATTTATGGGTATGAAAGAGGAAGGATTTCTCACGTCCAGAAGAATCGGAGGAATGGGTAAAACAGATTTATATCATTTTGTATTGCCTGAAATTACATTTACTGTTTCAGGTACAGTTTGGAATAAATATTCTAACGAGACTGTTGCAAATGTAGATATACAAATTATGACTGATGATTATGTTTTAGTTAATACAAAAACTACTAATAAGTTTGGAATGTATGAATTGGATTTGGAACCTGAAAAAAATTATATCTTATATTTTAAATATAAAGATTATAAAGTTGAAAAAGCTTTTGTTAATACAAAATCGCTTGATGATTCAAAACATTTTGTAAGAGATGTCTTTTTAAAGAAATAAAGTTATTATATTTGACAATGTTTAAGAAAACTAAAAATTATATATTATGAAACGGATTTTAATTTTATCATTTGCTTTGATTTTTCCGCTTTTTATGCTTGCTCAGCGTGCTTTGGTTGAAAAAGGTGACGGATATTATAATACATATATGTTTGATCTTGCAAAAGATTATTATGAGAAAGCTTTAGGAAGTTTATCTACTCAGTCCGAAAAAGCAGAAGTGAATTATAAATTGGGATATTGTTACAAAATGTTGGGAAATTCTGATAAAGCAGAAATGTATTTTGGTGTAGCAGTTGATAATTACGTTAGAGGAGTAATTAAACCGGATGTCCTTTTATTTTATGCTGATGCATTAAAAATGAATGGTAAATATGAAGATGCTATTGATATTTATAAACAATATTTGCAAGTATCCCCACAAGATCATAGAGCTTCAAGTGGGTTAGAGTCTTGTAAACTTGTTCCAAAATGGATTAATAGGCCAACTAGATATAAAGTAGTAAATTTATCGAAGTTTAATACAATGCAATTAGACTTTTCAGTAGTTTGGGCTTCAAAAGATTATAGAAATTTGTATTTCACTACTTCAAGAGAAGGATCTATGGGTAGTAGAGATAATTATAAATCAGGGCAGAAATTTACAGATATTTTTATGGTTTCTCAAGATCGTAAAGGGAATTGGAGTGAACCAACTCCACTACCCGGTGGTATTAATACTGAAGAAGATGAAGGAGCCTCAACCGTTTCTATGAGAGGAGCTGATATGTTTTTTACACGTTGTAAAGCCGGTAAAAAAGTGGATGAACCCTGTAAAATCTTTTATGCAAGCAAAAAAGGAAATGCTTGGGGAGAACCTGTTGTTGTAAATATTCCTGGTTTTGATAATTACGAAGTGGGATATCCTGCATTATCTTTTGATGATAAAACTTTATATTTTTCTGCAGAAGCTCCTGCAGGATATGGAGGTATGGATATATATATGGCTGAGCGTATTGGTGGATCAGGTAGTGAATTTGGCAGACCTGTAAATTTAGGACCTAAAGTTAATACATTAGGTGATGAAGTTTTCCCTACTGTAAGAGCTGATGAAACCTTATATTTTGCTTCTGATGGCCATAAAGGGATGGGAGGTCTTGATATATACAAGGTTATTAGAGATGAAGATCTGAACGTTACAGATATTGAAAATATGAAATATCCAATCAATTCATCTTATGATGATTTTGGAATAATTTTTAATGGTAATTCAGAATCAGGTTATTTTAGTTCTAATCGTAAAGGAGGTAAAGGTAGTGATGATATATATTCATTTGATTTACCACCACTTGTGATAAATTTAAATGGTCTTGTTCGTGATACTACTGAATTAGATAATGTAAAATTTATTAAGGATGCTAAAATAACCATTATGAATGATGCCGGACTTGTGGGTGAATTAGTTTCGTCAGAAACCGGAGGATTTGTTCATAAATTGGAACCAAATCAGAATTATAAAATAAAAGCAGAGGTTAGTAAAGATTATTTCTCTAATTCGGCTAGTTTTTCTACTTTTAATATTGAATATGATACTGTTATTAATGTAGTTATTAATTTGGCTAGAATTCCTAGAATAATCACATTACCTAATATTGAATATGAATATGATAAAGCTGATTTACGACCTGAATCAACAGTAGCACTGGATGGATTAGTTAAAACTTTGGAGGATAATCCAAATATTACAATTGAATTAAGATCACATACCGATTTTAGAGGTAATGATGACTATAATATGGAATTGTCTTTGGCAAGAGCAAAATCATGTGTTGATTATTTAATTGAAAAAGGAATTAGTGCAGATAGACTTACTGCTAAAGGACTTGGTGAATCAGAGCCTCGTGTTATTGATAAAGAACTTAACCAATTATTCCCATATTTTAAAATTGATGATATTTTGACAGAAACTTATATTAAAAGTTTAAACAATAAAGAAAAAACAGAAAATGCACATCAATTAAATAGACGTACTGAATTTAGTGTTCTTTCTACTGATTATGGTGTTGATGAAGAGGAAGTGAAAAAAGAACAAGAAATGAAGGAAAAAGGTGGAGGAAGTGCAATTATTAAGGATGTTGGAAATGGAGAATTTTAATTTAAAAATATAAATAATAGAAAACAGCAGTCTTGTAGGCTGCTGTTTTTTATTATTAGTGTGGTTTTGTATATACTTTAGTAAACACTAATTTTGTTTGTTTTCTTGCTTAAAATATTTGATTGTAAATTCTTATTAATTTAATTATTTTTGTACGAAAAATGAGTGATAGTTTAAGATATAATGCACGTGGTGTTTCAGCTTCTAAAGAAGATGTACATAATGCTATAAAAGATATTGATAAAGGTTTATTTCCTAAAGCATTTTGTAAGATTATTCCTGATATTTTAGGGAATGATCCTAAATATTGTAATATAATGCATGCTGATGGTGCTGGAACAAAATCTTCTTTAGCTTATATGTATTGGAAAGAAACTGGCGATTTGTCGGTATGGAAAGGAATTGCTATAGATGCAATTGTTATGAATATCGATGATTTATTATGCGTTGGTGCTACTGATAATATTTTGCTTTCATCTACAATTGGAAGAAACAAACGTTTAATACCAGGTGAGGTTATAACTGCTATTATTAAAGGAACTGACGAGTTTTGTTCAGATTTACAAAAACTAGGAGTAAATATTCAACTAACAGGTGGTGAAACTGCTGATGTTGGCGACCTTGTGCGTACTGTTATTGTTGATTCTACTGTTACTTGCAGAATGAAAAGAGAAGATATTATCACTAATGAAAATATTGCTGCAGGAAATGTTATTGTGGGGCTTTCTTCATTTGGGAAATCTAAATATGAAGAACATTACAATGGCGGGATGGGAAGTAATGGCTTGACTTCGGCTCGACACGATGTGTTTAATAAAAAACTTGTAAAAAAATATCCCGAAAGTTTTGATGATGGTATTTCTGAAGAATATGTCTATACAGGAAATTTTGATCTCACTCAAAAAATTAGTGATTTAGGGATTGATGCAGCTAAGCTTGTGCTCTCACCAACACGTACATATGCTCCTATTATTGCAAAAGTGCTCGAAAAATATAGAGATAAGATTAATGGAATTATTCATTGTAGTGGAGGTGCGCAAACCAAAATTTTAAATTTTATTGAAAGATTACATGTAGTTAAAGATAATATGTTTGAAATACCTGATTTGTTTAACATAATACAAGAACAGAGTGGTACAAATTGGAAAGAGATGTACAAGGTCTTTAATATGGGACACAGAATGGAAATTTATACTACTAATGATGTAGCAGCAGGTATAATCGAAATAAGTAAAAGCTTTGGTGTTGAGGCAAAAATTATTGGATATTGTGAAGCGGCAAAAAGTAAAAAACTTACTATAAAAACAGAAGAAGGAACATTTATTTACGAATAAAAGATAGATAATGGCAAATAATTTAATACTGGATAAATTAGCCGGTGTAAAGGCTCGTTTTATTGAGGTGGGGAAACTTCTTATTGATCCATCAATAATTTCTGACATGGATAAATATGTTAAGTTAAATAAGGAATATAAAGAGTTAGAACCAATTATTGACTCTTATGAAGAATATAAGCTGATTATTTCTAATATAGATGATGCAAAAAGTATTTTGTCTTCTGAAAAAGACGAAGAAATGCGGGAAATGGCGAAAATGGAACTTGATGAATTATTACCTCAAGTAGAACCTTTAGAAGAAAAAATTAAATTTCTACTTATTCCTAAAGATCCAGAAGATGAGAAAAATGCTATTTTGGAAATCCGAGCAGGTACTGGTGGTGATGAAGCAAGTTTATTTGCAGGTGAATTAATGAGAATGTATGTCAAATTTTCTGATTCTAAAGGTTGGAAAACCGAAGTGACAAGAGCAACTGAAGGGACACAAGGTGGGTATAAGGAAATAGTACTTAGTGTTACTGGAAATGGAGTATATGGTGTATTAAAGTATGAGTCCGGTGTGCATCGTGTACAGAGAGTGCCGCAGACTGAAACTCAAGGTAGAGTGCATACTAGCGCCGCATCTGTTGCCGTTTTACCAGAAGCAGACGAATTTGATGTAGTATTAAATCAAGCAGATATTAAAAGAGACGAATATTGCTCTTCTGGACCAGGTGGACAATCAGTAAATACAACATACTCAGCTATTCGATTAACACATATTCCAACTGGTATAGTTGTTACTTGTCAAGATGAAAAATCTAAACTAAAAAACCTCGATTCTGCTATGAAAGAGTTGAGAACAAGGCTTTATAATCTTGAATATCAGAAATATATGGATGATATCTCAAAAAAACGTAAAACAATGGTTTCTACAGGTGATAGATCTGCTAAAATACGTACATATAATTTCCCTCAGGGACGTATAACTGATCATAGAATTGGATATACTGCCTATAATTTACAAAACTTTATGATGGGGGACATTCAAGAAATTATTGATCAATTAATTATGGCAGAAAATGCTGAAAGATTAAAAGAAACTGAAAAATAAGAATAAGGCTTGTAAATATTTTTTAATCAATTGACTTAATTACAATATTTTTAATGTATTTTTGGTTTATATTCAAACCAAAAACCTTATTTATGAAAAATCCTATTTTGTTATTTGTATCATTATTTGTGTGTTCATTTATGTTTGCTCAAAATTATTATTGGGTGGAGTTTACAGATAAAAATGAATCGGAGTTTAATCCTTATGAATATTTTGATAATAAAGCTATAGAAAGAAGAACTAATAATAATATTTCGTTATTTGATATTAGTGACTATCCTATAAATGAAAACTATGTTAAGCAAGTTTCTGAATTGTCAGAAGAGTATATTGGACAAACAAGATGGTTTAATTCTGTTGCTATTTTAGCTAGTGATGAAGCAATAAATAAAATCAAAACCTTATCTTTTGTGAAAAGTGTAAATGTAATAATAAACAATTCGATTTTATGTGATTATAATAATGACGAAGGAAACGGTATTTTGTTTAATCAAACATATGAAAATGGAATTCTTCCTCAATTAACAGCAATGCAAGGTGAGGAGTTTGTGAAAAATGATATTGATGGTAAAGGAATTAGGATAGCAGTTTTTGATGGTGGTTTTCCTGATGTTGATACGCATGATGCTTTTGAACATTTAAGGAAAAATAATCAGATTATTAAGACATATAATTTCCCCAAAAAGCAAGAAGATGTATATGGTTGGAATAGTCATGGTACAATGGTTTTGAGTTGTATTGCCGGTTTGGATGAGAATGGGAATAAAATGGGTTTAGCTACCGGAAGTGAATTTTTATTGGCTCGTACTGAGGTAAATGCCGAAACAGCAAAAGAAGAAGTATATTGGATGATGGCAGTTGAATGGGCAGATAAAAATGGGGCAGATGTAATTAATAGCAGTTTAGGTTATGGTGCTGATCGTCATAATACAACTGATATGGATGGCCAAAAATGTTTGGTTACAAGAGCAGCAAATATGGCTGGATCAAAAGGAATGTTAGTTTGTAATGCAATGGGAAATGAAGGAAGTCAAGCCTCATGGAAAACATTAGGTGCTCCGGCTGATGCAGATAGTATTCTTTCAATTGGAGGAGTAGAACAATATTCAGGGCATCATATAGATTTTTCGTCTTATGGTCCAACTGCAGATGGTAGGATGAAACCAAATGTTTCGGCTTGGGGAAAAGCTGATGTTGCTAAACCTGGGAATAAGTATGGATCTGCTTATGGAACTTCATTTGCAAGCCCTCTTGCTGCAGGTTTTGTCGCTTGTGCTTGGCAAACAAAAAAAGAGCTTACAGCTATGCAGCTAAAAGAAGAAGTAGAAAAATCAGCTCATTTGTATCCTTATTATGATTATGCTGTTGGTTATGGTGTGCCAAAAGCAGGATATTTTACTGGCAATATTAGTAAAGAGAATAATGAAGTATTCAAATTAGTGGAAAATAAGGACGAAATTATTATAAAGGTTATTAAGAGAGATTTGTATGATAAAGTACTTGTGCTGTATCATATAGAGAGTAAAGATGAGATTTTAGAGTATTATGCTCAAAATGAATTTTGGATGAAATCTGGTGATGAAATTACTATTGATAAGGACGCACTTATTGGTGGTAAAACTCTTAGAGTATATAGCGAAGGACAATTGGAGGAATATGTAGTAGAAAATGATAATTTGGAAGCTGACGATAATATTGACTATGATGATGCAATAACAACAGATGGACAATATAATGTTTATGAGAAAGATGTTTTTAATGATGACCCATCGGCTTTTGGTGTGAATTCTAGATTTTATATTGCTCCTTATTTTTCTTATGGATTAAATATATTCCCTATTGATAATGCTGATAATTTTGTTTTTGCTCGTTCTCATACAAATAATTTTGGTTTAAGATTTATAGGAAATTTATCAAAGTGGTATAGGATAGGAATAAATTTTGACTTTGAAAAAAGTAAGTATTTTTTAGACTATAATTATAACGAAAATATTTATAATAGTTTTAAATATTTATTTATAACAAATTCTTATAATATTGAGTTATATCAGCGTTTTAGATTCGTTCCAGGAACAATGACAGGCTTTGGGACATATTTAGATTTAGGTGTATATGGAAATTTAATGAATACATACAGGGAAAAGTTAAAAATTGAATATTCAAATGGGATAGAGGCTGTCGATATGGTCAAGAGAAGTGTTGCTGATAAATGGAATTGGGGTGTTAGAGCGAGACTAGGTTATGGAATATTTGCTGTTTATGGTCAATATCGTATATCTGATATAGATTTGTATTATGATATCCCAAAATTAGAAGTAGGAGTAGAATTAACTATACCTTTGGTAAATTAATATAAAAATGCCCCTCCTTTTGAGAGGGGCAGTGGTACCACCTAGGGTCGAACTAGGGACACCAGGATTTTCAGTCCTGTGCTCTACCTACTGAGCTATGGTACCTTGTTTTAAGGACTGCAAATGTAAATCAATTTTTTATTTTTGCAAAAAAAAAAATGATAAAATTTGATTTTTTAATATTTAAGTCCTGATTATCAGCCTGTTTTTTTAAATTTAATAATTCTCTTTAGGTTTTGTAATAAAATATAGTGTAAGGAATTGACGAAGCTGTTGTGTGTTTTTACAAGTCTATAGTGCTTAATTAAATCAAATTTTAAGATTTGGGCTTGTATTAATTTAAAAACTTTACTTTTGCAAAAAAATATCTTATGTATAGGACTGCTTTGTTGGATAATGGTATTAGAATAATACATAAGTGTGTCGATTCTGATGTGGCGCATTGTGGAATAATAATAAATACAGGAACAAGAGATGAGTCGAAAAATCAGTTCGGAATAGCTCATCTAACAGAACATATGTTGTTTAAAGGAACAAAAAAACGTAGAGCTTTTCATGTTCTTAGCAGAATGGAAGATGTTGGTGGTGAAATAGATGCTTATACGACTAAAGAAGAAACCTGTGTGTCAGCAAGTTTTTTAAATGAATTTTATGAACGTGCAATTGAATTAATTAGTGATGTGATTTTTAATTCCACTTTTCCTGAAAAAGAAATAGAAAAGGAAAAGGAAGTTATTATTGATGAAATTAATTCCTATAAAGATAGTCCTGCAGAGATGATTTTTGACGATTTTGAAGATTTAATTTATCCCGATCATCCATTAGGCCGAAATATTTTAGGTGACGAAGAAAATATTTTAAAGTATTCAGGATCTGATATTAAGAGATTTATTTTGGATAAATATAATACAGATCAAATGGTGATTTGTTCTATTGGAAATATAAAATTCGAAAGATTATTAAAATATTGTCAAAGATACTTTTGCGTACAAGAGGCTAAGTATCGAAAATATAAAAGAGAGAAATTTGCGAATCAAGTAGTTGTGAATAAAAAAATATGCAAAAATACACATCAGGCTCATTGTATTTTAGGAACTTATGCATATACTTTTAACGACCATAAAAGATTACCACTTTTTCTTCTTTCTAATTTAATGGCAGGTCCTGGTATGAATTCCAGATTAAACATGATATTGCGTGAAAAAAGAGGAATTTCATATAATATCGAATCAAATTATTCGCCTTATGAAGATACTGGTAATTTTAATATATATTTTGGCTCAGATAAAGAAAATATCGAAATTGCAATAGGTTTGATATTTAAGGAATTTAATAATCTGAAAAATAAAAAATTAGGTCCTATACAATTAAATAAAGCAAAAAAACAGTTGATAGGTCAAATCGCAATTGGGAGTGAAATTCATTCAAATATGTTACTAACTATGGGGAAATCATTTTTAATATATAATCAGGTTGAAACCTTAAAACAAACTATTACTCAAGTAGAATCTGTAAGTGCAGAACAAATTTTGCAAGTTGCAAACGAAATACTAAATCCTGATAAATTTTCAAGTTTAATATACTACTAGTATGACTTCAGAATTTGATAAAATACGTTTGGAATTTGTTGACTCATTTGCCGGAGAACAGGATGATTTATTACAAGCACTCGAACGAGAAACCCACCTTACACAATTGCATCCGCGTATGCTTTCTGGTTGGCATCAAGCAAGTATTTTAAGCTTTTTAATAAGTTTAGTTGATGCCAAAAGTGTTTTGGAGATAGGGACTTTCTCAGGTTATGCTACTATTTGTATGGCTAGAGCTGTGGCCGAAGATGGAAGTATTACAACAATTGAGAGAAATGACGAAATAGAGTGGTTATCATCTAAATACTTTAAATTAAGTAAACTAGAGAATAAAATTAATTCTATTATTGGTGATGCTAAAAAAATCATTGAAAGCCTCGATAACAAATATGATTTTGTGTTTATTGATGGGGATAAGAGAGAATATCTCGATTATTATAAGTTGATTTTTCCTAAAGTGAAGTCAGGAGGTTTAATTATTGCTGATAATGTTTTGTGGGATGATAAAATATTTAAACCTGTTGTATCTAATGATTATATGACTCAGGGAATTATCGAATTTAATGATTACATTAAAAAAGACCATCTAGTTAGAAAAATTATACTTCCTCTACGTGATGGTCTTATGCTTTTACAAAAGATTTAGATTATTCTACTCTATACCATGTTTGTGTACGATAGAAAGGACCTAAAAATCCTCTTACATTTAATGTGTTATCATCTTCCAGCCATATTTTGCAGTCATATATCTGACCTTTTTCGGGGTCTAGAATTCCAAGTTTTTTATACCAGTCTTTCTTTCGTTTTGCTAGACCATTGACAATTTGCATCCCAATTATTGGTTGGTTGTACAATTCGCCTTCACATTCTGTACAGAGTGGATTTTCTTCTTCGTTATTTAGTAATTTAACTATTTTTCCATATAGTTTCCCATTTTTTATGTATAACTCTACATGCGATTTGGGGCTATTGGTTTCATCGTCTATAGTTTTCCAGATACCAACTTCTTTCTGAGCTTTTGCTGTACTAAATGAGAATAATATCAGAAAAACAGATAATAATTTTAAAGAATATTTCATAATTGATTGTTTTAATTTTTTTTCAATAATACAAAAAATAATCCAAATTTGTATATTCTTGTAAAAAGTTTTATTATTACTTTAATTAAGTATTTGTTAAAATGATTAAATGCATATTTATTAAGGTGAAATGAAGTAAATTATTCATTTAGTTTGGATATCTAATTGTGATTATGAAAAATAGGATTATTGTTATAAGAGCTGATATTACACGTTTAAAAGTTGATGCTATTGTAAATGCAGCTAATACTACATTATTAGGGGGAGGAGGTGTTGACGGAGCAATACATAGGGTTGCCGGCTCTGGTTTGTTGGAAGAGTGTAGAACCCTTAACGGTTGTGCAACAGGTGAGGCAAAAATAACAGATGGATATAATTTGCCTGCCAGATATGTTATTCATACTGTTGGTCCGGTTTGGTATGGAGGCCGGAATAAGGAGAAAGAAATGCTGCATTTATGTTATTTAAATTCGTTGCAAATTGCTGCAGAGAAAAAAATACAATCAATTGCATTCCCTGCAATAAGCACAGGTGTATATAGGTATCCTGTCGATCTTGCAACTAAAATTGCTGTGGAAACGACAATCAACTTTTTAAATAATAGTAAATTCCCATTAGAAGTTTATTTTGTTTGTTTTAGCGAAAATTCAGAAAGTGTATATTTAAAGATATTAGATCAGGAATTGCATAATTTTTGAAGTATATAGTACGTTCTAAAGTAAAATGGTTATGAAGAAGTTATTGATAATTATATTTCTGCTAAGTAGTATAATGGTCTTTTCGCAATTAAGTGATATTGAGCAGCAAGTTCTTGATGAGATAAATTTGGTACGTACAAATCCTAAAAATTATATTCAATACATCGACAGTTTCCTCGATTATTGGGATGCCGGAGATGATGAGAGAGAGACCGCTAATGAATTAATAGGCATTCTCGAAGACCTGGAATCATTACCTTTACTAGAGTACTCGGAGGAGCTTCAAGAAAATTGTGAAAAACATACAAAATTTGTTAAACGAACTGGTAAATTTCAGCATTCTGATTTTTCGTGTGCTGAGAATATTCAATTTGGGAATGATTTACCTCGTTATGCTGTAATTGATTTGTTAATAGATCACGGAGTTCAGGATAGAGGTCATCGAAATAATTTATTGAATCCGAAATTTACGAAGTTTGGTGTTTCATATATTGAAAAAGCAGATGAAGATATGATGCATTTGTTTGTTCAACAATTTAAGTAAATATTGTTTCGGGGTAAGAAAAGGAAGTTTTATAATTCAATATAAAAATTCTACTCTACTAATTTGAATTCAGTTTCAATATCATCTACAAAGTTAATGTTTTGGACTTTCCATTTTTGATTTGGCTTATATAAAACAACCACAAGTTTTACAGGTTGACGCTCATATTTGAGGCTATAAATATATTTTGCATATGAATTACCTGCATAATACTTGCTTACAATTTCAGATCCGTGATAATTCCCTAATAGTTTGCGAGAAAGTTCAAGTCTTTCTTTTATAGCTTTTATTCCTTCCTGATCTCCATCAATAAGTGGGTTTGTTTCAAAAAGGTAATCAACAGCCTGATTTACATCTTCGTTAAAAATGGTAAAGAATCCTTCCATTAATTCTTCAGGAGTTGCTTGTGCTTTAAGTTCTGTTAGCGAAATTGTTAAGATTCCGAGAGAGAGAGTTAGTAAAACTAGTATATTTTTCATCGTTTATAATTTATTTCTTGTTATTACAAATATATTATAAAAACTATGCCAAAACAAATCATTGATAATAAAACATATTTGGGAGTAATTTGTACAAACCAAATAAGAAAACCTCAATTATAAAATAAGGGTAGAACTAAAAAAAAGTGTGATAATTACCTAAATTTATATTATTTGTCCATAAGTTTGTAGTTTAAGTATAAAATAGAAGCTGTTTTATTT
>CAYUWD010000007.1:0-53549 GCA_964448235.1 uncultured Bacteroidales bacterium | reverse complement strand
TAATCCCATAAAATAATAGTTTTATCAACCGAAGAGCTTAGAATATATTTTCCATCTTCTGATATTTCTACATCAGTAATTTGAGCAGTGTGTCCAACTGGAGGAATGATTCGAATATTTTGTGATAAAACAATAAATTGCGAATATAAAAATACTATTGATAGAATAAGTTTTAATGAATGTTTCATGGTATATTATTGATAATTCATGGTAAAATTAAAAATAAAAACACAGAAACAAAAAAGTCGTTTATAATAAAACGACTTTTTTGAAAATATAAAAAATATAAAATATTTATCGTATTAAATTGATTATTCCTGTTTCGATTACCTCTTCCCCATCTTGATTTATTCCGGTAACTACATATACATATGCTCCTTCAGGGCAATCTAATCCTGAGTTTTGAATTGTTCCATTCCAACCTTCATAATAATTGTTAGTAATAAATATCGATTGATTTAATCTGTTAAATATTTGCAATTTATAATCGCTAATTGGATTTCCTCTAATATAAAAAACATCATTACGTCCATCATTATTTGGAGTAAAAGAGTTTGGTATATAACATTCAGGTTCCTTAACATATACAACAACTGAATCAGATCCTTCACAACCAAAAACATCTAGACCAACAACTACGTATGTAATTGTATCATCCGGATACACAATTGGATTAGCAATATAAGTATTGTTAATGTTAATTGCTGGAGACCAAACATAATTTGTGCCTCCATTAGCATGAAGAGTAGTTTGTTCTCCTAATGTAATTGTTTGATCTTCTCCTGCATATATTTCTGGAATTGGATGTACTGTAACAGTAACTTCGTCACTAATAGTATCGCAATTTGCATAAGAAACGTTAACGGTGTAAGTAGTTGTTTCGGATATTGTAACTGTTGGATTAGAAATCGTTGAATCCGACATACCATGTGTTGGACTCCATAAATAATTTTGTCCACTTATTGCTCCAACACCAATTTGTACAGTCTCATTATTACAAATACTAATATCTTGCCCTGCATTAGCTATTGCAGCAGGAAGCATCGTAATTTTTATAGTATCTTTATTTGTACATCCTGTAGTTGTGTCAGTAACTGTTAAAACAAAATTGGTAAATTCTGCCTGTGGAAAAGCGATTGGATTTGCCAGAGTATTGTCATCTAAAAATGATTCCGGTAACCAAAAATATGTATATCCTGAAATTTCAGGAGAGCCAATTTCTACCGATCTGTTAGCACAAATAATTGTGTCTAAACCTGCATCTGCAACAGGTAAAGGTAGTATCTCAATGTTTTGAGTAATAGTATTTCTACATTCATTATTGGAAACAGTTAAAGTGATACTTTGAGTACCTCCTTGAGAAAATGATATACCTGTAGGATTTTCAGCAAGTGAAGAATGAGGTTGAGTATATCTACCAAAACTCCATGTGTATGAATATTCCGGACCAGTACTTCCTTCATTAACAAAGCTTATACCTTCGTTAGGACATAAAGGTGCATTGGAAGAAAACGCAGCTGTTGGGGTTTGATAAATATTTATATATGAGCTTATTGAGTCAGAACATCCTGTTGTAGTATTTGTTACTAATAACTTTATACTACTTGTTCCGGAGTCTGAATATAAAACAACAGGGTTTTCATCAGTAGAGCTGGTAATAGAAGCTTCATCACCAAATGACCATTGATAAGTAGCATCACCATCGACTGTGCTTAAATTATGCATTTGAACATCTTGATTAGTACATTGTGGAGCATTTGTCGTAAAATCAGCAACAGGCGAAGCATGAATTTCAATATTTTGAGTAATTGTACGAGTACAATATGCTGAAGATATTGTTAGGCTTATTTGCTTTGTTCCCGAAGATGAGTAAATAACAGAGCTTGGATTTTCAGCATTTGAAATTGACGGATTTGCACCTTCTCCAAAATTCCAGCTATATGAAAACTCAGCTCCACTACTACCTGTATTAGAAAAATTCACCAATTCACCAATACAAACTGGTGCATCTGAATTAAAACTTACATCCGGTCTAGGATATATTTGAACAATTTTCTCAACATAATTGTCACACCCAGTTATAGGATCTGAAACATAAAGTTGAACAGAAACTAATCCGTTTGTACTAAATGTAACATCTGGATTCTCAATATTTGATGTGTTTGGTGTCGCATCAGGTCCAAAAGTCCATGAATAGCTTAATGATGGATCAAAATCAGATACATTAAATGATATAATATTTTCTTCACATATCGGACTTGTCGAAGAAAAGTCCAAACTTGGAGCAGGAGAATTTTTAATAATCAACGTATCCGTGTATGTAGTAACACATTGAGGTGTTGAAACAGTTAATGTAATAATTTTTTGACCATTAGAATCAAAACTAATTCCAGTGGGATTTTCTGCGGTTGAGGACGAAGGAGTAGCTCCTTCACCAAAGTCCCATGCAAATGAAAATTCTTGTCCTGAAGATCCTGTATTTGTAAAATCAATCAAAGCATTAATACAAACAGAGTCCGTAAAACTAAAATCTGCTACAGGAGTTTCATATAAATTAATTGATTGAGTTATTGTATTTTGACATCCACTTATTTGGTCTGTTACAGTTAATGATATTATTTGAGGACCATTAGCGCTAAAACTTATTCCAGATGGATTTTGGTCAGTTGAGTTTAATGGATTTGCATTTACGCCAAAATTCCAACTAAAATCAAGCCCCATTGGATTATTGTCAAAACTAAAGTCAATGGTTTCACCTTCACATTTTGGTGCTGTACTACTAAATGATACATCAGGAGCTGGAGAATTATCAATTGTAATTACTTGTGTAGTGCTGGCAGTACAATAAGAATTAGATACTGTCAGAGTAATGTTTTGTGGGCCATTTGCGTCAAAGGTAACACCTGTAGGATTTTCAGCTACAGAACTAATTGGAGATGCATTTGTGCCAAAATCCCAAAGATAAGTATATTCACTTCCACTACTCCCAATGTTTGTAAAATTCACACTAGATCCTAGACAAACATTATTTGTAAATGAAAAATCTGCTACAGGCATTTCAAGGACCTGAATGTCAGTTTCATATGTTTGTTGGCAACCTGTTCCAGAATCCGTTACAGTCAAATTTACAATTTTAGTTCCAAAACTTGAAAAAGCAATTCCTGTAGGGTTTTCATCTGTACTAATTGTTGGTATGCCATCAGGATTGAAAGACCAATCAAATGTTACTCCTACACTTGTGCCAGTGTTAGTAAAGTCAATTGTTTGGTTTTCACAAATTGGTCCTGTATGAGAAAATGAAGCTTCCGGACCAGAAATTATGTTTACAGTATCATATTCTACTTTAGAACAATGATCATTATAAACAATATGTTGTACTGGATGTGCTCCAGGAGTATTAAAAATAACAAGTGGATTTTCACTATATGATTGAGGAGGTTCTGCATCATTAGTAAATATCCATTCGTGAGTATATTCATCACCTGACGAACCAGTATTTGTAAATTGAACAGTATTATTTTCACAAATATCGTTAGTAAATGTAAAATCTGCATCTGGTTTAGGATAAACATTGATATATTTTGTTACTATTGCAGAGTCCATTCCACAGTTAATTACAATTTTAAAATCGACTTGTTGAAGCCCCGGAGTTGACCAACTAACTATAGGGTTTTCTTCAATAGATGAAGCTTGTGAAGCTGATCCATGAAATGTCCATTCATAAGTTACACCAGAACCTGTTGGTCCAGCATTAAGAAATTGAATATCATCGTCTGTACAACTAGGAATGTCATAAACAAAGTCAGCAATAAGAGTATCAACTACAGCACCGAAACTATTTGCTTCAAGAAAAACTGCAGAATCCCACGCAGAGTCTCCTGCATCAGCTACAACTAATTTAATATGATATTCTTCACATGGAACGACTATTGCTTCGGCAGTAAACATTTCTGTTAAACCGTCATATTCAACAAATAGTCCTCCACTATTATCAACAAAATAAGCTGAATTAGAATTTTCTTCGGGACAACTTGAATCTGAGTCTCCGTTATTTACAGTAGCTATAGCTACTTCTGTTGTTGTTCCAGGAACAAGAGCGATATTATGATTAGTATAATTACCTCCTAAAGGATTTGGCCCCGTCAATAAAAATGCAAAAGCGTCATTAAAATTACAAACAAATTCTCTATATTCCTCTGATGCAAAAATGTAATTAAAACGAACTGTATCAGCAGGAGATTTAAAGTCAAATTCAATAACAGCAGCATCGTTAGTTCCAGGAGGGTCTCCTATTATAAAATCTAGATCATTATCTCCTGAAGTTCCATTAATTGCTGATGTACCTCCACTCGAATTTGGACCTGGAGCACTAAATATATTTCCAGTTGACATAATAATACCATGACTCATAGGAATATCTGTGCTTCCTGTTCCGGTATCAAATTCTCCTATTGCTTGTCCTGCTGCATTAGATGAGATATTGTAAACCTGTACTCCATCTCCAAGAAGGATATCTTCAACCAGTTCAACATCTGTTCGAGTATCCTGAATTGTTAGTTGTGCTTTTAAAGGAAAATATCCTATGAAAAACAAAAAGATACAAAGGATTAAAAATTTATAATTGCTCATAAGCATTTTATTTAAAATAATTTACGGATGTTATCAGATGAATTAAAATAATATGAAATTCCTATTTCATGTGTATTTGCACCTGTCGCTATATTACTAACACCTGTACTTGGTAAATCATAACTATATCCAATGTAGTAGTTTGTGTATTGAAATCCTACAAGAAAAGCAATTGCATTTTGTGCACGATACCATAATCCCATTCTAGCCATCATTTCATCATTAATTGAATAATCAGCATATAATCCACTTGCAAGTTCATAAATGCCATTTTGAGAATTAGCAATAATATTTGGAACAAAGCTTATACTACTTCCTTCAGGCATGATTTTTAATCCTGCTTGTAAAGAGTACTTTGTAAAAAGCTCCCCATTATCTTCAATAAAACTTTCATTAGGTGTATTAACATGAAATGCTGAAATTCCTGCAAAAGCATTTATGCTATTATCTGTAGGTTGATATAACCACATTAGCCCAAATCCTGCATCCATAAAGAACTTTGATTCATACATTACTGTTTCACTGCTTGGATTTGTTGGAGTATATGTGCCAGCTGAGTATTGATCATCAAAAGTAAGTTCCTGAGAATCAAGAAACTTTTGATTAAAACCTGCATAAATAGCAGCACTTAAAAAATGGCCATTATCTGTTAATCTAAGATTGTAACCTAATGACAATAGAGCTTCAATATGATTAAAAGCACCTGCCTGATCGTTCATAGCAAATAGTCCTGCACTTAAATTATTTTCATCACCTTGCTGATATACTGGCATAAAAAATGTGAATGATGCTGTTTTATAACCGTTATCAATACCTGCCCATTGTGAGCGATAATTTAGCTTTGCATTAATACTATTATCTGCCCCCATTATTGCTGGGTTAAGTTTTAATGGAGCAGAATATGGTTGTGAAAATCTTACATCTTGAGCTATAATAGAGCTGCAAATAAGTAATCCCAATGTAATAAATATTATATTTTTCATAATTCGATTTTTTTATTGTACCTAATTCGTTTTATCTGATTAAATTTATCATCCCTGTTGTATTAAATCTTTCACCATCCGTATATTCTCCTCTAGTGTGATATACGTATGCACCGCTTGGAACTTTCTTTCCTGTTCCTTGTATTGTGCCATCCCAACCATCATCTGGATTTGTTGAATGATAAATAAAGTCTCCATTTCTATTAAATATATTTAACTCAAAGCTTTTTGTTCCTTTCCCTCTTATATAAAAGACATCGTTTTTTCCATCATCATTTGGTGTAAAAGCATTAGGAATATATACTCCGGGAGTATTTACCATTACTGTTACACTATCTAGTCCTACACATCCAAAAATATCAGTTCCAAAAACTGTATAAACGGTTGTGCTGTCAGGATTTGCTACAGGATTGTATATCCATGAATTATCCAAAGTAAATTCCGGAGACCATTCATATTGAATACCACCGGTAACAATTAACTGAGCATAATCTCCATTAGAAATTTCTACAGTATCTTCATTATGCATTCCTGTTGCTTTTATATCAGGAAATTGATGTACTGTTACCTGAACTTGGTCAGTAATTGTATCACATCCCGGATAGAATGTATTTATATTATATATAGTTGTTACCTCAGGTTTAACAAACGGATTTGGAGATAATGTATCAGAAACGCCACTAATTGGTGTCCAAAAATACATTTGTCCTTCCAAAAGACCTGTCCCAATTTGTATGCTATCTCCCTGACATATTTCATTATCATAACCTGCATTTGCAATTGCAGAAGGTAGCATTGTTACGATGATGCTATCTTTTGCAATACATCCTGTTGCATCTTCTGTGACAACAAGAATGTAGCTAGTGACTTGAGCTTCAGGGCTAGCAATAGGTTGAGCAATATCTGCTGTGTCTAAAGTTGATGAAGGAAACCATTCGTATGAGTATCCGTCAATTTTTTCACTACCTAATATTAGTGTTGTATTCGCACATATTGTTGTATCAAAACCAGCATTTATTTCCGGGTAATCAAAAATATCAATATTTTGAGTTAATGAATTTGAGCAAACTCCGTCAGAAATACTAAGTGATACTGATTTTGTTCCACCTTCAAGGTATGATACAGAACCTGGGTTTTCAGCAGAGGAACTTGATGGCTCGGATTGCTCGCCAAAATCCCATGTATATGACCAATTACTTCCACTACTTCCGGTATTTTGAAAATCAACACCTTCATCTCCACAGACAGGAGCATTAGAAGTAAAACTAACGTTAGGAGTCTCATGAATAGTAACCGTATGATACACCGTATCTTTACATCCTGTTACATTATTAGTAATAATTAAACTTATTTCTTTTGTTCCTTGAGAATCATAAATTATGTTTGAAGGATTTTCATCAGTTGAACTTGAAGGAGCAGAATTAGCTCCAAAATCCCAATTAAAACTAACATCAATATTATCTCCTGTATTAGTGAAATTTATTGGTAATCCCATACATTGCGGAGCAGTACTAGTAAAATCTGCATTAGGTGTTTCAAGTACATTTACAGAATCTAAATAAGTATTAGAACAATTTGCATTACTTATTGTAAGACTTATATATTTCCAGCCACTGGAGCTATATAATATTCCAGTTGGATTTTCGGCACTTGCTGTTGGAGGGTTTGCTCCTTCACCAAAGTCCCAAGAATAGCTCCAGTCTTCACCAGTATTTCCTGTATTTGAAAAATCAAACATAAAGTTCATACAATTTGATGCTGGTGGAACAAAACTTGCAACAGGAGTTTCATTTATTGTTAAAGTATGTGTAATATTATCAGAACAACCGGTAGTAGCATTTGTTGTAGTTAGTGTAATTTGTTTTGTACCGGCATTAGCAAAAACTACTCCAGTAGGATTTTCCTCAGTGCTTGTAGCTGGCGTTGCATCAGCTCCAAAGTCCCATAAATATGTCACATCAACATCTGTTCCAGTATTAGTAAAGTCAACCCCAAGTTGGGTACATTGAGGAGCTGTGTGCGCAAAATCAGCCTCAGGTGTTTCTAATACTGTAATAGTTTGAGTTGCGAAATTTGAGCAACTGGAATTACTTATAGTAAGTAGTATATTTTTGGTTCCGGTTGATGTGTATTGAATTCCAATTGGATTTTCAGCAGTAGAACTTTCAGGAATTGCACCTTCGCCAAAATCCCATGAATATGTCCACCCTTCACCAGTGCTTCCTGTATTGACGAAATCGAAAGTAGATCCCATACAATCATCACCAGAATGTGTAAATGAAACTATAGGCGTTTGTTCAATAGTAATAGTTTTACTTGTTTGGTTTGTACAACTTGTAATATCATTGATAGTTGTTAGAGTTATTGTTTTTGTTCCTGATGTTGAATATACTATTCCACTTGGATTTTCATCTGTGCTTGTAGCAGGTGTTGCATCAAGTCCAAAATCCCATAAAAATGAATGATTTCCTGTTGATCCTGTATTAATAAAGTCAACATCTAATCCATCACATACAGGTGCATTACTTGAAAAATCACAAATTGGTGTATCAAAAACGGTAACATTTTGTGTTGTAGAATTAGAACAATTAGAATTACTTATTGTTAAAGTAACATTTTTTGTTCCCGATGATGAATATTCAATTCCTGTAGGATTTTCTGTGACAGAAATTTGAGGATCTGCACCTTCGCCAAAATCCCATGAATAAATCCATTCTGTACCAGTAGAACCTGTATTTGTAAAATCAATGCCTGTTTCAATACATTCATCACTAGAATGATTAAAAGATACTGTAGGGGTTTCGTTTATTAAAACACTTTGTGTATTACTTGCTACACATCCGGTAAGTGTATTAGTTGTTGTTAATGTTACAACTTTAGCACCAGCCGAAGAGTAAATTACTCCACTAGGATTTTCATTTGTAGATGTTAATGGTGTTGCATCAGCACCAAAACTCCAGGCAAAAGTACAATTAGTTGATGAACCTAAGTTTGTAAAATTAACTCCTAAACCCGAACAAACAGGTGCATTACTCGTAAAATTAACATTTGGAGTTTCTACGACATTTATTACAAGACTTTTTGATTGAGTACAATGTCCATTTGTAATACTTAAGGTTACAGTTTTAGCCCCAGTACTAGTATAATATACTCCTGTAGGGTCTTCAGCTGAAGAAACAGCTGGTATCGCATCTGGTCCAAAATCCCATGTGTACTGCCATTCAGTTCCACTACTACCTGTATTTGTAAAATCAACAGTTTCTTCTTCACATATTGTTGGTGAACTTGAAGTAAAAGATGCAGTTGGATTTTCATAAATTTGTATTCCATGATTTTTATATGAAACACAACCTGTAACAAAATCCGTAACTGTTATTGAAACCTCTTTTACTCCTTCTAACGTGTATATTACCGGAGGAGGAGTTAGACCTGTATGAGTTGAAGGGCTAGAATTTAATCCAAAATCCCATTCATAAATACAGTTTGCATGAGTATAACCACTGTTTGCAAAAGTAACAGAATTTCCTGTACATTCTGGTGCAGAAGACGTGAAATCTGCTTGAACACTATCACAATAATGTGGGGTTTGCGCATATGATATAACCCCGAACAAACTAATTAGTAGAATCAGTTTTAGTTTTTTCATAAGTTTATTGTTTTATTTAATAAAATGCTAATCACAAGATAATTAAAATATGTATAACATATATCGTTCATTAACTACTTTTAACTTTATTTTCAGTAAAATTAGATAAAAAGCACATTTTTATATAAATACATTTTTCTCTAATGTAATTATAATAAATTTATTACGTGTAAAAATTAATTTAGTTTGTATTATTAAATAAAAAAACTGTTATCTAATAATATAATTATTATTTTCATTCACTATTATCATTCGCTAATGATTTATGTGAGGTTTTGTTTTTTTTAATTTTCCTTATTTTATTATTTGAAAAGTAAATAATATCATCTTTAGCTAAAAATGTAAAAATAGAAGCAAATATTAATATTAAAGGAATAATGCATACAATAATTGGTTTTAACCAAAATCCTAAAAATGTGTATATTTTTGCTTTATGTGGTGATTGTTTTTTGTAAATTACCTTAATTTGACTGCCGACATTGTAGTTTAAATTTTTCTGAGCAGTAAATACTATTCTTTGAGTGTCATTACTAAATTTAATAATTGGTGCTATTTCTTTTTCTTTTGGAAACTCTTCATTAACCCACTCTTTATGACCAATTACTTCTCCATTTGTAATTACAGAGTTATTTATAAAACGAATTCTGTTTAATCCAAGAAAGGATAATATAATTACAAAACTAATTATTAGTAATTGTCTTCTATTTAATTTCATTTAGCTTTAAATAGGATAAAAAATAGTCGCAAAATTGCGACTATTTTTTGTTTTTTAATGAGCAGGGCCAATTACTTTAAACTGATCACCTGTTTCATCAACAATTTTTTTATACCAATCTTCTCCATAACCAGGTTGTTTAAGTTCTGGAGCATAATATTTATATCCTTCCGGCACTTCTGTAGGTGTTTTTACGTTACCATCCATATATTTTGTAAATAAGTGAGCATAAAGTTCTGTCCATTTTTTGTGTGTGTAAACGGCTGCTTCGTTAGAATAATCGTTAACCATTTTTTGAACCTTTGCAGGATCAGATTTATACATTTCAGTCATCTTTTTGTCAAGTTGATTAACTTCTTCAACAAATTTTTTGTGAAGTTCTGATTGCACTACTTCAATTTCAGGATACATTACATTATATCTGGTATAAGCAAAATTAGATACCATGTTAAATACCCAAAAAGCAGATTCCATTGTAAAATTCATTAATGATCCATTACCTTGTTTATAAGGTTTAGGGATTTTGGTAATAGAAGCAAACATTGGAACATAAACAGTAGTAGCAGCATCATCAACTGCAAACCAATTAATGGCACCAATAAAATCAGGTAACCAATTACGTAGTTGTGCTACAAAAGAAAAACCTGTTTGTTGAGTAGCTGTTGCTCTTTCATTACAATATGCAACACCATCAACTTCCCATGTAAGTGGTCTCCATCTGTAAGGTTTTTCAAATGGTCCAGCACCAATATCTTTAGTCATATCTAATTCTGTTCCTTCTAAATGATCACCCATAAAATTAAAAATATCAATTTGAGATATCTTTCTATTTGGTTTAATCCAAAGAGGCATTCTATTTGTTGCATATCCATTTTCTCCATGTTCTATATTCCCTTTTGCATATTCCCAGTATTTATCCATATTATCCGAAACAGCATTAAAAAAAGCCCAAACTCTTATTTCACAAAATCTGGCTCCACCAAAATCAACTGGAGCGTATGTGTCTGAAAAGCTAAAATCTTTGTCATTACCATCAAAATATCCTTTTTCTTTCGCAAATGATATAACATCTTTTGAATTAAAAACAGTTTGATTTTCATCAAACCAATTGTTTTTTTTCTGATATTCAAAAGTTGTTATTCTGGCTTGATTAGCATGAGCACAAATATATCCATCAGGAATTTGTAAGGCTACCCATACTGCACCTTTATTGCCAGGACCTTTACCAATAATTTCTAAAATCCAAGCTTCATTTTTATCACAAACTGAAAAAGATTCTCCTGAGCTATAATAACCGTACTCATCTAATAAGCTTGTCATAATCATAATGGCTTCACGCGCTGATTTTGATCTTTGCAAAGCTAAATATATTAGACTCCCGTAATCTATAATACCTGTTGTGTCAACTAGTTCGTGTCTACCCCCATATGTAGTTTCTCCAATAGCAACTTGATATTCATTTACATTTCCAACAACATTGTATGTTTCTTCAACTTGTGCAATTTGTCCTAAAAATTTACCTGTATCCCATTCATATACATCAAAAATGCTTCCTTTTGGATATTTTTTTGCAGGAAAATGATATAGTTCTCCATATAGCAAATGACTATCTGCAGCGTAACTAACCATAACTGAACCATCTGTTGATGCACCCTTTGTAACAATAAAATTAGTGCATGAAAAACCTACTGTAGATAAAAGCAGTAAGCTACCTAATAAAATCGCAAAATATTTTTTCATCTTATAAAAATTTAGTTTCTACAAATATAATTTTTAATATGTAAAGTAAAAGCATATAGATGTTTTAATGTTTAAAAATTAACACTTTTTTACATATTTATTAAATAATTCTAGCAAGAATTAAATATCATAATTACTTTTGTCAAAAATTAGACCGAATTATGATAAATTCAATTATATGGGATATAAGTCCGGTTTTACTGGATTTAGGAAGCTTTCAAATAAGGTATTATTCTATTTTGTTTGCCATTGCATTTATAGTAGGATATATAGTAGTTAAGCGCATTTACAAAAAAGAAAATGTTCCTATTGCTGAGCTGGATTCATTAACTATATATGTCGTTTTAGGTGGACTTATAGGAGCAAGATTAGGACACTGTATATTTTATGATTGGAGCTATTTTTCAAATCATTTATTAGAAATTATATTACCGGTAAGCTTTTCACCAAATTTTCATTTTATTGGTTTTCAAGGATTAGCAAGTCATGGTGGAGCTCTTGGGATTATTATTGCATTATTGATTTTTAAAAGAAAATCAACAAAAAAAAGCTTCTTCTGGCTTATAGATCGTGTTGCAATCCCAACTGGATTTGCCGGAGCTTTAATTAGACTTGGAAATTTAATGAATTCTGAAATATATGGACATCATACAGAATTACCATGGGGATTTATTTTTGCAAATAATGGAGAAACTATTCCAAGTCATCCAACACAATTATATGAAGCAATTTGTTATATAATCACATCTATTGTTTTGTTAAAATTATATAAAGTAGAGAAGTTCCGAAATGCTAAAGGATTTTTACTCGGAGTATTCTTTATTTTGATTTTTACTGCAAGATTTTTTATCGAATTTGTAAAAGAAAATCAAGTTGCCTTTGAAGATAGTATGGGATTGAATATGGGGCAATTGCTTAGTATTCCTGTAGTAATAACAGGTGGAGTGTTAGTGATTTGGTCATTAAGGAATAAAAAAGGTCTGAATAAATAAATATACAGACCTTTCCGGAAAACAGTCAGAACTCTTATCTGATTGTTAGTCTTCGTATATATGTTTTATTGTTCAAAGTTTGGATTTTTATTACATAGATTCCTTTTGCCTGATCTGATAAATCAAATTGAAAACAGCTTGAATTAAGATCGGAATTTAATATCTCTTTACCTGTAATATCAAATATTTTGATATTCATAGTATTTTCAATTGAGTGTATATTAATAATCCCAGTACTAGGATTCGGATAAATTGATAATTCGTTTATAGCTGAGGGGATAATTCCTGTTGCAGCTTCACCCTTAATTACAATGTTATCAATTTTTGATTTGCCATCTGATTCAACATCTGTATCAATAATACTTGTATTTGAAGCCATTACCCAACGAATATAAACCAATGTCTCATCATTACATTCAGTTGGTAAGGCTATGTCCTCAGTAACTCCAGTTGTCCAATCATTGGCTGTAGTAACTAGCCCAGCTGTTACATCTGTCCATGTTCCAGACTCACCAATTTTATACTGAATTTTAAATTCTTTTGGACCAGGACCATTTGTACCTGCAGTAATCATAGAACTTAACAGTATGTTTTCATAACCAGTAGTATTTATGCTAATTTGCCAGGATTTTGTATCCATACCACTATCCCATCCTGTAGCTTGAGCTGCTTTGGTTGATTCACCATTTTTTGAGAAATCGATAGCGCTTGTACCACCTTCTGTAAATACAGTTTGATTAGCATTATTCTGACTAGATAAATCAGGCATAGCATCTTCTGAAGTGCCTGTTGGGAAAGTCCATTGAGCAATGGTTTCTATTTGGGAATACCCAAAACTTACAAACCCAATAATTGTCAATAAAAGTGTAATGTTTCTTTTCATTTCGTTTTAATTTAGTAATTATTAATTGATATTATATTTAATTCCACCAATGTAAAATCTGCCAGGAGAAACTTGCCCCTTTCTGTCTATATATTCAATATCAAATAAGTTTTGAACATCGATATATAAATCAAATGATTTTAAAATTCGTTTTGATAATCTTAAATTCACGATGAAATAATCTTCTAATAATAATGTGTTTTCATCATCAGCCCATTGTGAATCAGTATAATTGCAATTTACATTTAAGTTGAGATATTTATTTTGCCAATTAATAGATGAATAAAACAAATGAGGAGATACTTCTACTATGTATAAGCCTGAAAGATCTTTCATAGGATTTTCATCATTTGTTTTATAATCAATTATTTTAGAATTGTTATATGAGTAACTTATATTAAAGTTTAATCTATTGTTGATTCTGTATTTAAGGCTAATTTCACCACCAATTATTCTAACTTTTGACACATTTTCGCGATATAGAACAGGTTTTAATTCACTACCTCCTGTATCAATAGAATCTCCTGTCCCAACAAGATATTGAAAATCTTCTCCAATTGAGTAATATGTTGCAGCATTTAATATTACATTATCAAACAATTTTGCATTATAACCAATTTCATAATTTACTAGTGTTTCTGGTTTTAAATTTGGATTTGCTAATCTAAAACCTTTACGTATTTTACCCGTTTTACACAAATCATCAAGTTTAGGAGGTTTTATTCCTGTTGAATATGATGTATATATTGTTGAATTTGCTGTTAATGCATATTGAATACTAGCTTTAGGGCTTATTGCGTTCCAAATGTTTGGCTCAAAAGCCTCATAAAAGCTATTTTGGAAACCCGTCGCTTTTGATGGATTGGTAATCCTTTGTTCTCCTCTGTCAAATACAATAATGTCGTTTCTCAATCCCAGGACTAATTTTAGCTTATTTTTGTATAAATCAATTTCATCCTGAACAAAAATTGCATAGTTGCTCATAGCACCATTATACTTTATTAAATCAGGAGATGTTCTATAAATCTCGTCACCAATAACATCCCCAGACTTATATTCTCCTCCAATACTTATATAGTTCTTTTTAAAGATTTTTTTCGACCATGTAACCCAAGCTCCTTTATCGCTTTTAAGGGAAGATGCATCTATAAGTTTATATTCATTATAATCGTTTAATGATTCTTTTACTGCATAATAGTCTTCATACTGATAATACATTAATACATTAAGCTTAGAATTATTATAATTGCCAGTATATCTTAATTTTGCCTGATTAGTAATATACTTATTATAACTGCCTCCTTCTTCAAATACTTCTCTTCCTGCACCTCTTAATTCATCATAATAATCATAAATTAATTCAATACTATTTTTTTTATTAAATTGATATCCGAGCTTTGTTCCAGTTCCATATTCTTTTAAGTAAGTCTGAACATCTGTTACGTCTCTATTTTCAGGTAATTCGAATATATAGCCATCTCCTTGACGATAAAATCCATTAATCGCCCAATAAAGTCCTCTTCCATTTTTGATTTCGTTCCCCATAATATTTGCAGAACTACCAAAAACATTATATTTCCCTCCAAATAATTTCACACTGCCATGTAATTGCTTTGTCGGTTTTTTTGTAATTATATTTATAACACCTCCCATTGCGTTATTCCCATATAAAGCAGAACTAGGACCTTTAATTATTTCTATTCTTTCTATATTCTCGGGATTAATATTATGCCAGTTTACAGATCCTCCTGAAATTTTATTTTTAGGAACTCCATCTACCAAAATCAAAGTTCTATCACTTCCTTCTAAACCTCTCATTGTGACACTTGAATTTTTCGAAAAAATACCCCAAGACCTGTTAACATACACGTTTGCTACAGATTTCAATACGTCATCTATATTATTAATTGGAAAATTTTCTATAGTGTTTGCTTTTATTAATTCGGTTTGAGCCGGAATATCTATGATTTTTCTTAATGTCCTTGTTGCAGTAATTACAACTTCGTCAATATAAATTGCAGTATCATTATTAATATATTCTTTATTGTCTTGTGCATAATAAATTGATTTACTAAAGACTACTAGTAATATTAAACAAATCGTTTGCTTCATTAATTCTGCATTTTAATTGAAATAATTACTTGTCCTTCGTCTGCACCTTCTACAGAAATAACTTTAAAAAGCCCCTTTATTCCACTATCTGTAACAAATGAAAATATTTTATTTGCACTTAAATGTTTTGCTTTTCTTTTTCCGGTAATAAATTCAAATGAATTATATAAAATTAGACTATCATTATCACAAGCATCAAATTCTTCTACGGTAATATTATCATTTTCAATAAATCTGGTTGTATTTTTTGTTGTCCATTCAGACAATATGCAATCGCTACCATAAACAGATGCATCAATATTTGCTCCAGGTGAACTAATTGTATTCTCATCTCCATCTAAAAAGTCATAGAAATATAATAAGTTAATACTTGCTTGATTATTTATCGCTTCAGTTTCAGAATAAAATTGATTTAAATTTAATGAGAAAAAAGATTCTAATAAGTTATTTTGAGCTCCAAATGTTAGATTTGAAAACTCTGTAATTGAACCGTATGTTGAACCTGAATCTTTAGTAAATAAAATAGAAATTGTATCAGACTGCCTTCCACTCCTATCTCGTACATAAAACGACCATCTTTCATTATTTGAGACTCCTTTAATAATTAATTTACTATAAGTTAACTGTTCAAGATATATTGCAGTATCAACCTTTATTATTTCACCATCATATTCAATTGTGTAATGTAAATGTGTTAGAGGATCATTACTCTGTGTAATTGCATTGATTCCAACAATTATTGAGTCCCCTAAAAGCAGACTGGTATCTTGTGATATATAATCAGATCCAATTATAAATTCTATCAAAGGATCAGGAAAAATAGATGGTTCTTTCTTACATGATATAAAAACAAAAGTAAAAAACACTGTTGACGAAATGCAGATAGTTGCAATTCGCAGTATGAGCTTTATATGTGCATTTAAATAATTCACGAATTTTTATTGTTTTTTCTTAATAAATGGTAAAGTAATTCCTGTTCCTATAAGTGCTCCCAGCATACCAAATGCAAAGTGAAGAATAATTGTATTAAAAATGCCATGTTTAATGAATGAACCGTATTGGTAAATAGAGCTTAAACTAATAATTAGTCGACTTATTGGAATCATCATATATGCAATTCCACCAAGAAGAGCAAGAAAAACATAATTATTACTCCATTTTTGAAATTTAACATAAATTGAATCGACTGTAAATCCGATTATAATATAAAATAAAGGCAAAAACGGATCTTTAAAACCAAGAAATGGGATAAACATTAATAATGAAGCTGCAATAGTACTAATTGTGGTACCGGGTTTATAACTTGTCATAGATCTTCCTGCCATTAGTAAAGCCATTACTTCGAGACCATGGTGACCAGGAATATTAATAGGAATTCTAAGTCTTGCCCTTATCGTTACAGCGAGTGCCCCGATCCCAATTAATAATAATGCTTCAATTAAGGAAGCATAATTAGTCGGTAATACTTTTGATATAGTCTTTTGTTGCAACTTCAAATTCATAATCATCATTATTAAAACATGACCGCACAAATATAGTAATTTTATTATTTATTACTGCTGGTCTAACCCAATCTCCGACAAAAATTTTCGAATTATGATTTATCTCATGATTATTTATATCAAGTACACGATCAATATAAATTTCTTGTAATAATTTTTTTGCCGTATAAACTCCTTTTAAATCTCTAATTTCTTTACCATCTAGCCAAATACATCTTCCATCACTACCAAATTTTCTTAATCCAATAGCTGCGAGTGAACCAATAATACCATCTTTTGTACCGGTTAAGCCTTCTAAAAAAATATTTTTAGATTTTGCTAATTTGTATGCTTCTTCTTTTGTTAATACTTCTTTCTTAGCTCTTTTTCCCCAATTAATTATAGATGAATCGACATTAATATAATCTGATACTGCCAGACCAACATCTGATCCTTCTGCAGCAATTTGTAAAAGGAAATTGCGACAAGTTTCAATAATCTTATCTTTATTTTTTGGATTAACTAAAAGACAAGCAGAACTATTTTGCGATGTATATGGAATTCGCGGATCAAAAAACAATTGATGTCTTGTAATACATTTTACTCTACCAAGACTTTTTGAATGAATTTCTTTTGCCATTTGTCTTGATTGATAACCTGTTCCGCGAGTATTTGGATTATCTGTGTCATCAATTCCAATTAATATATAATTTGAATCTATAATCATTTTCAAATGCAAAAATAATTAAGTTTTGTTTGATTTGTAATTTATAACAAATATTTTTGATTTTATTATTTATAAAAATCTCACACCCTTATTTGTTTATAGAAGAGGGCTGATTCTGTCGAATACATTCCTAATCTTGATTCTATTTATAAATTTTGTTTAATTGCAAGTAGAAATAGAATAGCTCTAATTTTTTTTCATTAAAAATACTCCCCAGCAAGAATTATGAATTAATCAGTATTTTGACAGTTTATTAGATATCATTGAATGCCACAACAACCAAATTGCAGATAAATAAAATATGTGTTTAGACAGCAAGAAATTACTCAATTTGAACTTCATATACTAAAATTAAAAATCAGAGTATATTGAATGATTTAACATAGCTACTCGGATTATAACCAAAGTCCTTTGCTTTATCGCTCGGATTACAACCAAAGTCCGTAGGAAGAGCTCAGCAAAGATAAATCCGAGCTAGCTGAGGGAACTATCCAATACAGCATTTTGTAATTAAATTATTATAAAATCATAATCCCCCTAGGCTAACTCGGATTTGCAATCCGAGTGTAGTATTTAATTAATAATTTTATATTTTTATAAAAAAGTATCCATGGGTGACAGTTATAAAATATTCTATCAAAATGCTATCTATTTTTTAACCTTAAGTATTGTTGAATGGATAGATATTTTTAATTGTAAGAAACAGAAAGAAATGCTTATCAACTCCTTAATTTACTGTCAAAAAGAAAAAGGTTTAGTTATATATGCTTGGTGTTTAATGCCAAACCATTTGCATTTAATTTGCAGTGTATCATCAGAAATTGGGATGTCAGGTTTTTTGCGTGATTTTAAGAAATTCACATCGAAAGAAATTGTAAAACTAGTAATGAACACTCATGAAAGTAGCCAAGAATGGATTTTGAAGCAATTTAAAAGCGCATGCTCTCATTTGAAAAGAGATCAAGAGTATAAAG
The DNA here is from genome assembly GCA_964448235.1 of uncultured Bacteroidales bacterium. Lineage (GTDB taxonomy): Bacteria > Bacteroidota > Bacteroidia > Bacteroidales > ML635J-15 > Bact-19. The sequence continues at coordinate 34,667 of CAYUWD010000007.1, read as the reverse complement.
TCTGGCAAGATAGCAAACAAGCGAAAATAGTTTTCTCTGCAAGCTTTTTTTATCAAAAACTAAACTATATTCACAATAATCCGGTGAAAGCTAATCTAGTTGCCAATCCAGAAGATTATTTGCATAGCTCAGCTAGAAATTATGCAGACTTAGATTACTTATTAGAGGTGATTGTAGAACCACAGCAATTGATTACGTATAGATGATTTGTGTTATCCACTCGGATTGCAAATCCGAGTTAGCTGTGTGATTGTTGAGTAAAACAAAAAAAGGCGACCTCTCGAACGCCTAAATTTATCTTCTTAAATTGATTATTGATTGGATGAAAATAATTCATTTAGCTTATTTCTTAATAATTCTTTGTCTATTAGTTTTGTTTCATATTGACTAATAATAGTTGGTGACGCACTTCTATTTAATGAAATCTCAACAATATTTTCTTCTTTTGTTCTACACATTATAATACCAACACTAGGATTTTCATGAGTTTTTCTCACATTTTTATCTAATGCTCCAAGATAAAAATCCATTTTACCCATAAATTCTGGCTTAAACTCTCCAACCTTTAATTCTAGCGCAACTAAACAATTCAATTCTCTGTGATAAAACAATAAATCAATGGAGAAGTCTTTATTTCCAACTTGTAATTTGAATTCCTCATCTATAAACAAAAAATCTTTACCAAATTCAAGTATAAACTCTTTTAAATTCGTAAGTATAGCTTTTTTAAAGTTATTTTCTGAGTAATTATCTTTTAATCCTAAAAATTCAAATGAATAGTAATCGCGAATATGTTCATTAATACTTGGATATATTTCTCTCGCTACTGGTGAGATATTTTCTTTTGAGAGCATAGACCGTTCAAACAATCCACTCTCTAATTGTCTTGATAATTCATTCTTTGAGTATTTTTCTCTAGCTGTAAGTTTTATGTAAAATTCCTTTTCCTCTTCTGTCTTTGTTTGTGAAATAATTAGCATATTATTTGTCCACCCAATTTCTCTCACCAATAGTGAGAGTTTTTCATTTTCGTAATAAGTTTCATAAAACTGCTTCATCCTCCATAAGTTTTGAGATGAGAAGCCTTTAGAATTAGGTTCTGTTTGTCTTAAAAAGTCTGATAATTTATTAACGGTTCCACTACCCCAACCATCTTTCTGAGTTTTATTCGAAATGAACTCACCAATATTCCAATAAAGGTCAATCAACTCACTATTAATTGTTTTAACTAGCTTTGCTCTTGATTGGTTTATCATTGCAAGAACCTCTTGGAAGGCTTCTTTCTCGTTTAAAACTATTTCTGACATATTACAAATATAATAATTAAATATTTAATTATTTTCATTACATAAACAAAAAAAGGCGCCCTTTCGGACGCCTAAATTCTACTATTGTAATTTAAAGTTAATTGGAATTACAAATTCAACATTAACAGGTTTACCATCAACCTCGCCAGGAGTCCAATCAGGCATTTCTGCAATAACACGAACAGCCTCAGCATCAAGCAATTCGTTAACAGGTTCAACAACCTCAGCATTTTTGACTTCACCAGTCTTTGAGATTACAAATTTAACAAAAACTTTACCTTCTATCCCATCGGTTTTGGCTTGTGGAGGATAAGTTATTTCACCAACCAAGTAATCAATCAGTGCATTTTCATTGTCTCCAAAAACTGGCATTACTTCTACTTCGGCAGCTTCGTATAGCTCTTCTTCAACTATTACAACCTTTTTCTGAGTTGCGTCATCAACGCTTGTTGTTTTTACTCGCTCCTCAGTACATGAAATTGCAAATACAATAATTCCAATTAATGGCAATGCCATTACATAAAGCCAACGCAAGTAGCGTGGCGAACGATTTTTTTTCATCATTTTCATTCTTTTTAAAGTGAGTGATTCATTAAAATTGTTGGCCAACCCAATTCTTTTACCAACTACATTCTCAAAAAGGAGCATAAAATATCCTGCTGTGTCAAAGCCTTGCTCCATAACTCTTTCATCAGCAAGATATTCGTGGGTTGATTTTAAATTATCTTTTATAATCCAGAAAAATGGATTTATCCAATAAACAGAACATATAATCTCTGCCAATAGATTATCTATACTATGTTTTTGTCTAATATGTATTGATTCATGCGAAATTATCTGTTCTAAGCCATCTTCATCTTCATAATGACTTTTACTAACATATATATGCCTAAAAATTGAAAAAGGATTAATCTTGTCATCACTGGTAACAATGATAAAACCACCTTTCGTAGATTTATCTGATGACTTATTTATTCTATAAATAGATATTATAGCCCAAAGAATTCTTAATGCAAATAATGCAGCAATGACACTATAAATTAATAAACTGTAATTGATTGTCGAGGGACTTGCCTGAACTACTTCCCCACCTGCTGTAACAACAATTTCATCTAATACTATCGGAACAGCATACGTGATTTCTGTTTGCTCAATAGGTATTTGTATAAAAGGTAATATTGGTGGCAATAACATTGCAATTATCAGATATACCCTATTCAATTTAAAATATGTTGTATTCTTCAAAAATATGAAATAGAATAAGTATAAAACACCCGAGGCTGAAACTACTTGTATTAAATATTTTATAAATTCGTTCATGACTTTTTTGTTTTGGACCGATAACCGGTGATCGATGTATGTATTTAATCCTTACTCTTCTTTATCTCCTCTTCTATCATCTTCTTCATTTCTTCGAGATCTTTCTTGCTAATATTTTCATCTTTAGCAAAAAAGGAAACCAGTTTTTTATAAGATTTATCAAAGTAATTATCTACAAGCTTGTTCAAACTGCCTTCTTTATATTCTTCCTTACTAACAAGCGTAAAATATTCGTAAGTCTTACCATAAGCTTTATGATTGACAAATCCTTTCTTCTCTAATATCCTTACAATAGTTGAAACAGTATTGTAGGCAGGTTTGGGTTCAGGCATCATTTCAATTATATCATTTACAAATGATGGACCTCTCTCCCACAGTATCTGCATAATTTGTTCTTCCGCTTTTGTTAATTCTTTCATATCAATATAATTTTGACTTAAATCTATAACGCAAATTTATAACTAATATTTTAGTTTGTCAACTAAATTCTTAGTTTATTTTGTTAAAAAAATCTTAACATGCTGTATATCTATTATTTACAACATTTAAAAAATTAGTTATTATAGTGTTGAATTAGTGAAGACTTCAGCACTTTAACGTTAATTTTATAGCTTTGAGCCAATAAAGAAGTTACAAATTCTAAATGTTTTCTACCTTCTCTATAATCAGGTTCTGTTTTTGGATGCTTTAGATATTTTGATATTGTATCAACAGATTCAGAGATATTAATAACATCATGAAAGAAAAGAAAATCTTTGCCACGATACATTGAACTTCCAACAATTTTTTTACCATTTAAGACAATATCTGAAATGCCTTTAATAGTCAAATCCTTTACTCCCTGTTCCTCTAATGATTTAATTATAATATTGTTACAGTTTCTAAAGAACTCTTTAATTTTATTTAGAGATGATTGAAAAGAAATGATTGATACAACAATAGTATTTGGAGAAATAACAACAGAATGTCCGCCAGTAGGTCGTTGCATAATTGGTATTTCATCAACTATAGCGTTTTCCTCATTGACTGCACTATCCAGATCATCTCTTCGCCCTAGAACAACGTATGTAGTATCTGGTTCCCATACTTCAATCTTGCTTTCTTTTAGCTCCAGCATTTTTAAATCTGGTAAAGTATATTCCTACATCTTTATCATAAATGCAAAATAAGTATTTTGTTCTTATTTTATGAAATATATGCAATTTTCATTAAATTGCAGAAAACTATTTCTATGATACTTAAAATATTAAATCTTGTCTTTTTAATTGCAATGGTTTATGTAAACTATTTGGCAAATTCTTTACCTATAAATAGTCAAACTACCGGAGAAATATCAAATGCTTACTCAAACTTATTTACTCCTGCAGGAATAACATTTTCTATCTGAGGGATTATTTATCTTGGTCTTGCAGTAAGTACAGTTTTGTTATTTAAATCATCAAATAAAGAATTATTGCAATCAGTTTCCTGGTTTTATATTATAAGCTCTATCTTAAATGCTGTTTGGATTTACGCATGGCATTATAATAAATTTGGCTTATCAGTTATCATTATGTTATTACTTTTAACATCATTAATACTTATAAATTATAGATTGAGTTCTCATCCAAATAGTATTATTAAAGCCAGTTTTGGAATTTATTTAGGCTGGATATGCATCGCAACAATAGCAAACATAACAGTATGGCTAGTTAGTTTAAATTGGTCAGGATTTGGTTTGTCTGAAGAAATATGGACCATTTTGCTAATTATTATAGGGCTAGCAATTACTGTTGCTGCTGTAACAAAATTTAAGAATCCATTTATTGCCTTATCTGTAATTTGGGCTTTTGTCGGGATCTCAATAAAACAGTGTAAGAATAACAATTTAATTGTCATCTTTTCTATTAGTTCAATAGTAATAATTTGTATTTGGATAATATACTTTTTTTATAAGAAGTGTCAATCACAAACATGTATTTAAGAAGTTTTGAGATTAGAATAATATTTTAAGCAAATTAGTTATTGCAATTAAAATTCTATTACTATTGCTCCCTATTTTATCAAACTATATTTATATTTTATTATTCAATATCGACAAAGAAAATAAATTTAAAATCATTAGTTTTGTGAAAAATTGTTTTTATGATTTACGAAATAATAATTGCTCTTTTAACATTAGTTGCCCTTGAAATAGTTTTAGGTATAGATAACGTAATTTTTATTTCAATTTTAGCAAATAGATTACCAAAGAATAAGCAAAAAAAAGCTGTAAATTGGGGCTTAATTATTGCTGGATTAACCAGATTATGTTTACTTTCACTAATTTCTATTATTTTACATCTCGAAAACGATTTATTTATAATATTTAACGAAGGTATATCAGGGAAAGACTTAGTATTAATAATTGGTGGTGGATTTTTACTTTATAAAAGTACAATTGAAATTTACCACAAAATGGAGGGTGAAGAAAAATCCAAATCAAAAAATATTAAGAGAATTACTCTTGGAAATATATTAATACAAATAGCAATAATGGATATGGTATTTTCTTTAGATTCTATCATTACTGCTATCGGCTTAGTCGATTACATTTGGATAATGTATGTAGCAATAGTAATAACTGTAGCGATAATGATGTTTGCAGCATTTCCAATTGCTAAATTTGTTAATGACCATCAAACATTTAAAATGCTTGCTCTGGCATTTCTATTGTTAATAGGATTCTCATTAATAACTGAAGGTTTTGGAATTGAAATTCCTAAAGGTTACATTTATTTTGCAATGGCATTTTCATTATTGGTTGATGTTTTACAAATGAAAATGAAAAAAAGTAAGAAAATCAAATTAAATAATCATGAATAAAATTAAATTATTTACATTACTGGTTGTAATAATAATTACACCTTATATTACAATCGCTCAATATCATCGCCAAGAATCCTCTTTGTATTTTCCTGATATTGATAATTACATAACATTAAAATGCGATCTTCATATCCACACTGCCTTTTCTGACGGACAAGTTTGGCCGGATTACAGAGTAACTGAAGCTATTATGGATGGTTTGGATGTTATAGCAATTACAGATCATATTGAATATACACCTCATGAGGATTACCTAAATTGTGATTTTAATACAAGTTTAAAATTGCTCAAAAAGAAGGCAAAAAACATGGTATAATGGTTATACATGGTGCAGAAATAACACGTAGCATGCCCCCGAGTCATATAAATGCAATATTTATTAAGGATGTAAACAGACTTGAAACGGATGATGTTATGGATGCAGTTGAAGAAGCCTATAACCAAGGGGCATTTATTTTTTGGAACCATCCTTGTTGGAAAGCTCAACAACCAGATACAGTAAAATGGTTTGACATTCATACTGAAATGTATAATAGAGGTTTTATCCACGGTATAGAAGTAGTAAATTTCTCAGATTTTTGTCCAGAAGCCTGGAATTGGGCAAAAGAAAAAGATTTAACCATTCTTTCCAATTCAGATATCCATTCAACTACTGCAATGAGTAAATTTGTTAAACACAGACCAATAACACTTGTTTTTGCAACAGAGTTCTCACAACAAAGTGTAAGAAAAGCTCTGGATAATAAAAAAACTGCATTATTCTACAATAATTGCATTTATGGAGATGAAGCATTAATTATTGAGCTTTTACGAAACTCTTTAATTATAAAAAAAAGGTATAATGAAGACAATAATAAAATATTTTATGATATACATAATATTTCATCAGCTCCAGTAATATTGTACAGAGCAGAAAATACTCCTAATGGAGTAGTTCCAAATAAACTTACAATAATGGCTAAATCAAACATTCATTTTTATGTTAGTACAAAAGATTTAAATAAAAATAATATCAACTTCAAAGTTGGTAATTATTTCACGTCTCCTGGAGAAGAATTAGATTTCAAATTAGATTTATAAATGAACAAAACAATCCTAATAACCGGATCTACAAGTGGAATTGGTAAAGCCACAGCAGAGTTTTTTCTAGAAAAGTCGTGGAATGTTATTGCTACCGGTAGAAATTCAAACAAACTTCAAGATCTTAAAAACAAAGGAGCACAAATAATTGAACTTGATGTTACAAATAACAAGGATATTAACAACTTAATAACATATCTTGTTAATAATGAAACACTTGTAGATGTTCTTGTTAATAACGCAGGTTATGGACAATTTGGAACAATAGAAGAAACAGACATAGATACTGCCAGAAAACAATTTGAAACTAATGTTTTTGGTTTAGCTGCTATATCCCAAAAGATAATTCCATTTATGCGCAAGAACAGAAGCGGTAGGATTATCAATATATCCTCAGTTGCTGGTTTTATTTCAATGCCAGGAGGTGGATGGTATGCAGCCAGCAAGCATGCCGTAGAAGCGATTTCTGACTCTATGAGATGGGAAACTAAACAGTTTGGAATTAAAGTCTCTATGATTGAACCTGGGCCAATAAAGACTGATTTCGCTCAAAACGTTGATAAAACAATCGTGCATGTAAGCGATAGTCCTTATGGAAATTTAATAAATAATCTAACTGGATCTACTGATAATATTAAAGGTGGAACAGTTAATTCATGTGTTAAAAAGATATATAAAGCTGCTACGAGAAAAAAACCAAGGAATAGATACCTTGTTACAAAAGAAGCTTATTTTATAAAACTCATTATAAAAATACTACCTTCAAAATTTGTTGATTATATCGTTACCAAAATGTTTATTTGATGTTAATTAAAGTCTTTTGTCTTGTTTATTAACAAATACTTTATCAACAAACTATTTTATTATATCAGTAATAGCAGTATATTTTACACGTTGATAAAAAAATAGTTTATTTTTAAAAAAAATGTTGCAGTTTATGAATAAAAACTTTTATTTCGCATCAGTTTATTTAACTATGCTTATTAAGTAATTAAATTTGATTATTAAAACTAAAAATATGAAAAATATGAAAAATATTATTTCTTTATTAATTATGGCTGCTATGCTTACTTTATCTATGTGGTCATGTAAATCTCAAAAAGATGTAGAAAGTAAAAAAGCTGAATTGACAAATCCTGTTGATTCTGCAAGTTATGCAATTGGAATGAAAATAGGAGATGATTTTATTAAACAGGGCTTTGATTCCACAATGAATATTGATTTAATTGTAGCAGGAATAAAAGACCAAATAAACAATGAAACTCAACTAAAAGTAGAAGAAATTGATATGATAATTCAATCATTCTTTTCTGAAATGCAAAAGGCACAATCGGGAGATAAAATAAGTGAAGGAGAGAAATTTTTAGCTGAAAATGGTAAAAGACCTGAAGTTACAACAACCGAAAGTGGATTACAATATGAAGTTCTTAAAAAGGGAGAAGGTGCTAAACCAACTGCTACATCAACTGTTAAAACTCATTACGAAGGTAAATTACTTGATGGAACTATATTTGATAGTTCTTATCAAAGAGGCGAACCTATCTCCTTTCCTTTAAATGGTGTTATTAAAGGATGGACTGAAGGGCTACAACTTATGCCGGTTGGCTCCAAATTTAGATTTTATATTCCTTATGAGCTTGCATATGGAGAGAGAGGTGCTGGTCAATTGATTGGCCCGTATGAAACCTTAATATTCGATGTTGAATTATTGGAAATTGAAAAATAATTACTAATTAACCGAAGTTTTACTTCGGTTTTTTTTTGTTAAAAATTGTAACTTAAACTAAATAGTATTAAAAATGAAAAACAAAAGTCTTATTTCAATTAATGATTTTTCTAAAGAAGAGTATTTTAAGATTCTGGATTTAGCAGAAGAGTTCCAACAAAATCCAAATCAAAAATTATTAGATAATCATGTTGTAGCTTCATTATTTTTTGAACCTTCAACTAGGACAAGATTAAGTTTCGAAACAGCTGTACAACGTCTGGGTGGAAGAGTTATTGGCTTTAGCGAAGCATCTAGTTCCAGTGTGTCAAAAGGAGAATCATTAAAAGATACTATTCTTACTGTAAGTAGGTATGCAGATTTAATTATTATGAGACATCCTATTGAAGGTAGCTCAAGACATGCTTCTGATGTGTCAAACAAACCTGTAATTAATGCAGGAGATGGTTCTAATCAGCACCCAACACAATGTATGTTAGATTTGTTTTCTATTAGAAAAACACAAGGAACTCTTGAAAATTTGAATTTATTTTTGGTAGGAGATTTAAAATACGGTAGAACAGTACATTCCTTATTAATGGCTATGGCTCAATTTAATCCGGTTTTCAATTTCGTTTCACCACCAAGTCTAAGAATGCCGCAGGAATATAAAGATTTTCTTGACGAAAAAGGAATTAAATATTATGAACATGATAAATTGGATGAAAATATAAATCATGCAGATATTGTATATGTCACAAGAGTTCAACGAGAACGTTTTTCTGACCCAATGGAATATGAAAAAGTAAAAAATGCATATATATTAAAAAATAAAATGCTCGAAAATACTAAACCAAATCTTAAAATATTACATCCTTTGCCAAGAGTAAATGAAATTAGTACTGATGTTGATGAAAACAGTAAAGCATACTATTTCGATCAGGCTGAAAATGGTGTATATACTCGTATGGCTATTATGGCATTAATTTTAGGACTTAAATAATAATAAATAAATTATAAATTGCATAAAATATGAAAAGCGAATTAACTGTAAAAGCAATAGAAAACGGTACTGTAATTGATCACTTACAAGCTAATAATTTATATAAAATAATCTCAATCATTGGAGTAGACAATGTTGATACTGAAGTTTTTATTGGTAATAATCTGGAAAGCAAAAAATTAGGAAAAAAAGCAATTATTAAAATTGCTGATAAATTTCCTTCCATGGATGACATTAATAAAATTGCTTTAATTGATCCTAATGCAGTAATAAACATAATTAAAGATTATAAAGTTGTTGAAAAACAACATGTAAAACTTCCTGATACAATTCATAAATTTGTTAAATGTATAAATCCTAAATGCATAACAAATCATGATAATGTAGAAACAAAATTTAATGTTTTAATAAAAGACGGAAAAGTTGGGTTAAAATGTTATTATTGTGAGAAAATTACTGGTCAGAACAATATTGAAGTAATTAAATAGTTTAATTAAAAATTATAACATGAATAAATTAGCTTTAGTCTTATTGGCTATTATTCTATCAATAGCTAGTCTCTTTGCACAAAAACACAATACAATTGTTGAAAACAATAATGATTTTGCATTTCGTTTTTTTCAAAAAATATCAAGTCAAGATTCTTCTAGTGTGTTTATAAGTCCCATCAGTGTTTCATCTGCATTATCAATGACATATGATGGTGCTAAAGGTAGAACTGCAAAAGAAATGCGCAAAACACTCGGCTTTACCAAAGATAAAGCAAGTTCACATAAAGAATTTACTGATTTATTAAAATATTATACTAATTCTGATATTGAGATCTTTAAAATTGTAAATGCAGCATTTGCTCAAGAAAAATACAAGTTCTTAGAATCATATTTCGACTTATTAAAAGATTATAATGCAATAATAAAACAAGCAGATTTTATCGATGATATCAATAGAGAAAAAGCTCGAAATGAAATCAATAATTGGGTTTTAGAAAATACAAATTACAAAATCAAAGAATTAATTGATAAAAACTCCGTAGATAAACTTACAAGATTAATACTTTTAAATGCTATTCATTTTAAAGCTAATTGGAAATATAAGTTCCCAGAAGAAAAAACTCGACAAATGATATTTCATCATCCTGCAAGACAGTATATAGCACAATTTATGCATATCAAACAGGATTTTAATTATTATAAAGACAGTATTTTTACTTTTGTTGAGATTCCATACGATGATGATCTTGCTTCAATGTTTATTTTATTCCCTACTGATTCGTGTGATATTGATGAGTTTATTACAAACATTACATATAATAAATTTAAGTCTATTCATGAGTTGAGTAAAAAAGAAAAAATAGATTTATTAATACCAAAATTTAAAATTGAGACAAAATATAAACTAAAAAAACCATTAATCGAAATGGGGATTATAAAAGCTTTTACAAATAGTGCAAATTTTAAAGGAATGAACGGTCGTAGCGATTTAATGATTGATGATGTTATCCATCAGGCATTTATTGAAATAGATGAAAATGGAACAGAAGCTGCTGCAGCTACTGCTGTAGTCGTAAGAGCTAAGTCTTTACCAAACGTGTATTATGTTAACCTTAATAGACCTTTTGTCTTTATCATTAAAGAGAATTATATGAATTCAGTATTGTTTATGGGTAAATTTATGAATCCTGAAGAATAGTGATTATGAAGAAATTTTTATTTTTTCTTACTTCTTTAATATTAGCAATTTCAAGTTTTGGACAATTTGGATATAAATATAAACTTGAACCTGTTAATGGTGTAGAAATAAGTTATAAAATTGTGCATGCAAACTTCTTTGATAAAAGCAGTCCAGTACAACTAAGATTAAAACTAAAAAACACAACTGATTTTGATGTCAATATAAGTTTTAAAATTGAATATCAATTTGATTTGACAAAAACTTTTCAAAGTGAAAACCTATTAATTGAAATACCCCGAAAATCTGCTAAAACAGGAAAATTTCATGGATTGATTTTTGAAATTGATTCTGATGATCCTAAAGTATTTGATTCTGATAATGCAGATTGGGAATTTATTGAATTTAAAGTAAATAAAGCAGATAAAAACTAAATTGAATTAAATTATGAAAAACTTGTTATTTTTAGTAATATCAGCATTTATATTGTTTGCATGCAATAATGTTGATACAAAAACAGAAAAAGAAAATGATGAAAATGTTTCGGATGTAGAAAACAATGATTGTCAACATCAAGGAAAATGTAGAAATGCAATTAGTGTTGATGAGTTAATGGAAAACATTGACATGTTAGTTGATCAGGAAGTTTCTGTTAGAGGGAAATGCACACATATTTGTGATCATTCTGGAAAAAACATTTTTGTAAACTCAAACACTAATGAAGGTATCTTGATTATTGGTAAAGCAGCTGAAGAAATCGATAAATTCGACAAATCTCTTGAAGGTAAGGAAGTTATGATTAAAGGGAAACTAATTGCCGTTGAAGTTGAAAACGAAGAAGAAATTGAAGTACACCATGATGTAGAATTAAACTACTATATAGAAGTTGTGGAAGTAAAAGAGTGCTGTACTGGAGGTCAAAATCACAATTGCACTGGAGAACATAATCATGACTGTACTGGAGAACATAAACATGACTGTACTGGAGAACATAAACATGTTCATGAAGAGAATGTTATTCAAGAATAATAAAAATTAGAAAGTCTTTTACAGATTTTTTGTATTATATAAGAAAGTAAGGTAGGGTTTGAATCTCTACTTTACTTTTCTTATTTTTGTATCCTGTTATGAACAAAAAAAAAGTAGCATTTTACACTTTAGGTTGCAAGCTCAACTTTGCTGAAACATCAACAATTTCACGTTTCTTTACTGAATCAAATTATGATATAGTAAAATTTAACGAAATAGCTGATGTTTATGTAATAAATTCATGTACTGTTACCTCAAACGCCAACAAAAAGAGCAGAAATGCAATCGCTAGGGCTAGATCAAAAAATCCCAATGCCATAATTATCGCTACCGGATGCTATGCACAACTCAAACCTGAAGAAATTGAAGAACTAAACTATGCTGATTATATAATTGGAGCAAACGACAAAGAGATAATTGAAGATATTATAAAATCACACCATAATAATGATTCACACAAAATCATAACAGACCATAAAGACGTAAAAACATTCTTCCCTGCTTTTTCAAAAGGAGACAGAACAAGGTCATTCCTAAAAATACAGGATGGTTGCGATTATTTTTGTGCATACTGTACAATCCCTTATGCTAGAGGTAGAAGCCGAAATAAGAGTATAGAGCATATTATTCTAGATGCAAAACAAATAGTAAAATCCAAGATAAAAGAAATTATACTTACAGGTGTAAATATTGGTGATTTTGGAAAGACAACAAATGAAACATTTTATAATCTATTGCTTGAATTAATTAAAGTTAAAGGTATTGAACGCATCCGAATTGGTAGTATTGAGCCAAATTTACTTACAGATGAAATAATTTCTTTAATCGCATCAAACGAAAAGCTTCTCCCCCATTTCCACATCCCCTTGCAATCCGGGTCAGATGAAATTTTAAAACTAATCAGACGTAAATATGATACTACTTTGTTCAGGAATAAAATTGAAAGAATAAACCGTTTAATCCCGAATGCTTTTATTGGAATTGATTTAATAGTTGGACTTAATGGTGAAACGAACAAACATTTTGAAGAAACTGTCAAATTTGTTTCTTCACTAGATATTTCTTTTATTCATCATTTTCAATATTCAGAAAGAGAAAATACGCCAGCTGTAAAGTTTGAGCCAAAAACCTCTCCACAGGTTAAACACCAGAGAGCAGATATCATCACAGATATTTCTGATAAAAAACACAATGAATACTTAATAAACAATATTGGCTCTGTTCACGAAGTATTGTTTGAATCTTCCGACAAAGATGGAAAGATTTACGGGTATACAGATAACTACATCAGGGTTACCACAAACTATTCAAAAGATTTGGTCAATAATATTGTAAAAGTTAAAATTATTGATTTTGATGAGTCTAAAACAATGAAAATTGAAATAATTAAATGATAAGAATAATATTTAAAATATCATACAAAACCCTGTAAGGATTTAATGTTAGTAAGCCCGGACACCCTCGATATTTATCGGGGTATTCGTAGTCTGGGTCTTACGGTTAAAGTGAAATTATTTTTGGCGTATATCTTTGGAATTTGAAATAAAACAAATATTATGTGTGAGTTTTTCTAAATAAGGGACTCTAAGTGTCTCTGTTAAGCCCAAAGATTATGACAAAAATTTATATTGAGATAAATAACGAAAAAAATTAAACACATGAACTTATCAGAAACTACATATAAGGTTGTAGAAATATCAAAAGTTGCAGGACAAATAATCAAAGACAGTTTCGGCAAATTATCGAGCAGCTCAATACAATCCAAAGGACAAAATGATTTTGTAACAGAAATTGATAAAAAGTCTGAAAATTATATAGTTAATGAATTGTCTCTTTTGCTTCCTGAAGCAGGTTTTATTGCTGAAGAAGAAACTTCTGTAAAAATAGGGAAAGAATATAATTGGATAGTTGATCCATTAGATGGAACAACTAATTTTATAAATGGGATTTATCCTTGTGCTGTAAGTATTGCTTTAGAATATAATAAAGAAATTATAATCGGAGTCGTATATGAGATTGGATTAGATGAATGCTTTTATGCATGGAAAGATGGGGGAGCATTTTTAAATGATATAAAAATATCTGTTTCGAATAAAACATTGTTAAAAGATTCACTAATTGCTACAGGATTTCCATATCATGAATTTAACCGTCTTGATAAATTTATAGATTTATTAAAATATTTAACAATGAATTCACTTGGCATACGAAGATTAGGCTCAGCAGCCACAGACTTAGTTTATGTAGCATGTGGAAGATTTGATGGATTTTATGAATATGACCTTAAATCATACGATGTAGCTGCTGGAACAATTATAGTAAAAGAAGCAGGAGGTAAAAATACAGACTTCCATGGAAATAGTAATTATATCTATGGCAAAGAAATTATTTCGTCTAACAATGCTATATATATTGAATTTTCTAAAATAATTGGTGACTTTATGAATATTTAACATTATTTTCACATAATTATCAAGAATCCAATTAAAAAAATCAGTAAATTGCATAAACTATAATTGTACTATTATGAAAAGAATATTTTATTTGATGCTTTTATGCACGATAACTATACGTTTATCTGCAAATTTAGAAGTGTATTTCATGTACTCAACATTTAATTCACCTGACGGACCATATATTGAAACATACTTAAGCACAATTGGCAATTCTGCACATTTTGTAAAAAACGATCAAAATGATTTTACTGCAGAGATTGAAATAACTATGGTGTTTAGAAAAGCTGATTCAGTTGTAGCAATTAATAAGTATACATTAAAAAGTCCAATAGTAAAAGACACATCTGAAAACAAACCAAATTTTATAGATTTACAAAGAATAAGTCTGCCAAATGGAATATATAATTTTGAGTTGCAAATTAAGGATATTAATGGTGATAAAGAAGCATATAAGTTTAATGATATAATTCAAATAGACTATTCAAAAGACAATCTTCAGTTTAGTGGAATGCAATTGATTGAAAGTATTACTCCATCAGAAAATGAATCATCTTTAACAAAAAATGGGTATGATTTATTACCATATATTTCAAATTTTTATCCTTCAAATTTTAATAAATTAAGCTTTTATACTGAAATTTACAATTCAGATAAAAGTATTAGCGATGATTTTATTGTACGCTATTATATCGAGCGCTTTGAGACATATAATGAAATGGAATCATATAGTCGTTTTAAAAAATTGAGTTCAGATGATATTGTCCCTTTAATTGGTGAAATAAACATTGAAAGCCTACCATCTGGCAACTATAATTTAGTAATGGAAATAAAGAACAGAGATAATGAATCATTGCTTAAATCAAAATTTTTCTTTCAAAGAAGCAATCCTAATATGGATACTAAAACTGATATAAGTGCACTAATCAAAGAAACTGATATTTCAAAATCATTTGATGGAGATATGCATAATAAAGATTCAGTTAGAGAATATATAGCTTGTTTACACCCTATTGCAGATATGAACGAAAAGAATTTTATTAATTATCAATTAAAATCTGCAACATTGGAAATAATGCAAAATTATTTCATTGAGTTTTGGTTAAAGAGAAATAATATTGAACCAAATGAACTTTGGAAAATCTATAAAGAGCAGGTTGACTTTGTTGACAAATTCTATAAAACACCAATTAATAGAGGTTATGAAACCGACAGAGGTCGTGTCTACTTACAATATGGAGCTCCAAATGATATATATGTGTCTAAACATGAACCAAGCTCCTATCCTTACGAAATTTGGCATTATTACAGAGTTGGGGATGAAAACAACAAAAAATTTATTTTTTATAATCCAAACATTGCAGGAAAAGAATATGAATTATTACATAGTGATTTAACAGGCGAAATTAAAACCCCTAATTGGGAAAGAGTCTTAAGTAAAAGAAACAATGCGCTATATGATCATGATGTTTTAAATTCAGATGATTCGTGGGGTAGCAGAGCTAGAGAAGAATATAATAGATAGTTTTGCATAAATAATGGAGCAACTTACTTTTCTCTTTGCTCCATGGATTATGTCTTATGCTATATCATTATAAAAAATATCCTATCTTTACAAAGTTTCAATTTACAACTAACAGTCGCAAATAATTATGCAGGCATATTTTTTAGAAGGCAGTAATGCAAAGTATTTTTTCTTTCCTGATGAAGAGTCAACTATTATAAGCAGATCAAAATTTTCCATTATTTTTTTAGCTGCAGAAGTTGAAACAAAAAAAAAACTTATTTGCAAACAATTATCACCTAAACTATTTGATAATCAAACAGAAAAACTTAAATTCTTTGTTGAAGCAAGTGTAAGTATTCGTCACGAAAGTATTGTTAAAACGATAGACCTTATTGTAGAAAATGATAATATTTTTATTATACAAGAGTTTATTGATGGAGTAACTCTTCAAAGTCTAATAAAGAATAAAAAATATTTTGATTACAAGTATAATTATTTCTTCTTTAAGGTAATAGCTAAGTGTTGTGAGGCTATAAATGAAATACATAAGCATGGATATTGTCATTGCGACATTAAGCCATCAAATATCATGGTACTTAAAGAATATTCAGAAATAAATACTGAAGAGCCTGAAATCAAGATAATAGATTTAGGAAATATAAAACCTGCTTATAAGCCTCGTATTTTTGATGCAAATAAAAGGACATACAATATTATGTATGGCAGTCCTGAACAAGTATTTGGTTTTGATGCATTAATTGGAAATCACTCAGATATTTTTAGTTTAGGTCTTGTATTATATGAGTGTATTGCAAAAGAGCCTGCCTTAAATACTTCAAATCCAATGTTTATAAAAAGAATGCAATCAGTTACTAAAGTTCCTGAACATTATAGAATAGATACTGATTTATACTCTGTAATTGAAAAAGCTACACAAAAGCCAAAACTAATAAAGTCAACATCTAAATACACAAATGAAGAAATAGGAAGGAAAATATTAGAATCTATGAAATTGCGTTATCAAAGTGCTTTGCAAATGGAACAAGATTTGTTATCTTTGATTAGATAAACAAATCTGCTACAAAATATTATTCAAAATATAATATGAAAAAAATATAAGCATAGAGCATTGATATAGAATATGGTAATACCTAACTCTACTCTATTTACCGAGCTCAATGCAAATTTTAATAATTAAAATTTGATACTATGACTGAAGATGAAAAAATGATTAGAAACTCTTTTGAGCCAAGAACATGGGCTGATATAAAATCCAATGATTCATGGAGTATATTTAAAATTATGGGAGAATTTGTTAGTGGTTACGAACACTTTTCGCAAATTGGTCCCTGTGTATCAATATTTGGCTCTGCAAGAACAAAACCAGACCATAAGTACTATAAAATGGCATCAGAAACTGCATATTTGTTAACTCAAAAAGGGTTTGGAGTTATTACAGGGGGTGGTCCAGGCATTATGGAAGCTGCAAATAAAGGTGCAAGCGCTGGTGATGGTATCTCAGCAGGTTGTAATATTCTCTTAGAATTTGAGCAAGAACCAAATAAATATATTGATCAAGACAAACTTGTTTCTTTTGATTATTTCTTTGTTCGCAAAGTAATGTTTATGAAATATTCACAAGGCTTTATCGTTTTTCCGGGTGGTTTTGGAACATTTGATGAACTTTTTGAAGCTATCACTTTAATCCAAACTAAAAAAATAGGTCGTTTTCCAATTGTTTTACTTGATAAAGCATATTGGAGTGGATTATTTGAATGGGTTAAAAATGTAATGCTAGATACAGAGCACAATATCTCTTCCAAAGATATGGATATTTTCAATATTGTTGACACTCCTGAAGAAGCAGTAAAAATAATTGAAGACTTCTACAAAGAATACAAAATGACTCCTAACTTTTAGGAGACACTTGATAAAAATTGAAAATAGGCTGTTAGATAACTCTAACAGCCTATTTGTATTTTGAATATTGAAATTTGTTTCTCACAAAACTACAAAGTTTTGTCTATACCGGAAAATCTCTTAAAGATTCATGAATTCCTTTATGTATCTCATACCAAAAATCATACGATGCCTGATGTTTATCTTTATTAAAACGTTCTAGCCATTCGTTAAGTTTCTCATTTGTTTGGTCTTCTTCGTATTTCTTTTTAAAGAAAGTATGAACATAATCCATGTTACGTTCTGACTCCCAAAAAACAGAAGCATTACGGCTATTAATTCTAGAAGCAGCTAAATCAATAGCTTTTAGGTAACATTCACTATCCCCAAAGAGTTTCTCAATAATATCAGGCATTATATCCTCTGCCCAAGCTCTGTGGAAACGACAAATTCCAATATTATCAAGCATTATCTCTTTTTTCATTCTTGTTGCACTTGTTCTACCCAATTCACGAGGTTCTATAAATACTTTTCCATAATCATTATAGTATTTACCCATAATACCCATTGGAGCTAAAACTCCTGGTGTCCAATATTGATTAGGAACCATCCATCCTTGACGTGCAAAAGCAGTATAAACGAACATATCCATAATCTTTTTTGATTTTTCTTTTGCCATTCCACGAGCGAATTTTCTTGCTCCAAGCATCAGATTTATCTTGCCATCAGGCATAAGCATCTGATCAATCAAATCAATACCAAGGTCTGCATTATGCATTGAGCTATTAACGAGATCAAAATTATCTACGTCCCACATTGGTTTTTTATTTACGCCAAGCTCTTCAGGTTCAATTAAACCTTCATCCATACAATCCATTAGCCATGCTAAAACACCACCCACAGATATTGCATCAAAGCCCATACTATCGGCTTTACCATTTAATTTTTCTGCTGCACGCTGATCAAAGATTCCACATAATGGTCCCATCGTTTGATATGGTTCATAATCTTTTTTAAATTCATCATTCATTTTTTTACAAACAGCGACACATGGTTCTCCACAATTTTTTTGTTGTTTTGGGAGGATTGTTTCTTCGTTAAACTGTTTAAGATAATGATCAATTACAAACTTTTTGTGGATTTCTACTCTATATTTTGTATCCCAATACATACTACGATAATTAAAAGCAGACAAATACTCTGCATTATTTGCAAAGTTAACTCCAAATGTCCCACCAGTATTAAACTTAGGGTCATAGCGATATTTTGTTGTTGCTTCTATATCTTTTGCAGCTAGTTTCTTATTATAACGATCTTCAAACCATTGATCAGCAACTTTTCTGTCACGAAAATCAGTATCAACATGTGTTCCACCGTAAATAACTGCGACAATTCCATGCTCTTGTAACATTTTTGTTCCTAGACCACCTCTACCTGCCCATGTGTCAACAGGAGTTATTTTATTCTTCTTTATTGGAGCTGAACAAATACCTGCAAAGTCAGTATACATAGCAGCTGGACCAACAGCAAGAATTCTTGGAGCATTTTCATATCTATCGCCAAATTCTTCATAAGCATGTTCCATCATAGGGTAAATACCTCCTCTACCCTTTTTCCAAACTTCTTCTGCATCAACAGGTAGAAGTTCAACCTGAATCTCTTCACCATGAATACGATTAAGATATAAAACAGATAGTTGTTTTGCTTTACTTTGTATGGATAATAGATTTATACCAAGATTATCAAAAATCAATCCTGCTCCCCCCATACTGGAAATATAAAACCCATGCCAATTAGGACTTATTCCAGTAAAAATCATGCGATTTGAACCTGGAAATATTGATCCTGCGAGTATTCCAGTTCCAAAATTAAGACTGTTATATTTATAAGCCAAATGTAATCCCAGATCTACTGGTCCCCAAAATTTTCCAATATCGTATCTTTTTATTTTATAAAAGCCTGTAGAGGCATCAATCATTAAAGTCTTTAATTGTGATTTTAACATATTCTATCAATTTTTTTAAGGAATACAAAGTTACTAAAAAAATTATATACTTTTTTAAATAACTATTTGATATATAAGGAATGTTTTGCTTTTATTGACATATAAAGAATGTTATATATCACCTGAAAACTTAATTACAAATATTTTGTGCATTTAATGCTTTCTCCGAAGCTTTTTCGCATATCTGATTTAATTCATTAAGAAGCGTATCTATTTCGCTTAAAATATCTGTAATTTTCTGTTTATCTATAACTTTTTTTAATAATTTTACTGATTTATTAATATTTTTATTCTTATCATTCATATTATCAATCATTACTAATAATTCGTCCGATTGAATTTGACCATTTAAACAATAGCACATATCAGCATTTGCTAATGCTAATTCAAGTACAGACTCTGTAACATCAATATTATCTTTTATGTATTTTGCATAATTATTTAATTCACTATAACTAATTTCTGAATCCTGAGATTCGATAAGATCCAATATCCTATTTAGTTCAACCCTTGCATCAAATATGATATTTGATATTTGATACAAATTTGAAACTGATTCAACGAGTTGAGTTTGATATTGATTGCATTGAGCTTTACTACTAAAAAATACAAGCATATAAAAAACAGTGATTAAAATAATTTTTTTGTGCATTTGTCAAATATAATGAATAAATTTTTCCTTAAATAATTATTTATGGATTTTATCAGCGTTTTATTCAAATATTTTTCTATTTTTGTTTATAAATAGAGTTCAGAAACCAATAAAACGAGGCGTAACCGAAAAGCCAAATGAGTAGGACTATAAACTAATCACTATGAGTTTTTTTGACACAAACAGTTATTTTATTGATGAAAAAGTTAATATGCTCAAATTTGCAAATGAGTATAAAGTATTTAATGAGCAAGGTGTTCAAATTGGAAGTATTAATCAAAAGATATCAGGTGGTGGTAAAATATTAAGATTGTTGTTTAACAAATCAATGTTACCATTTCATTTGGAGATTAAAGATGCAAACGACACTTTACAAGCTACTATATCAAGAGGTTGGACATTTTGGATGTCTAAAGTAGCAATAAAGGATGCTGGAGGAACACAAATAGGAAGTGTAGCTCAAAAATTTTCATACATGAAACCTAAATTTAAAATATTTAATAGTCAAAATGTTCAAATAGGTGAAATAAAAGGAGATTGGAAGGCATGGAACTTTACCATGTTTGATGCAAATAATAATCCTATTGGAACTATTACTAAAAAGTGGGCAGGAGTTGCAAAAGAACTTTTTACTACTGCAGATAAATATAATGTTAATCTAACATCTAACCTTGCTAATACTGAAGATAAAATCGCTATTTTAGCGAGCGCTATTACTATAGATATGGTATTAAAAGAAAGTAAATAAATATTTGGATTTACAACAAATTAATCAAGGTGTGTATAATTTGAAAAGAATTTTACACACCATATTTTATTAAAACAATTCTGTGAGCGTAAGCACTTTTATAGTTATTTTCTTTATTATTTGTTTAATAATTTATTTCATTTTTCGTAATAGATGGAAAACCCCAAATAAACCTATTAGTTCAAAAGAGAAGTCTATTTTATTAGAAAATGTTAGTTTTTATAATGCTCTGACATATCGAGCAAAAAAAAGATTTGAATTCAAAGTATCTGAATTTATACTTAATTATAAATTTACCGGGAATAATACAAAAGTGACTGAAAAAGACAAAGTACTAATTGCAGCATCAGCAATTATTCCAATATTTTCTTTTCCGAATTGGAGATATAATTCTTTAACTGAAATAATAATCTTTCCCGATAATTTTAATCGAAATTTCTTAACCAACCAACCAGATAGTATTATTAGAGGCTTAGTAGGTTTTGGTTTTCTAAAAGGAAAACTATTAGTATCTCGTAAAGCTTTACATCAAGGATATGCAATAAATAATGATCGACGCAACACATGTATACATGAGTTCATTCATCTTATTGATATGCAAGATGGAACAGTAGATGGTGTCCCAAAAGTACTCTTAGAAAATAAATATATTATTCCTTGGATATATCTTATTCAAAATGAAATTATTAGAATTAATAAAAACTATTCGGATATACACCCTTATGCAACAACTAATTCCGGCGAATTTTTAGCAGTTATCTCTGAATATTTTTTTGAAAGACCTAAGTATTTCAAAAGAGAACATCCACAATTATTTAATATTATGAATGAAATCTTTAAACCTGATTCTACGCTATATAATCAACAAGAAACAATCAAGAATACTTAATGATTTTATGATATTTTGTTTATGTTATAATTTATAATATAACTAACAGTAGATTATATTGGATTCCAAAATAATGAATATTTCACAAAATCTTTGAAGTCATAATATTCTGTTTTTTTATGTTTTTCTTTTACATAGAATCTTGAATCCTCCACATTCCAGCCTAATATAACGTAATCATATACAATATTTTTATTTAGTTCATAAGCTAATCTAACAAGTTTAAGATATTTACTAAATTCATCGTACGAATCTAATAGAAAAGGCATTTCATCACCAAGTGTCTCTTCTATAATTTCAATACAATCTTCAGGTAAATTTTCATAATCCTTATTAATTATAGAATTTATTACGGAAGAAGGATATGCTCGATAAAACAAAGTACTTATAGAACTTACATATTTACAGTTACTATAATCAGAGGCTTCTCTATATCCAAATGACAAACCATTATTACCAATAGTATTAATTCCAAAGGGAATAGTATTAATTGACACTTTCATATCCGTTCCAACTCTTGGGATTTCTATATCAGTATAAAATATTGATTTTTTTTCAAAAGCGATTTCTGAATTTGGTAAGAATGTCTCTATTCCAAATTCTTCGGGAAAAACATCTTTTAAATCTCTATTTGATTTTATTTCATTTACCCATTCACATTCCCAGAATTCTCTATTTAATATTGTATAAGAGCCATCCTTATTTGTAAAAGCACCTACTTGATTAGTACAGTTACAACCCATTGTAGGCCATCCAACAGAAATTGAAAGATATCCATTTTTAGAGTCATCAACTACATCAGAAAACATATCATCATTAAATGGGGAATTTTCACGCATTGCCCAGCATTCAGATACTTGACTCCACAATACTGTTTTAAGATCTTCTTGTGCATAAATAAAAAATTCAGTACACAAAAATAAAGTAAATAAAATAATGTATTTTTTCATTTCTCTTTAATATTTTGGTTGATTTTTCAGATTATTAATGATTATCAAAACCATAGGTCATAATAATCATATGTTCGAGTACTGTAAATATTTCTGTCATATATTCACGAACAGCTTTTGGACTTCCGGGTAAGCAAAATAAGAGTGTATTTCCAACTGTACCTGCAAGACTTCTGCTTAATAGAGCATTTGGATTTTTATTTCCATATTTTATTCTCACCATTTCCATAATTCCTGAAACTTCCTTCTCAATTAATGGTAATAATGTTTCAATCGTAATATCTTTTGGACCAACTCCTGTACCTCCTGTAGTAATAATAATATCGTAATCTTTTAAATAATTCTCGATTTTTTTCTTAAGTACTATATCATTGTCAGGAATAATAACATTATTTACTTTTGATTTTCTTTCAATATTTTCAAAAAACTCCGAGATCATTTCAGCAATTATTGGTCCGCTTAAATCTTTGTATTCGCCTTTACTAGCCCTATCGCTTAATGTAATAATTGCTATTTTAAATATTTTAGGTATATGATAAAGTGTATCACCTTTTTTGAGTATTCCTGATTTTAGCACTTGTGTAAATATTCCTTCTTTTGGCATAACGCAATTACCAATTTGCTCGAAAACAGCGCAAGCGCCACCATGACACTTTTTACCTTTTTGTGTAATCAGTAACTTTATATTATCATTTTCGATAGTATCTAACAACTTTACTTTTCTAAAGTTAATACCTTCAGTAGTAACATTTTCTGCAAAGTCCCCCGGTTTAAATTCATTTTTATATGAATTTGCGAAATACTCTACATCTTCCTGAGCTAAAAAGCTAATTTGTCTATGCCAATTTCCTCTGTGAGCATCTGTTGTAATTCCAAATTCATCAATTTCTATTTCATCCACAGGAATTTTTAATTCTCCTTTTTTCTTGGATACATTTAATGATTTTACTATGAATTTCATGTGTACAAAATTATGAATAATAAAGTTTTACTCAAAATAAAATTATTTTATCATATTTTATTATGATTAAAATAGAAAATACTTAATACTACAAAAATTTGATAATAAAATTATCTAAGAGTATAAAATTACACATCAATATTTGCATAAGTTGCATTATTTTCAATAAATTCACGACGTGGAGCAACTTCGTCTCCCATAAGCATTGAAAATATTCTATCAGCTTCAGCAGCATTGTCGATGGTAACCTGACGCAATGTTCTGGATTCGGGGTTCATAGTAGTATCCCATAATTGTTCTGCATTCATTTCACCAAGACCTTTATATCTTTGTATATGTAATCCAGTTTCTTTACCATGCCCCAATTCCTGAATAATATCGACACGTTGTTTTTCTGACCAAGCATATCTTTCCTGTTTTCCTTTACGGATTAAGTATAAAGGAGGAGTTGCAACATAAATATGTCCGCTTTCAATTAGTACTTTCATATACCTAAAGAAAAACGTCATAATTAAGGTCATAATGTGACTACCATCTACATCGGCATCAGTCATAATAATAATTTTGTGATATCTAAGCTTTTCTACATTAAGAGCTTTACTATCATCTTCGGTACCAATGGTAACCCCCAGTGCTGTATAAATGTTTCTAATTTCTTCGTTATCAAGCACTTTATGTTGCATAGCTTTTTCTACATTAAGTATTTTACCTCTCAAAGGCAAAATAGCCTGAAAGAATCTATCTCTACCTTGTTTTGCAGTTCCTCCAGCAGAATCCCCCTCGACAAGATATAGTTCACAATTACCAGGATCTTTATCTGAACAATCTGCCAATTTTCCAGGTAGTCCAGCACCTCCCAACACATTTTTACGTTGAACTAATTCTCGTGCTTTACGAGCTGCGTGTCTTGCAGTAGCCGCTAGAATAACTTTTTCAACAATTGATTTAGCATCTCTTGGATTTTCTTCAAGATAATTTCTTAATAATCCACTTACAGCCTGATCTACTGAAATACTAATTTCTGAATTTCCTAGTTTTGTTTTAGTCTGCCCTTCAAATTGTGGCTCTTGAACTTTTACAGAAATAACTGCTGTTAAACCTTCACGAAAATCATCTCCATTAATGTCAAATTTTAATTTAGAAAGCATTCCGCTGTCATCTGCATAAGATTTCAAAGTACGTGTTAAACCTCTTCTAAAACCTGTTAAATGCGTTCCTCCTTCAATAGTATTGATATTATTTACGTATGAAAATATATTTTCTGCAAAAGATGTATTATACTGTAATGCTATTTCAACAGGAACATCATTTTTTTCGGTTGAAACATGAATAATATCTTCAATTAAATTTTCACGACCTGCATCAAGATACTCGACAAATTCTTTTAAGCCTTCTTCTGAATAAAATTCAGCAGATTTATATTCTCCGTCTTCATTAGTTTCTCTTTCATCTATTAATACAAGCTTAATTTTTTTATTTAAATAAGCTAACTCTCTTAAACGATTTGCTAAAATATCAAATTGATATTCAAGAACAATAAATATAGAATCATCAGGAAAAAATTCTAC
This sequence comes from uncultured Bacteroidales bacterium, assembly GCA_964448235.1. GTDB lineage: Bacteria > Bacteroidota > Bacteroidia > Bacteroidales > ML635J-15 > Bact-19. The sequence continues at coordinate 9,076 of CAYUWD010000007.1, read as the reverse complement.
AGAAGTACCTGTTTCATTTGTTTCACCTATTACTTCAACACCTGTGAGAGGTTTGCCTATACCATACTTTTGCTGGTACACTTTTCCATCTTTACTTCTAACTGTAGCAATTAACTTAGAAGATAAAGCATTTACGCATGAAACGCCTACACCATGTAATCCACCGGAAACCTTATAAGAGTCTTTATTAAATTTCCCTCCAGCATGTAATACCGTCATTACAACTTCAAGTGCGGATTTTTTTTCTTTTTCATGCATTTCTACAGGAATACCTCGACCATTATCTTCAACTAAGATAGAGTTTCCCTTTCTTATTGTAACTTTTATTGTATCACAATAACCGGCAAGAGCTTCATCAATAGAGTTATCAACAACTTCATAAACAAGATGATGTAATCCCTTTACTCCAATATCGCCAATATACATTGCAGGGCGTTTTCTAACAGCTTCTAATCCTTCTAGTACTTGTATGCTCTCTGCTGAATACTCATGATTGCCTTCGTTATTTTTCATTTCTTGATTTTCTATATTATCAACTATCTCTTTATTTTCACTCATAATAATTATTTTTAAAGGAATACAAATATACTTTATTTTACCGAAAAAAGACTTATTTTTATCATATCAAAACAATGTATTTATCAACAACTGACAGCACGCTAAATAGCTATATAACAACAACTTATAAAACACTGTTAATAGCTATCAACAGTGTTTTATATATATCATTTTTTATTCGTAAAATATGAATTTAAAAAAGGTATTTTAGACCTAATAAAAAGTTAAATCCTTGAGATTGATAATTATTCCAATAATACTGTTTTTGTCCAGTAATATTATTAAGATAAAGAAAAGCATTAAAATTTGAAGCGAACTCATATTCGGCAAATAAATTAATATCTATTACAGGTGACAACTCTTTTTCTATAACATTTCCGTATATATCATACTCTTTTGCATATCTTGTACTTAAGACACCTGATTCAAATCCAAAGCATAGATTTTCATTAAATTGATACTTTAATTTTAAATATGTATCAAATGTTGGTAAATGCCAAGGTTTTTCACGATTTCTTAAATATGAATAATAATAATAATGACCTTTAAGTATAAACGAAAAATTACCCATATTTCTCAAAGCAAATTCTCCATAACCAGAAAATCGTTCAACATTTGTATAATCATAAACAAACTTATTTTCAAGATCTATACTTGTATCGTTAACAAAGAAACCCATATTATCAATCTTTGAGTAATTTCCATTAAGATGAAAATAAATATTTTTGCTTATATTACCTTTCAATCCTACATCGATAACTTGTGCATAATTAGTAGGTTGATAGTTATTATTTCTATTTACAAATGGATTAATTCCCGATAAATATTCAAAATTATTATTTTGCAAATAACCAGTAAAACCGGCATATGGAATAATTGTATTACTAATATTATTTTGGAATTGTATATTTGGATAAATATGATACTCATTGATTCCATTAATAAATTCACCAGTAGTTTTCATACCAATCTTTATTTGCCAATCGTCAGTATAATGTTTAAAATAAGGATCTAGATTTACGAATATTTCATTGTATTCTGTATTACTTCCATGAAAATCTACAATATCAAAAATATTATTATTATATTCAAAATTTGCGTCAATTCCAAAACGATTAGACTTAACTAATTTACTTAATGATAGATCAAAATCCAATTTATGTTGTGAATCTTTAGTAAAAGTAAAGAAATATTGATACGATAGATTTACTAAATAATCCAATCTTGTTTTGGCTGTATTATTTGAAACAAGGCCAAAATTTGCTTTTAAACGATTATATCTTTGCATTTCCATATTAGTTCTTGACAAAGGTTTTTCGTCTACAGGTAAATTTATATATGGATCATATCCATAAAAATAAGATTGATTAGATGAAAAATCTAGTTCTCCATTTAAGGTTCCTTTACGTAAGAATTTTTTACCAAATGCTTTAACATTATTGTCATTATAACCACTATAAACAGGCTGATCTGCGATATTTTTAATTGTCCCATGTGCTGAATGATGTTTTGCAAATGCTCCTACAGAATAGTATTTTTCTCTTTTAGAATTATAATATACTTCAACCATTGGAGATAAATAATTACCCATTCCAAGTTTTATCATACCATTTTCTAATCTTTTTAATGGTTCGCCCTTAACACTTGCTGCGTTAATTGGCGTTGGGATAAAACTTGTTTTGTAAATTGTTGGGTTAACATTGTACTCAAAAACAGGAGTTACTTTTATTGTATCTTCAATTATTGGTAGAAATTGAATTCTGTTTGCATCTTTTAAAACAGGAGTATACTCATTGTAAATAATTACTGTTTGATTCTCTAATCCACCGTTATCGTCCTGTGCGAAAGCCATATTAGCACCAAATATCAGCAACAGCAAAAACGGCATAAAATAATTTTTAACTTTCATAATATACTTATTTTCAGTTTTATTATTCATTTTCGGTTTCTTGTAAACTCTTTTCTTCTTTTTCAATCGGATCTTCTATTATTTCTGCTGGTTGAGGCAATTCGATAGAATTATCATCTTCAAATAGGTCACTATCATCACTACCTTCTTCTATGAAATTTATTTTTAAATCCAGATCATCTTCTGCTCCTTGTTCTGCTTGCTCTTCGTCAAGAATAATAGTTAATTTTTCACTTGCTTCATCTTTTATTCCGTCAGTTTCGACCTTATAGTTATTTAAAACAGTTTGAAGAGTATGCTTAGCTGAGAAATTATCTCCTTTTTTATAATATATGCTTTTGCAATCCAATAGGCTTGTGGAGAATTCATTTGAGCAAAATCATAAACTAAATTTTCAGCAATTGAATCATTATTCATTTTAAAGTTAATTTCTGCTACTCTATATTTAGATTCAGCACCTTCATAACTAACAACTTCTTTTGATAATGCATCAAATAATCCAAGAGCTCTAATATTATTATCTTTAGTATAATATGCTTTTGCCATTTTATAATGTGATTCACGTTTTTGTTCATCATTAGCCTTTTCATTTTCTATTACATCCACAGCAGCAGCAATAACCATATCCCAATCTTCTAAATTATATGAACATCTTAATCTACCAATAGCAGCAAGAAGCTTTGTAGATTTGTTTTCAGCAATAGGATAAAGTTTTTGGTAATATTCGAAAGCTTCTGTCCAATTTTCTTCATCAAACAAAATGCTTGCTGCCTTTATGGTACTTTCCTCTGTATAAGTACTTCTTGAAGCATTAGCAACTACTCTATAACAAATTAATGCAGGATTTTTCTCTTCGAAATAGTAATGCAATTCTGCTTTAAAATAATTTGCTTCAATATAGTATACTCCATTAGGAAATTTAGTCAAATAATTTGTCAAAGATAATAAGGCTTCATTATATTTTTGATCGATATATAATTTTTTTGCAGCAAGCCACATTATTTCATCTTGTTCATCTTCACTAATATTATCTCCTGCATATTCGATATATTCATCAGGATTATCCATTTCAATATAAATTTCACGAATCATATCATTTGCATTAGAAGCTTCTTCTGTATTTGGGTATTCAGCCATTACGTCTTTATACATCTCAAGCGATTTATTAAAATCTCTTTCATTAAAATATATAGCTCCAACACTTGACATTGCAGCTTTTTTCATGCTTGAATTTGGATAATTATTTATTAAACGATTATAGTAATACTTTGCCGAATCAGGCATATTTAAACTTGTATGATAAGTCCGGCCTATTTCAAAGTGTGCGTTTCCAACATATTCTGATTCAGGATAATCATTTACTAGACGACGCAAAGACCATATTTTCTTTTCATAATCTTTGGAACCGCCAAATGATAATGCTAATTGATACAATGTATAATCTGTTTCAATTTGACCTATATCCGTGGCTTTTTTATAATATGATGCAGCTACTTCAAAATCTTTGTCAATATAGTAACAATCACCTATTCTATTAAGTGCATCATTTAAAAGAGAGCTATTCTTACCGTTTGATTGCATTTCAAATTTTCTAAACCAGGAATTTGCAAGATCATACTTCTTTTTATCAAAATATGCATACCCAAGATTATAATGTGCTTTACCATACTCTTCCAAACTAACAGAACCTGTAGCATTAACAAAATCTTTAAATTGTGTAATTGCATCATCAGTATTTTCGAGCCTCATATTTGCTTCTGCTTTCCAAAAATAACATAAAGAGGATATTTTTTTATCATAAATTGAATATTCCATTGATTTGTCAAACATTACAATAGATTCATTAAATTTTAATTCTGTAAAATACTCAAGACCTCTAAAATATGTTAATCTTTGATAAGCCTGATTTATTTTAGGATTACGATTTGGCATTTTTTCTATAATTTCTATTGCTGCTGCATAATTTTTTGTGTTTGTAAATGCTGCTAGCAAATAATCGTATGCTTGATCCACTCTAATAGAATTTGGATATTCTTTCACATATAGTGAAAATGCATTTATTGCTTCATTAAAAGGGGAAAGAGAAAGTTCGAAACATAATTGAGCAAAATTAAATAATGCATCTTCTCTTATTGTAGGATTAAAATCATATAAAGATGCCGTTTCGAAAGACCTACGAGCTTGCACCAATTTCCCCATTTTTAAATAACAGTCTCCCATGTGATACGCAGCATTTTGACTAAGCGTATCTTTCATATTTGTTATTTCTTTAAATGAATTTGTAGCATTTTCATACTGTCCAGTATTATAATAAGCAAAACCAAGTTCGTAATAATCATAATCTGTAACTGATACAGTATTTAACATATATTTATTTAAATATGGTATTGCTTCAGCGTATTGACCGGTTCTATAATATGATGCTCCTAAAAGTTTAGATATTTCAGCTGCTCTTGCTCCACTAATTGAGTCTAACAACCTGGGAGCATATTCTATTAATTCATCATACTTTTCTTGTAGAAAATAGATTTGTGAAATATAAAAAGGGACGATACTTGCAAATGCAGGTTGATTTTGAAGTTCTAAAAATCCTATTAGTGCTGTTTGATATTGCTTACTTATGTATTTTATGTGTGAATAAAAATATAGAGACATCGGACCATAAATGGTTTTATCATCCTTTGATTCATAAAATGCTTTGGCAGCCCGGTCAAAATCATTCCTTGCAAAGTGACTAAAACCAAGTTTAAAAAAATATTCGGTTTGTTCCTCAATATTTAATTCCAGTCTATCTATTTTTTCATACCACTGAATAGCCTTTTTGTATTTCCGATTACGAAAATGATAATTTGCCATTTGAAATGCGGCATTATTATTATTATAGCTTTCGGGATGTCCTTCAATGAAACTTTGTAATTGATATTCAGCATCATAATTAAACAAATGCATTGAACAAAGAGCAATATAATATGCTGCATCATCTTTATAAGAAGAATGTTCGGTTCCTTGATGTAACAATATTTCAGAAAATTTCTTTTGAGCTGGCACATACATACCTTTCTCGTATAATTCTAAAGCTGTCTGATAAGTAAACTCTAAGTTGTTATATTTACCCGTTCTTTGTGCGTTTAACAATAAAGAAGTAAACAAAAGAGTTAAAATAAAAATTGATTTTAATCTTAATAACATATTTTCTTTTTTATATTAAAATTCATAAAATTTATGAAACAATTATTTACTTGTAGCAAAAAAATTTGTGGCAATTACAAAAAATCCACTTTACAAGTTTACATAATATAATCCTTGTCAAATCTAACATATTTAAAAATTAAATTTATTTATACAAGTTAGTTTTAATTAACATGCAATTGTTTATTTCTAAAACGAAACTAAAAGTATTTTAAGTATAAAATCTTTTAGCTTTGTATCAAATAGTTTATTTTATTTAAACAGGAATAATATGACAGGCTCAATCTCACTAATTCAAAGTAAAGACTTAAGTGTTTATCAGGAAGAAACTAAAATTTTAGAGAATGTAAATATAAAAGTTGATGTTGGAGAATTTGTTTATTTAATTGGCAAAGTAGGAAGTGGGAAAACAAGTCTTCTAAAAACTCTATATGCAGAATTAGCTATAAAAAGTGGCAATTGCAATGTAGTCGGTTATGATATATCTACAATAAAATCAAAACAAATACCATTATTAAGAAGAAAGATAGGAATGGTATTTCAAGATTTTGAATTAATGTCAGACAGAAATATTTATAGCAATTTACATTTTGTTTTAAAAGCAACTGACTGGAAAAATAAAAACGACATTGATTTAAGAATAAATGAAGTACTTGAAAGTGTTGGTATGTTGGATAAAAAATTAGCTTTACCTTCAAAACTTTCAGGAGGAGAAAAACAATCAATTAGTATTTCTAGGGCACTTTTAAATAATCCACCAATAATATTTGCTGATGAACCTACGGGGAATTTGGATCCTGAAAGTGCGACAAAAATAATGGATATATTATACAAATTAAAAGATATTGGAAAATCTGTTATTATGGTTACTCATAATTATAATATATTAAAAAAATATCCGGGCAAAGTATATATGTTAGAGAATCAAACTGTCAAAGAATATAAAGAAGAGACTATTGATATTGTAGATTTATAGCAACAATCATTAGTTAAAATTTCCGTACAGGTCTTAATTTTGCTGGACCATATTTTGGATAATCAGTATCTGTTCCTTTCCAAAAATCTTTTGTATATGCCCTTATATCAGACATTTCTGTTGAGCTCCAATAAGTATCTTCAGTAAAGTCACCTAAACCTATACTATGTAAACTTATATATATTTCATTAAGCTCTTCTTTCGATGGTAAGAACCAGTCATCATAACCATTTTGAATGAACTCGCTACAATATAATGCTGCAACAGTACCATCATTTGATGCATCACATTGTGTTGGATTACCGAAATAATCCGTCATGTCAATATGTGCATTAACAATTATTTGAGTATTTATCATTCCACCACCAATTTCTATATTTTGTGCATTTACAACTAATGTAGCACAGCCCCATTGTAATACTGTTTCTGTATCAATATTACCAACTTCCATACCTCCATTAAGCCCATCGTCATAAAAAATTATACCTCCTCCAGGACCTTCATCACCTATCTGAGCTGTGGTAAATGGGATTTCCATACCATAACTTATTCCGGCTTCACTGGAAGCATATGTTCTTGCATAATAATTAGTTCCTGGATCTAATCCCAAAATTTGAGTATAAAACTCACCAGAACCAGGTCCTTCGTCTGTCATTCCTAGATTTAGTTCAACTGTTGGTTCTATATCCAGTCCATAAACGACTCCCTTTGCATCAACTGGCATACTTCCTTCCTCAGTAACATTCCCCTGAAATATTGCTGTATGCAAGAAAACATCACTAAACGAAACTGTTTCAACAGAAGGTGCAATAAAAGCCAAACTATTAAAACTTATCTGGTTGCCATAATGAGTCTCGCCTGTATTATCAGTAGCATAAGCTATTACATAGTACATAGTACTTTCAAACAAACCGGATAATGTACTTGAAAAATCTACATTTCCACCACCTTCCATGGTAATACCTTCATTATTAATTAAATCCGGATTTGGGAAGGTTGCGTAAACAAATCCTTTTTCATCGATTATTTCTCCTCCATCATCATTTAAAGATGCTGTTACTACAGCTGACAATGGTGTAACATCAGTAGCAGCATTTGTCACAAGAGAAAATGTTCTTGTTAAAAAACTAATCTCATTACCATAATAATTTACATCTTCAGAGTCTATGGCATAAGATTTCGCATAATATGTTGTTCCTTCTGACAAGCCTGTAAGAGTTGATGTAAAGGCATTATTCCCAGCTTCTTCAGATGATATTCCTTCATAAGTTGACAGATCAGGATTTGGGCTTTCTGACCACAATATTCCTTTTTGACTAATAATCTCGCCCCCATCATCCAAAAAAGAAGCAGAAATATTCGCAGATTTGGTTGTTATATTCGTAGCTTCTTCTGTATTAATATTTACAACACCCATAGATGTCGGCATAGTAAATGTATATGTTTCACTTTCAGTAGTATCATTACAATTAGCAGCATAAGCTACTACATTATATGTTGTTCCTGCAGTTAATCCATCAACAGTAGCATGATATTCTCCTATATCAGAACCAGAAACAATTATATTATCATTAGCACTGGTGGCTGCAATATTTTCTTTAATTATAAATCCTTTTGTGATAATATCGGAACCTCCATTATCGAATATTTCAGCACTTAAAGTTGCTGAAGACATATCTACTATAATTGCAACAGGTGTTCCAATAATTATTTGTCCACTTGTTAGAGTAAGTTTGGCAATTTGTACACCATCAATACTGTTATTAATTTGAATTGTATCAGTCATTCCATATAAATAAGTGCCATCAATTTCAGTATTAATCTCAATTACAAATAATTTATCTTTAGGAACTTCGATATTACCTTCTGATTTATGTGTCCCATTGTTTTGTTTAATTAGATTTATTGTATCTGAAAGTGTTTTACCACTAATAATTACAAGATTTAAGTTTGCATTAAATTCTTCCGGATATTCTAATTTACTATTACTTGTTTTTACACTTATTTGAAATGATGCATATGGTTCAATAACCAATACTTCTTCTTTCTCACAACCAAAAACAATAAAAATTGCTATTGTTATAATAAATATCTTTATTTGACTAATATGTTTAAAAACAAAGCTCATAGTTAGAAAATATTTCTACTTAATTTAATATAATAATTTAGTTTGCGGTTATTTTCTACACTCTCTGATTTACGCCATGTGTAAACAGGTTGTGAAAGTACAAAAACAATATCTGTTGATAATAAGGTAAAAGCCAAAGCACACTTAATATCAGCAATAAAGAATTCTTGGAAAGGCACTTGTCCTTCTGTATTAATAATATCAGAATTCCATGAATATTTTTGTTGTTTACTTAATTTTCCACTTGTATTTCTCATTATGCTAAAACCTCCAAAAACACTCATATAATTTGTTAAATAGTAATTAAATGAACTAT
>CAYUWD010000006.1:0-53868 GCA_964448235.1 uncultured Bacteroidales bacterium | reverse complement strand
TCAACCCCATCAATGAATTCTTCTACAATTACAATACTGTCTTCTGTTTTAGCTAAATTAACAGCATCAATAAAATCTTCTGTTTTATAAACCTTTGTTATTCCGTAACTTGACCCTGCGGTATTAGGTTTTACAAAGCAAGGTAATCCAATGTAATTAGTAATTTGATCGACAGAAAATGGAGCATCACCTTTAATGACGACTGATTTTGCCATAAAGACACTAGTTTCAGAAAGCAATTTTTTACAAAGTACTTTATCAAAAGTTATTACCGAAGAGATGTGATCAGAAGCTGAATATGGGATACCAATTAAATCGAACATTGCTTGCACTTTGCCATCTTCTCCAGGAGTTCCGTGAAGTGTTATGTAGGCAAAGTCGAATTTGATTTTATCAGATTTGTGAGTAAAAGAAAAATCATTGATGTCTACACGTATTTCATCATTATCTAGTTTACAGAAAAATCCATCTTTTCTAACATCTACCATATATGCCTTATACTTTTCTTTATCAATACTGGTTAGAATTTGATTTGCAGAATTTAAACTAATTTGTCTTTCACTTGTGTAGCCTCCTGCTATAACGGCAATGTTTTTCATAATCAACTTTTCAAAAGTGTTTATTTCTTTTTAATTTTTAATTTTTGTCCAATGCTTAAACTTGAGGGATCAGTGATGCCATTTAATTTTAAAATATCATCAGCAGAAACTCCATCATATTTTAAGGATATTCCATAAGGACTATCACCAGATTTGACTGTATAATAAATGTAGTTAGGATCAATAGGTTCTTCTTTAGGTTTATTTGTAGTTGGGTTTATACCTACAGATCGTTGTTTTTCATCAAAACTTTGAGAATTAACTATTTTATATTTTGATTCTAAAGCAGCCGGAACATATACTTTTAATTTTTGGCCTACTCTAATCATATTGCCGGAAATTCCATTCCAAGCTCTAAGATTAGCTGTTTCTACACCATACCAAGAAGCAATAAGTCCAACTGCATCTCCTGATTTTATAGTATATAATAGTTCTATAGTTCCTTCAGGTTGTTCGGCTTTGGGAATGTTTTCTACATAATTCTCGTTTGGTTTGAACTCATATTCTTTTGGATTAAAGAAAACAGTATCCATAAAATTATAAATAGAATCTTCTAATTCCATAAATTTACTAATATATTGGCGACGTATTCTAAGGGGATACTCTTTAACTTTTGCCGGTATGATATCCATTTTATATTGAGGATTAAGTTCTCTAGTTTGCTCAACTTTTATACCTAAGACGGAATCCAATTGAGCAAAATGTAATTCTTCTTTTATCATAACAGTATCAACATCTTCATAGAATTGGATATATTCGGGTTTAAAGTTATGCTCATCTGCATATTCAAATAAATAAACAATTGCGATAAAACCAGGGACATAATTTCTTGTTTCGTTAGGTAAGTATGGGTATAGTTCCCAATAATTTGTTTTTCCTCCTGATCTGCGTATGGCGTTGTTTATTGTTCCCGGACCTGCATTGTATGCTGCTAATGCAAGTGTCCAGTCATTATAAGTTTCATGTAGTTTTTTTAAATATCTACAAGCAGCATCTGTTGATTTTACGGGATCTGATCTTTCGTCAACGTAAGAGTTTACTTCGAGTCCTAGACCTTTAGCTGTTTTAAGCATAAATTGCCAAAGCCCTGTAGCTCCTGATCTCGATTTGGCAAGAGGATTTAGTGCAGACTCTATAATTGGAAGGTATTTTAATTCGAGAGGGATATTGTAAGAATCAAGTTTTTCTTCAAACATAGGAAAATATTGATGTGACATACCTAGAAATTTAGGGGCAATCCATCTTCCATTTTTTACATATCTATTAATGTATTTTTGAACATTACTATTATATGATATGTTAATTGGAGTTACAATGTTTTTAATTCTTTCCTTATATATTGAATCAGGAATATCTGTTGTGAAATTATATCTATCTTGAGGTTTTAAGAATTCAATGGTGTCTCTGCCTGTATAATAAAACCAGTCCATTAAAAGGCTGTCTAAATGATCGGCCATTGTGTAGCCGTCATTTTTACGGATTACTATTGAGTCATTGTCTGCCAATAAAATTCCTGGCATAAACACAAATAAAAACAAAATTACTTGAGTAATCTTTTTCATAGTCAAAAATTAAGTGTGCAATAAATTCCTGTGACAGGTTTTCGTGAAAAACTATTATAATTTGTCTGGGGTAATATTTTTAAACTTAAATCATCACCGATATCAAAATCGAAAAGGTTTGCATCTACATTTGCATCAACAATTTGAATGGCGTAGAAAACAGCAACTCCAATAATGCAAAGATCTCTGTTTTTTCGAAATTTGTCCATATTATTAATAAGTGCGGTTTCGTTATATATTTCATTCCCATTTGCATCAATAAATTCATCTATTTCGCCATCATTTCGTAACAATAAAGCAGTTTTAAACCTATTAAATTCTTTCTGATTTTTTATTGCAAGATATGTAAAAGAACCAATTCCGGCATAAGCTATAGGTATTTTCCAGTATTTTTTATTGTAAAATTGACCTAATCCGGGTACTACGGCAGAGTAAATAGATGCTTTTTTCGGTGAATGCTCTTCTTTTTTTGAATTATCAATAACAGATTGTGTCAATCCAACCTTACAAATTATTAATAAGGGAATTATAATAAATATTTTATTTATATAACTCAAAATTTAAGCATTTAGTTTATCAAGAATTGCAATAATTCTTTCTAATTCGCCATCATTTTTAAAAGGAATTACAATTTTACCATTACCTTTAGCATTTCTTTTAAAGCTAACATTTGTTGTAAAACAATTTGAAAGATGCTTTTGTAATTGAATATAATCTTCAGCGGTAGCTAGAACTTTTTTCTTAATTTGGTCTTTCTTTTTATCATTGTTTAGTTCACGAATAATATCTTCAACTCTTCTAACAGAGAAATCATATTTAAGAATTTGATCATAAATCATCAATTGAGTTTCTTCTTCTTTTATTGAAATTAGTGCTCTGGCATGACCCATTGAGATTTTTTCTTCTTTAATTCCCAATTGTATTTTTGCTGGCAGATTTAGTAGTCTGGTATAGTTTGATATTGTAGATCTTTTTTTTCCAATGCGTTGACTTAAAGCTTCTTGTGTTAATTGACATTCTTCCATTAGTCGTTGGTAGCTTATGGCAACTTCAATTGCATTTAAGTCTTCTCGTTGTATGTTTTCTACAAGAGCCATTTCTAGCATTCCTTGATCATCTGCAATTCTAATGTACGCTGGAATCTTTTTTAAACCGGCAAGTTTTGATGCTCTTAATCTTCGTTCACCAGATATGAGTTGAAAGTTGCCATTTTCTAGAATTCGAACTGTAATGGGTTGAATGACACCTAGTTCTTTAATAGATTCGGCTAGTTCGTTTAGTGCGTCCTCGTCAAAATTTGTCCGTGGCTGAAATGGATTTGCCTCAATCTTATTGATAACAATTTCATTTGCTTCTCCTTGGTTTTCTTTGTTTGATCCAGAATTGGTATCTATTAAAGCGTCAAGGCCTCTTCCCAATGCATTCTTTTTAGCCATAAATTTATTTTAATATTTTATCTTCTTCGTTAATATTTGTTAGTTTATTTCTTTGTAGAAATTCACGAGCAAGATTTAGATAATTTGTAGCTCCTTTAGAAGTAATGTCATAATCAAAAATTGTTTGTCCAAAACTTGGAGCTTCACCTAGTTTAACATTTCTATGAATAACAGTTTCAAATACCATTTTATCAAAATGTTTTCTTACTTCTTCCAGAATTTGATCTGATAAACGCAATCTAGAATCATACATTGTCATAACAAATCCTTCGATATCTAAATCTGGATTTAAATGACCTTGCACTATACGAATTGTGTTTAGAAGTTTTCCAAGTCCTTCTAAAGCAAAATACTCACACTGAACTGGAATTAATACCGAGTCAGACGCTGTAAGCGCATTAACCACAATAAGTCCTAATGAAGGAGAACAATCAATTAAAATAAAATCATATTTTTCTTTTAATTTTTCTAAAACTAACTTAAGTACTTTTTCTCTATTTGGTAATTCTAGCATTTCTATTTCTGCTCCTACAAGGTCGATATGGCTTGGTAGTAAATCTAATCCTTCGATACTACTTGAAAGGATAACATTTTCTGGATCTTCATCTCGTACAAGTGTTTCGTATAGACCTGTTCTTATGTTTCTAACATCAAATCCAAGACCAGAAGTAGCATTTGCTTGTGGGTCTGCATCAACGACCAAAACTTTATTTTCGAGGACTGCAAGACTTGCAGCTAAATTAATTGCAGTTGTTGTTTTTCCTACTCCACCTTTTTGGTTTGCTAAAGTTATTATCTTACCCATCTTTTATAATTTTATTGAACACCAAAATTAAAATATTTACACCAATTTTTAGCAAAAGAGAAGTATGACTTTTTAACATTATTAACAATTTTGGCAACAAGAATATTCAATGTTTTGTGATTCAGTTGATTACAAATGTTAATTGTTGATATTTTCCAAAAAATAAATAATGTCTTCAATATTATTAATTCCTTGAGGGGTGTTATATTTTGAGTATTTATCAATAAATTCGTATATCTGGTATCTATTGTAGATATTATATTTTGAATCGGTTTTAATCTTTAGAATACTGTCTTTGTAAACTAGAAAGTAATCCTTAAAGTATGTCCCACTTGTTTTGCAAGCACATGTTTTCATTTGATATTTTGTTTCGACTAACATAATTGAGTCTCCTGCTAAAGAGTGACCAAAACTGTAGGACTCCATTCCATACGTATCTTCATCGAAAAACATGCTGACATATTTTTGAGATAATGAATTTACTGATTTTATTTCTTCAGGGATTAAAAGTATTCTTTTACTTTTTAGATCTTCTTTTGCTTTAATGAAATTGTAATAGGAGTGTGGATTAGCTTTTATCAGCATATCTTTTTCAAAATCATCAAAAAAAATGACCTGAGCATTTTTCCAATCTTTTTGATTTGCACATGCAGAAAGTAAAAAAACAAAACTTGTAATATAAATCAGAAATTTAGTCACAATCTGATTTGAGTTTAAGTTTTAAAAATAGCATTTTTAATGCAGCAATTGTTGCTTCAACTCCTTTATTCCCATGTTTGCCTCCCGCTCTATCTAGAGCTTGTTGTTGATTATTTGTTGTAAGGACACCAAATCCTACAGGCACATCAGAATTTAAACTTACTTCCATTATACCTTTAGTGACACCGGAACAAACATAGTCAAAATGTTTTGTTTCACCTTGAATTACACAGCCTAGACAAATCACAGCATTAACATTTGCAAAATTGATTAAATACTGTGCAGCTAAAGGTAATTCAAAGCTTCCCGGTACAGATTTTAGCAAAATTGCATTATCAGAGAAACCAAATTTATGTAATGTTTCAATTGCTGCTTCAGCGAGATTAGCTGTAACTTCTTGATTCCATTCTGAAACAACTATTCCAATCTTTATAGATTTGTTTTTGTCTTGCTTTGCAATTCCGTTTTCGGTGTAAATAGAAAGATTTTTTAATTCGCTTGCCATATTTTTACTGTATAAAAATGGGGACTAAAAGCCCCCAATATTTATTGTTGGATTTTATATTTTAAAGTTTCATTTCGCAACGTTTAATATATTTTTCGATATTTTCTTGTTGCTTAGTGCCATAATATTCAGTTTCTATTTTTTTGTAAATATTTAAGGCTTCCTGAAAATTATTCATTATTTCATAGGTTTTTCCTGCTTTCATAAGAAACATTGGACTTAGAAAATCATTATTTGCGTGTTCTGAAGCATCAAGATAATACTCAAGAGCTTCGTCTATATTGTCTAATTCCATATAGGCATCTCCAATAAGGCAAATTGCCATAGCACCAACCATTGGATCATCGCTGTCAAAATCTTCAAGACAATCAATTGCAGATTCATAATCTCCCAAACGCATATAACAAACCCCAGCGTAATAATTAGCGGCATTACCCATAGGAGTTCTTGAATAATCATCAATAATATCTAAAAAACCAGGGTAGGCTCCATCACCATTTAGAGCTAAATTGAAAGAGTCTTTTTCAAAATAATATTCTGCTTTATATGATTCTGACCAGGCTTCTTGAATTCTAGGTTCGCGAATAAATTTATAATATCCAATAATTATCAATACTATTGCTAAGATACCACCAATTCCCCACATAAATGCTTTTTGGTTGGTTTCAATAAAATTTTCTGCACGGCTTAATGCAGATTCTACATTCTTGAATCCGTCATTTTCAGGAGCTTTCTTCTTCTTCTTTGCCATATTATTATTCTATAATTACAATTTTTAAGGCTGCAAATTTAATTGTTTTAATCGAATTATTAAATTTTAGGTCACTTTTTTTTGCATATTAGTGCATTTTTTACAAAGTAAAGAGATAAATAATGATTAACATTTATTATATGTTTGTAAAATAAATGATTTTTCAGACTATAAATTTTGTTAATTTTGTACTAAAACTAATATTTTATGTTTTTAAGAAAAATATCACTCGTGAATTTTAAAAACTTTGAGTCTTTTGATATTGATTTATGTAAGAAAGTTAATTGTTTTATCGGTGATAATGCAGTTGGAAAAACTAATATTCTAGATAGCATTCATTATTTGTCGTTTTGTAAAAGTTTTATTACAAATAGTGATAAACAAAATATTAAATCGGGAGAAGAATATTTTATTATTCAGGGTGAGTTTGAAAAACAAAAGGAAATAGAGAAAATTTATTGTGGATTACAAAAAGACAAGAAAAAATCTTTTAAAAGAAACAATATAGAATACCAAAAATTATCAGAGCACATAGGCTTGCTTCCATTAGTATATATTACTCCTTATGATTCCAATTTAATTCATAATGGTAGTGAAGTGCGAAGGAAATTTGTTGATTCTATAATATCTCAATTTGATAAAAACTATCTTAATAATTTGATTGCTTACAATAGAATTTTAGAACAAAGGAATAAAATGCTTAAGGTGTATGGAAAGACTAATAATATCGACCTTGTTGAGTTTGAAGCATGGGATGTGCAACTAGTTGATTATGGGAATAAAATATATCTTGCAAGAAGACAATTTACAAATGAAATATCGAGTATTTTTCAGAAATATTATAAGCTAATTTCTAAAAATAAAGAGGAAGTTAAATTGCAATATCAATCACAGTTGCAAAGGGGAGACTTTGAAGATTTGCTAAAGATGGGATTTGAAAAGGATCGATTCTTAACATATACTTCTATAGGAATTCATAAAGATGATTTTGAATTTATTTTGGAAAATAATTCAATAAAAAGATATGGTTCACAAGGTCAGCAAAAAACATATGTTATTAGTTTAAAATTTGCACAGTTTGACTATATTAAAAGCAAAATAAATTTGGCACCCATATTGCTACTTGATGATATATTTGATAAGTTAGATAAGAAAAGAGTAAAAGAGATTACAGAATTAGTCTCGGATAATAATTTTGGACAGATATTTATAACAGATACTAATTATGACAGAATGCCAAATATATTAAATGAATTAAAAAATAAATATAAAATATTAAATTTGTCAAACAATAAAATAACAACAAATTATGAGTAAAAAAGGAATATTAACTATTTGTACAATACTTTTTTTAGGTGTTGTTGCTTTTTCGCAGAATAATATTAAGAAAGAATATGCAAAAATGTTACAAGGTACTTGGAAAGTAGATTCTCTTGAAATTGGGAGTTTGAATCTAAGTCCTGAATATGAAGAGATTATTCGTCAGAAATTGCCTGAGATTATTGCAATTACAGAGGTGCAATTTAAATCACATAAAAAGTATTATAAGCGAGGATTTGAGGGCGAAAAAGAAGGGAATTGGGATGTTTCTGCTGATGGGGAGTTTATTTTGTTAAAACTAAATGGCGAAAGTAAGGTTTCGAAAACACGAATAGTATCAATAACAGACGATAAATTAATTATTGCTCCGGAAGATCCAAATTCAGCTAATTCTAGAGCCTATATGTATAAAACCAAATAAATATGCTATTAGATAAGTCTAAATTAGTTATTGCTGTTGATTTTGATGGAACAATAGTTGAGCATAAATATCCGGATATTGGTGAAATTATACCTGGTGCATTTGAAGTTTTGCGTGAGTTACAGGAAAAAGGCTGTAAATTAATTTTATGGACAGTAAGAGATGGTATAGATTTGCAAGCAGCAGTAGATTTTTGTTTAGATCATGGAGTTATGTTTTATGCTGTTAATGAAAGTCATCCAAACGAAGAATTTAATAAGTATATTAGCAGAAAAATTGATTGTGATTTATTTATAGATGATAGAAATGTTGGGGGATTTCTTGGTTGGAAAAAAATACGCGAAATTCTTTTGCCCGAATCTTGTAATAAGTCAGATGACCATACAAATAATTCTGAATATTTGCAGAAAAAAGGCTTATTTAACAGGTTGTTTGGCAGTAAATAAATCTTTTTGCTAAGATTTTTCCGGTAAAATTATTTCTACAATTTCGGAATATTTAACTAATTTGCGTTTTTGATTATAGTAATTTGTTCTTAATGGACCTATACCTTTAGAATACCATGTAGATATTGTGTAAAGTTCTGTTTCAGTAAATTGATATTCAAGTTTTGAACTAATAACACAAGTTTCAAATTCACCAACATCAGTTTTAAGTTTTTCAAACTTATCGACAATTCTACTGTATTCAGAAACTTTAAAATACTTATTGTTATTAGTTTCAAGAATGATGTAAGAAGATGTTAACGATAGTCCATTTCCTAAAAATGCAGGCATATTGAAATCTCTACCAATAATGTCCCAATCATTTTCGCTAATTTTTGCTAAAGTGTCAATAGGCATTAAATAAAGCATATCTATTGATATATCTCCATTGGAGAATGTCGCTTCATATTCAGTAGTATTTATTGGTTTTTGATATTTATCAAGAGATTCTGCTTTTATTGTAATATAGTTTATAGAGTCAGTATTAATGACATTAGTTATGGTATATACAGTAAAACCTTGAGGTATTTTGCGTTTATTAAAATGGCCAATTTTTATTTGTGCCCCTTCTTCGTAAATAAAATAAGGAGCTGTTTCTGTTTGAGCAAATGATTGATATCCCGTATAGAGAAATAAAATGGAGAAAAAAGTGAGGAATATTATCTTCATATTTTAATAATTTTTGCTAAATAAATAAAATTATATGATGTGTCAAAACAAATACTTTACCAAAACTATAAAATTATAGAAATAGTTAAATTTAAAAGCTATTTTATTAAATTTAATAATTTTTTAGATAATTTGATAGCTGGAAAAATAAAATTAATAATTCCTCAAAAGAACAATACTATATGTTGTTTCGTAATTTTGTGCTTCGACGATAAAACATTAATTTGATATCATATTCTTTTTTTAGCATGCTATATACGAATAAATCCATATATTGCCCATTAGTGCTTTTTAATCCTTGACGTTCTGTACCTTCAATTTCAAAGCCTAGCTTTTTAGGTACATTATTACTTTTGTAATCATTTGTAGATATTTTAATACATATGCGGTTGAAATTTAATGTATTAAAACAATGTTCCATAAATTTTGAAGTTGTTTCAGTAGATAATCCCAGATATTCCATATCTTCTTTTATCCAATATCCAATTTCTGCTTTATTGTTATCATGATCAATATTTAATAATCCAATCATGCCTGCAAATTTATTTTTATAATAAATTAAATAAATAAGATCTTTAATTGGGGCTTTTTGCTTTGTAATATTAGACACAAATGTCTCAGTGGATTTTAGATTAAATTGTTTTTTATCAATTCTAAGCCAAGATCCCTTATAGTTTCTTTGAGAATGGATAGTTTCATAGATTTCTTGTGCGTCAGATGCTTGTAATAATCGTATTTTTAGATTTTCTGAGCATTTGATTTCAGTTGTTTTTTTCATAGTTATTTAGGTTTGATTTGAATTCATCATTAAATTTTTGCCAATCTCCTCCTGTTTTATGTAAATCTTGATTAATAAATTCAATATATCTTTCTAATAAAGATGGAGGAGAATAACCTTTTAGTGCAAATATAAGAGAAAAATCTTCATCAAGAAATATAGTAGCTGGTAATTTTATATCAGGTTGTAACAAAGCTAAAGTAATTTGATTTGGATATCCAGGTGTTTTTTGTTCATTTATAAATACATTATTCGCAATTTTTAATGTATCTGGTTCATCGAAATTGATTTTAACAGGATAGAAGTTTTTATTAACAAATTTTGCTATAACAGGATTTTTATATGTTGAAGCAAGCATAATTTTACTTCCATTATTAAAGTCAGAATTTATAAATAATAATATTTTTTTTGGAGCGGTATCCATTTTTTTTGTTGCATTTTCGAGACTTAACCAATTAATAGTCCCATCATTATTTGAAAGTGAATCAGGCATGAAAGTGTCGATGAATCCACGATTAAATTCAGCATAATTACATGATTTATTAATTCTTTCTGCAAAATAAATTAATAAAGGTTCGATTTTTTTCACATCCATAAATCCTGGAACAGGAAATACACTTCCTTCATAATCAATATATACAATTGTAGGGTATGACATTCTGCCATTCATTAATTTTTTTGCTAATTCGTGCGAAGAACGTCTTCCGGTATTTAGATTAACATATATTTTTTCTTTATAAGTAATGCTGTCAGTACGTTCGGCATTAAATTTTACAGGATAGAAGTTTGTATTTATATAAGTTGCTAATTGAGGGTTGTTAAATGTTTCAGCAGTCATTTTTTTACACCAGCCACACCAATCGGTATACATGTCAATTAGAATAGTTTTAGGGTTTTCCTCTTGTAGCTTAATTGCTTCTTCAAATGTTAACCAATTAATAAGTTCTTTTGGTTTTTGTATTTCCTGAGTGAATAGATGTGTAGATAGAGTAAGGAGTAGCATTATGTACGCAATAGTTTTTTTCATATTTATATATTTAGTTTATTTTAATACAATTTATTGGTCAATATGTTTAAAATTTGTACTTTTAGATTTTCAAAAAATAAACGTAAAAATAATAAGTTATGAGCGAAATCAAAAATTTAAATCCGCAAAGGGTATGGAAACATTTTTATTCACTTACCCAAATACCTAGACCTTCCAAAAAAGAAGCCAAAGTTATAGAATTTATGAAAAACTTTGGAGAAGGTTTAGGATTGGAGACTATAGTTGACCACATTGGGAATGTTATTATTCGTAAACCAGCTACAGCTGGTATGGAAAATCGAATGGGCATTGTGTTTCAGGGGCATGTGGATATGGTACCTCAAAAAAACTCAGATAAAAAACACGATTTTGAAAAAGATCCAATAAATGCATATGTTGATGGCGACTGGGTTACAGCAGATGGCACAACTTTAGGTGCTGATAATGGGATGGGGTGTGCAGCAGCTATGGCTGTACTCGAAGCAGATGATTTGGTACATGGTCCAATTGAAGCATTGTTTACTGTCGACGAAGAGACTGGAATGACTGGAGCAAATGAATTAAAACCAGGAATTTTAAAAGGAGATATCTTAATGAATCTTGACTCTGAAGATGAAGGAGAACTTTATGTTGGTTGTGCAGGAGGTGTTGATGTTAATGTATCAATGAAATACAAAGAAGTTGAAACTCCTGCTGGATTTACAGCTTTTAATCTAAATATTACTGGACTAAAAGGTGGACACTCCGGAATGGACATAAATATTGGTCGTTCAAACTCGAATAAATTATTGTTTAGATTTTTAAATCATTGTTTATATAACTTTGACATAAGAATTGCTGAAGTAAAAGGAGGTAGCTTAAGAAATGCTATCCCAAGAGAATCTTTTTCTGTTGTTTTGGTTCCGAATAATGAAGCAGATAAATTTGTTGCTGAAGTGGGAAAATATTCTGAAATATTTGCAAAAGAGTTTTCAGGTACTGAACCAGATTTAACAATGACAGCAGAAAAGACAGATTCTCCTGCCAAAGTAATGGATAAGGAAGATATGACAAAGATTGTTAAAGCTACATTTGCGACACCTCATGGTGTGTTTAGAATGAGTGACTCTATGCCTGGTTTGGTTGAGACTTCTAACAATGTTGCGATTGTAAAATGTATTGATGGTGAATATACTGTTAACTGTCTTGTTCGTAGTTCAGTAGATTCAGCAAAAGAAGGTACAATGTATATGATTGGGACAATCTTCGATTTAATTGGAGCGAATGTTGTCTTTGATGGAGCTTATCCAGGATGGAAGCCAAATATGGAATCTCCAATTTTAAAAACAATGTTGAAAACCTACGAAGACTTGTATGGAAAAACTCCTGAAATTAAAGGAATTCATGCCGGTTTAGAATGTGGTTTGTTAGGTTCTGTATATACCAATTGGGATATGATATCTTTTGGCCCAACAATTAGATATCCTCATTCACCTGACGAAAAAGTTAATATTAAAACAGTGGAAAAATTCTGGAATTATATTGTTGAAACAATGAAGAATGTTCCAGTTAAATAATAAAAACAAAATATTAAGATAAAAGGAGGGCAAGTTTTGTCCTTCTTTTTATATATTAAAACTCTTACCCGGAATTGTATCTATTAATTTAACTCCTTGCTTGTTAGCTTCTTTTACCACCCTTTCCTTTGGGTCAAACCATGAATGCAGAGCAAGGCTAAATGCCATATTGTGTATTGGTAATAATGCTTTGGTTTCTAAATCAATAGCTGCTTGAACAGTATGTTCAGGTAACATGTGAATTTCTTTCCATAGCTCGTTGTACTGTCCGCATTCGAGCATTGCAAAATCAATAGACCCGTATTTCTCTTTAATCTTTTTGAAACCATCAAAATAGCCTGTGTCACCGCTAAAGTAAATATTTTTGCCATTAACCTGTACTAACCACGAAGCCCACAAGGTATTATTATTTTTACCAATTCGTCTTCCACTAAAATGCTGTCCCGGAGTGCAAATAAATTTTATTTCATCTTGTTCGAATTCATCCCACCAGTCAGCTACCACAATTTTGCTGGCCTTAATATTCCATTTTAGTAAATGTGAATTAACACCTAAAGGGACATAGAATTTTTTTGTGATTTTATCTAATTTAACAATTGTTTGATAATCCAGATGGTCATAATGATCATGTGAAATTACAACAGCATCAACTTTCTCCAGTAGATCAAAATCATTGTCTTCAAATGAAATGGCATTTTTAAATCTTTTTACAAAACCCGGAAAAGGGGAGGCGTATTTGCTCAGCATAGGATCAAACAAGATTTTCTTCCCATTTACATCCATCATTAAAGCTGAGTGCCCAAACCATGTTATTTGAATGTCTTTTCCACAAGCACCTGCAAATTTAATTTTTGATTTATCCGAGATTTTAGTCTTTTGAGGAGGTCTTTTTTTCTTTCCAAATTTAATTAGTTGAGGAAATAGTTTTTTGAATTTATCATAATTCATGCTCAAAACTACATTGCCCTGATTAACAAACTGCTTTCCATTAAATTGTTTACAATTCTGAACTTTTGGATCATTATGATTAGGCACAGCTCCAAAATGAGATGCTCTGAAAATGAGACCAATCATAGTAATCAATATTGCAATAGATAGTATTAGCAAAATACAATGTTTATTGACAAATTTAATAAATATTATTTTCTATTTCACTATGATTAATTGAAAAACATGTGAAATGTTTACTGGAATAATGGGTGAAAATATTTAAGTTCTTTTGCAGTTTTACAAAAGATATTGTATAAATGATTTTATTCGAAAAAGCCTTGTTTTTTTAGCACTTCAAGTAAAACATTTGAGAAGTGTTCATTATTGGCCTTAGAATATCTAACGTCGGTGAATACTTGTGCAAGAGTTTCTTTATCATTCTCTTTTACAAATTGTTTGCTGTCTTCACGATTTTCTTTTACTTTATAAATTTTATCAATATCGTCTGCAGAAAAATCATTGTATTTTTCATAGTGAACAACAGCTTCTGCAGGAAGTCTGTCAGTTAATTCTGGAGTTTCAGCAGGATACCCCATTGTTACAGCTGTTATTGGAACAACACCTTTAGGTAAATTAAGAATGTCAATGATTTTGTCTGCATTGTAGATTGCAGTACCAAGATAGCAAATTCCTAGTCCATTATGTTCTGCCTCAACACATGCATTTTGGGCCGCTATAATTGCATCTATTGCACTAGTTAAGAATGAAAGAAAATTATCATAACCCGGTTTAGCCTTACGTTGACGACACCACTTGTTAAATCTATTAAAATCTGCACAAAAAGTAAGAATTGCCGGAGCATTTTTTACCATTGGTTGGTTAAAGTGTGTTGGCGCAAGTTCTTCTTTGATTTTTTCATCAGTAGTAACTATAATTGAATAAACCTGCATATTTCCAGTGTTCGAAGCACGGATTGCCGCGTTTAAGACATTATCCATAACCTCTTTTGGAATAGGCTTATCTGTGTATTTTCTGATTGAACGATGTTCTGATATTTCTTTAAGCATAATTTATGTTTTATGTTTATCGCAAAGATAAAAATTGAATTTGAAATGGAAAATGATTAATGTTGGGTGACGGGTGCCGGATGACGGATGACGGATGACGGGTGACGGATGACCGATGATGGGTGACTGATGACTGATGACCGATGACTGATGACTGATGACCGATGACGGGTGACTGATGACCGATGACCGATGATCGATGACCGATGACGGGTGACTGATATCAGAAGATCGAAGCTTTTGATTATTGAAAATTGACAATTAAGCAATTCTCTTATTTATTCAGGTAAATGACTAGGTATTTCAATAATGAATTCAGTTCCGATATCTTCTTTTGTATTAAATTTTATAGTTGCATTGTTACTAATCAACATGCTTTTAACCATACTTAAGCCTAATCCCATTCCTGAAGATTTTGTAGTAAAATTGGGTTGGAATATTTTTCTTTGCATAGTTTCCGGTATTCCTATACCATTATCAATTATTTTAACAATATATATGTTTTCATATTCCTCAACAACGATTTTTATTTTACCTTGTTTATTATTAGGAATAGCTTGAATTCCATTTTTAATAAGGTTTGTGAAAACTCTAACCATTTGCTCTTTGTCTGCATTAATAAGACACTCAGAATTGATTTTGAAATTTGTTGTAAAGTCTATGTCTTCAGAGTTTTCATACAGTTCAATAGTATTTGTAATAATATCTTTAAGGTTTACTATTTCTTTCTTTGATGTTGGCATTTTAGCAAAATTGCTGAATTCAGATGCAATGCCTGAAAGGATGTCAATTTGTTCGATTAAATTTTTTGAAACTTTGCGATATGTTTCCTCCCATTTTTCATCTTTTTTATCGTAGGCTCTTTCGAGATACTGTACACTTAGTTTCATCGGAGTTAGAGGGTTTTTTATTTCGTGAGCAATTTGTTTTGCCATTTCCCGCCATGCCATTTCTCTTTCAGATTGGGCAAGTTTATTTGCCGATTCACTTAATTCATCTACTTTTCGATTATACTCTCTAATCAAACCACCAAGTTCATCGTTTTTATGATATATAATCTTTTCTGCTTTTTTCTTTATATCCATTGATTTGATTTTGTCTTGTATTACAACCAGAGGACGTGTTAGTTGTCGGGATATGAATATTCCAATGACAACGGATAATAAAATTAGAGCTAGAAATATATTAGAAAATGCGATGACGAAATTTGAAATTTCTTCTTTGAATTCATTTTGTCTTGCAAAATAAGGTAGATTTAGATATGCAATAACTTCATTATTATAATTTCTAAAAGGAACATATGCAGACAAATATCTATTGTTATCGATTGCTTCGTTAATTATTACAGTTCCTGCATTATTAACTATTAGTTCTTTGTATGCTTCGGAATCCATATATCTACCTTTAAGACCTTTGTCATATAATTCTATTCTGGATGATGATAGTAAAATACCATTTAGGTCATAAATATTTATGTCTGTATAAAAAACATTCGAATATTTTACTAAAAGTGAGTTTAAGTATTCGGAATCTTCATAGTTTAACTCTTGTTCGGTGCCTACATTTTGCTCAAGTTCCACTAATACTGAGTGGACTTTGTCCTGAACAGTTTCTTTTTGTTTGTCTTTATATGCACTAATAATAAAGTATATAGATATGGTTCCTGTTAATAATAGGGATAAAATTAAAATTGTTATAAATGAAATTTGAATTTTAGTTTTAAGACTAATGCCATTTTTTAAATATCCTTTTTTTATGTTAATCCCTAGCCAAAAAATATTGAAAATTAAAAATAAAAAGAACAAAATATATGTAAATGAAACCAATTCGCTGGAGTATTGAGTATCGGGCTTGCTTAAAATTATTAGATTTTCACTATCAGGTCGATATTTAAAATGAATATAACCATCTTTTACATAATAGGAATATTGACTAGTATCATTTTCTTGGGGTTTTAAAGTAAAACGATATTTGTAGTCACCTTTACTGCTTATTAGATGCCCATTATTATATTTTGCATAGTTGTAGTTACGTGAAGTCTTTTTTACAGTTAACTTTTTGTCAAGAAGCAATTCTGGATAACCTAGGCCTTCACTAAAAATTTTAGAATTTAGTTCGATGTATATATTAATAAATGTTGAGTCGAGAAGCATTGAAGATACTTCTCCAAGATATGATATTCTACCATTATGATTATCTAGAAAATAGAAATTTGAACCTGGAATGATAATCCCGTAATTATAAATTTGATCATGGAAGAAATCAAAACATTCAACAGAAACATATTCAGGTTCTACAAGCAGGCTGTCTGTGCTTAGACAAATTGTTGCTTGTGTTTCATATTTATTAAAGTATCGTTTTGATAAAAGAATTTTATTAACAATAGTTTGAATTTGTAAGAAATCTCTTTTTAAAACAGCATTATTAAGTGCATTATTTGTTTTTATTTCGTTATATGTTTGTTTTAAGAAAAATTCTGCTCCTACATCTCTTTCTGCAGCAAGGTTGTATGTTATAACTTTATATGTGTCTATTTCTTTTTGATTTGTAAACCTGCTAAAATGTTCGGATGTGATTAAAGATAGTAAAACTAACAACAATACACTTAAGAAATAATTAAGTTTCTTTTTTAGGGAAATGTAGACAAGTACTGTCCAAAGTAAAAAGAAAAGTGTATTTAAAATAAAAGCTGTTTGTAATGAGTATTTGTCTGAAGCAGTTGAAATCGTTGTATATAAAAAAAGAAGGAGCAATGAACCCATTATAAAATATAATGATAATACAGGTTTAAAACTTTTAAGTAATCTATAAATTAGCATTAAAAATCCAGCAAATATTGACACAATAATTGCAGTTCCTAAAAAACTGTAAATATCAAGATTAAGGATGTTTTCGAAACTAAACGAGATTGAAGAATTCCATACTAGTCCATTAAAAAGATTGGTTATTAAATTGCTAATCAATAAAATAATAATAGCAATAGAAAAACTGAAAAGTATCTTTGTGAAAGTGTTTGGTTTAATTTTTACTTGTGGCTTAAAATAAACAAAAACATATATTGCAAAAGTTATGAAGAAAATAGTATTAATTAAATATTCTCCAAGAGAGGGCATCCAGAAAGATTCTGCAAATAATGTAGGGTTAAAAAGTGTGAATTCTATAAAGCAAGATAAAACAGCTGTTTTAAGCATATAATATCTTAGAAGAAGTAGTGTGCTAAAAATGATTAATGTAAAAACACTAATGTGTTTCTTAAAATTTTGAGCTAGAAAAGCAAAAAAAGTAAATATCAAGAATAAAATTAGTAGAATATTTAGTAATTTAAAAAAGTGTCTGGAAGAAAAGCTTATTTTTGAGTTTGGGTCGGGATTGGGGAGGTTTAAGAAAAAGCTTTTATTAGTTTTGTCTTTATCAATATAAATTCGATAGCTGTTTTGTATAGAATCAAGACTTATGGTTGCTTTTGGGTTAATTTTGAAATCAGGATAAAACGAGTTTTTTAAAATGTCATTTTCATATGAATATTCTTTTTTAAACTGAAATAATCCAATTAAATGCCAATCTTTACCCGAAATCCCTTTACAAATATACCACCCATTATTAAGATTGATTAGTGATCTATCGAAAAAATTAACTGTAGTACTGGATGGTAAAGGGATGTTATTAGTTGTCCAGTATTTCAATTCGTTTTTGCTGTAATAAAAAAAGCCTATGCCTTCTTCTTGAAACAAATTATTGCAATTGTTGTAAAAATAATCTTCAATTTTATTGTTATTATCAAGTATTTCTTTGGCAATATAATTTGTTTTTTCTTCTAGTATCTTGTATTTGTTACATAGTTTATTTTCTATTAGTTTAACATCAGGAGTCTCAGGAGTTTTAGTTTTATTTGGTAAAATTCCCGAAAAACTCAGCAAAATTGAAAAAAGTAAAGCAATTAACAGAGAAATAATATGTTTTATTCTAATTTTCATTCTTTTTATTCATGGTGATATGGCTCATTGTTCAGAATGCTAAAGGCTCTATATAGTTGTTCAGCAAAAATAAGTCTAATTAATTGATGCGAGAATGTCATTTTTGACAATGATATTTTAATATTTGCTCTTTTATAAATTTCTTCTGAAAATCCATATGGCCCTCCAATTACAAAGATAAGATTTTTAATGCCTGATACAAGTGATTTATTTATAAAATCTGCAAAGTCTTTAGAGTTTGTATGTTTTCCATTTTCATCTAATAATACAATATGGTCGTTATTCTTAATTTCAGATAGTAACTTTTCGCCTTCATGTTTCTTTTGTAGGTTTTGGGTTAGATTTTTGCCTTTTTTTACATCTTTAATAATAATAAGATTAAATTTACAATATCTGTTAATTCGTTTAAAGTATTCGGTATACCCTTTTTCAATAAAGTCTTTATCCGTTTTTCCTATAACTAACAATTTGATATTCATAATTGTGAAAAAATTTGGTGTTAAAGATACTGCAAAGATTTAAATTATTTATATCTTGCACTCTAAATATTTGGTTTGGTTTTTGCAAGCATTGGATTAAATCGTAATTACTAAATGAAAAAAACAAAAAAGATGAAAAATTTTAAATTATTCTTAACAGTCTTACTTA
Source organism: uncultured Bacteroidales bacterium (assembly GCA_964448235.1). Lineage (GTDB taxonomy): Bacteria > Bacteroidota > Bacteroidia > Bacteroidales > ML635J-15 > Bact-19. Next base: position 34,636 of record CAYUWD010000006.1, on the reverse strand, counting down.
TTGGAGTTGTAACTATTGCAAATGCATCTCCAATATTTGATATTCCACCTAAAATTTTTGATGCTATGAAAGTTGGTAATGCTGTTGAAATAGCAAAGCATTTTAATTCATCAGTTGAATTGGTGATTCTTGATAAAGATGATGTATATAGCAAACAACAAGCTGAACAAATTTTGAAAGGTTTCTTTGATAAAAATAAGGCTAAGAGTTTTTCCCTTTTACATCAAGGGGGTAAAGAAGGAGCTCAATATGCTATAGGAAATCTTGAAACATTAAGTGGGAGAACTTTCAGAGTATACTTTTTAGTAAAAGAGAGTGGTGGTAAACCATTAATTCATCAAATGCGCATAGAAGAAGAATGATTCCTGAAAAATATTTAAAAACACTTATAGAAAGGTCTTATAAGGAGGATGTTGGTAGTGGAGACCATTCCTCCTTATGCTGTATTAATGCAAATCAGTATGGTAAGGCTCGTCTTATAGCAAAACAAGATGGCGTTCTTGCTGGGGTTGATGTTGCAAAAAAGGTGTGTAAGTACTTTGCCTCTGATTTAAAGTTAGATATATTTATCAAAGATGGTTCATATATTAAATATGGAGATGTCATTTTGGAAATATCAGGGTCACAACTTGGAATATTGACAACGGAAAGAACCATGCTTAATTTTATGCAGCGAATGAGTGGAATTGCTACAGAAACAAATCGTTATGTAAAATTATTAGAAGGGTTGAAAACACAAGTGCTAGATACAAGAAAAACTACACCTGGATTAAGATTGATTGAAAAAGAGGCAGTTATAATTGGTGGGGGAGCAAACCATAGAATTGGATTATATGATATGATTATGTTAAAAGACAATCATATCGATTTTGCCGGAAGTATTAAAAAGGCTATTTCTTTAGCAAATGATTATATTATTAAAAATAATCTTGACATTAAAATTGAAATAGAAACTCGCTCTATTGAGGATGTAGTTAAAATAATGCAAGTTGGTGGTGTAAATAGAATAATGCTTGATAATTTTAACCTTCAGGATACTAATACTGCTGTTAAGATTATTGAAGGGAAGTATGAGATTGAATCTAGCGGAGGGATTACATACGATACTATTAGAGATTATGCTGAATGTGGTGTTGATTATATTTCGGTTGGTGCATTAACGCATCAAATAAAAAGCCTAGATTTAAGCCTAATAGCTATTTAATGAATTGGGTAAAACAAAAAATAGAAGATTCTAAGCAATTTCTCGCTTTACTAAGTAAAAGAATAATACTTCCTGGATTTAAAGGATATTCTTTGTATTATGTGGGATCGTTCTTTTTTAAAGGAATCCAAAAAGGAGCTGTTTCTATTAGAGCCTCAAGTGTTGCTTTTAATATGTTTATTGCAATTTTCCCAACACTAATTTTTTTATTTTCTCTTATCCCTTTCGTTCCTGTCAATAATTTTCAATATGAGTTGTTTAGTGTTTTAGCAGAAATCTTGCCCGATTCTGCATATAGTTTAATGCATGAAACCATATCTGATACAATATTAAATCAGAGGACAAGTATTTTGTCAATAGGTTTTTTATTAATGCTGTTTTTTGCCTCAAATGGGGTTTTAGCATTTGTAGAAGCATTTAATAATAGTTATCATCAGATAGATACACGAAATTGGATAAGTAAAAGATTGATTTCAGTTTTTTTAGTACTGATTTTAAGTATTTTGCTATTAATTGCTATCACACTTATTGTTATGGGCAATAATTATATTGTGAATTTTGTTCGTAATCATCCATATTATCAGCAGTTTGGAAGAGTAATATTCTTTTTTGTTGGATTTGTGAAATGGTTTTTAGTTGTAATGCTCTATTTTCTTGCAACATCATTTTTATATTATCTTGCACCTGCACGTAAAAGTAGATTTAGGTTTATTACTCCGGGTGCTATTTTGGCAACTTTTTTACAAATAGTATCATCTTTAGGATTTTCATATTATGTCAATAATTTTGCTCAATATAATAAGTTATATGGTTCAATAGGGACAATTATTGTTGTTATGCTTTTGTTTTATATAACAGCATTGGCATTAATTCTTGGCTTTGAATTAAATGGGAGTATTTTAACCAGTAAAAAAAATATTTCTATAAAAAGCATTGAAAAATAAATATTGTATTTAGTTTTTTTTTAATTTTGATATATTAATTAATTGAGTATTAAGAATATTCAAAGTTATTAATTTGCATTTGCAGGAAAATATTATACTATGAAAAAAACGCTATTATCTTTAATATTACTTTTTATTACATTTGTTTCATTTTCTCAGCCAACAGAAGCAGAGGATTTTACTGTTACAGATACAGAAGGAGTAACATATAATTTATTTGAGTTGCTGGATGATGGTAAATATGTTTATCTTGACTTTTGGTTTTCTACTTGTCCTGGTTGTCAAGGAGCAGTTCCGGATGTTAATGCAATATATACAGGTTTTGGTTGTAATGAATTTGAACTAATTGTACTTGGTATTGGTTCAGAGGATACAGATGATATTGCTGAGCAATTTAGAGAAGATTTTGGTTGTGAATATCCACTAGTTACAAATGATGGAGGTTCATATGGTGTTATTTCATATTATGGCGTCGAATATTATCCTGAATTTGTTCTAATTCAGCCAGATAGAACTGTTATCTGGGACGATGATGAGCATGATTTGCATTCTCCTTCTGTTATTGCATCTTTAGGTCCAAATCAAAATGCTTGTCCGGAAGATTGGCCAGTTGCACAATTTTCAGGTTCTCCTTTGGTAATTCCGGTAGGATCAGGAGTAATATATACTGACGAATCTTTAAACGATATTTCTACTTGGGAATGGTATTTTGAAGGAGGAGACCCAGAAACTTTTAATGGAGCTAATCCACCTGAAATTATTTATAATACTTCTGGTTATTATGATGTTACACTTTCGGTTTATAATGAATTTGGAAATGATAATTCAATAACATTACATAATTATGTGCAAGTTTACGATATTGCTGATACAACAGTTGTTGCTAATTTTTCAGCAAATCAGATTGTTGTAGTTTCCGGAAATACTATTGATTATACGGATTTATCATATGATTATCCTTATGAGTGGCATTGGGAATTTGAAAGTGCAGATCCTGCTATTTCTTTTGAACAACATCCTCAAGATGTTTTGTATAATACTGTTGGATCTTTTGATGTGCAATTAATTGTTAGAAATTCTGAAGGATGGGATACTTTGTTAATTGAAGATTATATTACTGTAATCCCAGATCCTGGAGAAGAGGCTCCGGTTGCAAATTTTACTGCTCGTAATCGACTAGTTAAGGTAAATACTCCTGTTTATTTTGATGATTTATCAACAAACTATCCTATGTCATGGTCATGGCAATTTGAGGGAGGAGATCCAACATATTCTGGTTTTCAAATTCAACCCGAAGGAATAGAATATGCAAGCCCAGGATTTTATGATGTGACTCTTAGTGTATCAAATATAAATGGAACTGATGTTTTAACAAAACGTGATTATATTGTTGTTTATGAATCTCATGTAGGTTCGTATTGCGATACAATTACCAATCTTTTAGAAGATGAAATCCCAAGCGTATTGAATATAAATGGAATGTCCGGCGCTCTTGGAGGACAAAATTCAGATGGAATTAAGATGTATGCAGATTATTATGATTTTCATACATTTAATCAGGTACATGGGGTAATTGTTCCTGTTATGGATATTTCTTATGGCTCACATAATTCATATATTAGATTTATTACTTGGGATGGTGCTGAAGATGAGCCAACTACAATTCTTGCTGACGAAAAGGTGTATTTGCATAATTTAAGTGGAAATTATATACAAATTATTTATTTTGACGAACCTCTTGAAATAGATGGTCCGTTTTATCTTGGTTATAGCATAAATTATGCAGATGGTGATAGCTTTGTCGTTGGAATGTCGCCAAATAGAGGTAATGGGGGAATGAGTACGCTTTTTGTAAATGATGGAAACGGATGGAGAACAACTGTTGATTCTTATGGAATTTCTGTTTCAACAGGAATTAGACCTTTAACATGTTTAATTGGGGTTGAGGATGAAGAAATTGAAAAACAAATTGGAATATATCCGAATCCGTGTTATGATTATTTAATAATTAATAATGGCTTTGCTTTTGATGATGGCGATTTTGTTGAGATTTTTGATAAAACAGGTAAAACAATACTAATTAAATTTGTAGAATCACAAACCAATGAAATTCAACTTGATCTTTCTCAACTTTCATCTGGTGTTTATTTTGCCCGTATTTTTACTCAAGGAAAATTAGTTGTGGAGAAAATAAATGTGATAAAGTAGATAGATTATAACATTATATGAAATTATTGTGTCGGGACAATAAATAGTATTTACTAAATAAACACAAATTGTTTTTGACTATGAAAATAACAATTATTTTTCTATAGATGTTTGTTTTTGGCGCTAATTTTGTTTCAAAATTTGTGACAAAAACTTTCTTGTTTTCTAAAAAAATGCTTTTCTCCTCTTGAAAATATTATAATACAATTTAATTACAAAATGCCGTATTGGATAGCAGATTGTTTTTCTGTTTATTCAAGGCAAAAAATATGCGCAAAACATAGTTCTGTAAATATTTTTTAACGAAGTAGAAACAAAAAACAATCAATTTATATGTGGCATTATGTGGTTACATTGGTATAAAACACTTAATTCTTTATAATTTTAATTTGATCAGTACTTTTTGAAGCTTTAATAATTACAATATATACACTATTTTCATAGGTTTGAAAGTTTAAATCAATTTCATTTTCTCCCTTTATAGAATTGTGTGTGCCATTATCTAGTAAGCGTCCGGTGTAATCGAATATTGAATACTGTACTTCTTGATTACATGAGCTATTATAAAGTATTTTTACAACATCATTTGTCGGATTTGGATATGCACTTAATATTTCTATTTCAGGTTCAATGACTAATTTATTGTTAGTGTTTTCTAATTCATTTATGTCTTTAAATTCAACAGCTACCCAATCTGAATAAGAACGCGTTCCATCAAAATCAACTTGTTTTAGACGATAATAAGACACTCCTGAGTATGGATTTTTATCAGTTACAAGATAATCTATAATAGTATTCGAAAAACCAGCTCCCTGGACTTTGGCAATAGTTTCAATATTTATAAGATTAGTTGATTTTTCAACTTCAAAATAATCATTATTATATTCGTTTGCAGTTTGCCACACAACATTAACGATGTCTTTGTATTTTTGTGCATCAAATGAAATTAATTCAATTGGTAATTGCCAGTCTTTTTTTACTAATGCCCAAGGATAAAATCCAGTAACATTTTTAACAGTAACTGTATTGTTAATATTGTTATGTGTGCTTGTTGCAGGTGCTGATTCCCAATCGCTACCATCCCAGCGTTGAGCTGTCATAGTAAAAGCATCCCAAGAATCATCAATATAAGTAAAAGTAATATCAACATCATTAACTGTGCCTGATGCATCAATTTGCCAAAATCTATCAACCATTTGATTATATGTATCTGTTGTTAGAACATCTGTTGTTAAATGGTCAACTGAAGATGGTAAAGGGTTGTTATTTTCTATAGTAGGATATGTTGCAATTGAAACATCTCCTAAATTATCTATACCACCATTATTATTTTTTATGATCATTGCTAAACTTTCACCAGAAAAATTTGAAAAAGGAAACCATTTTTCTGTACTGATTCCAAAATTTCTTTTAAAAATACTTGTGTTATCTTCTGTTTCACTTATTATATATCCACTATATGAAACGCCATCCATAAATGAATTGATTGTGTTAGAACTTCCTCTTAAGTAAAGAGTGTTTCCGTCCAGAGAAATGCCACTACTATATAAATCTATTCTATAATTTACATCAACATTTGATTGTAAAATGACATTTCCTAATGTTTTATTAACGTCTAATTGGTAAAATTCGCAGTTGGAAGTTGTGTTTACGTAGATATATTGGTCAAGATTTGTGCCACTAAATGTAACTTTTTCATTTCCTGGAACAAAAATTCCGGTTCCTTCTACATTCCAGTCACCTTCAATATCAATATTTTTATTATCTGTCCCGGCATCAAGGGTTGCACCATCTTTAATTGTTAGGTTTCCTTTAATATCAAGTTCTGAATATGGCGTTTGTCCTCCTGACTCATTAATTGAGCGTGTTCCACTCATAATATTAAGATTGCCAAATCCTGATGATGGGTTAAAATTAATCTTATTATTCCCATACATATTAAATGTGCTTGAAGCAATATCACAAATTTCAGCATCCTCTCCTATAGGAGTGTTTTCTCTGAAATCACCATAGAGATTAACAGTTCCATAATGAGTAAAATTATGATATATAAATAAATCGCCGCCAATAGTAAGAGTTAAATTATGATCTGTACATTTGAACTCATTAGTTGATTGAACTATAAGATCTCCTGATATATATAAATCACTCAATTGTTGAGTCGCATCATTTAGATATACTTGTACATCTGCATTAACTTCATCTGTATCTCCTTCGGCAAAAAGTCTGGATGCGTAGGTTCTGACTTCTGCATAGCCATCTAAAATAGATCTATTACTTGTAACTTGTCCTCTAACTATTAAATTATTATGAAAGTCTGCTACATCACCACTATTATAAACAGAATTTCCAACATTAAAATATGCTCCGTTTTCAATTGTAGATATGCCGTAAATGTTAATCTTTTTCCCTCCCAAAGCGTCTCCGGTTGTAAAAGTACCCGAATTAACAGTGAAATCTCCTTCAACTCTCATATGCTCTGTTGTTTTAACACTTGCACTACCATTACATTCGACAATAACATTATTCAAGCGTCTATAATCTGTATCTTCTGTATCGGCATTACAATCTGAATTGCTACAACCACAATCTACTAATTGGTCATTAGAACCGGAGAAAATAACAGTGCCAGTACCTGGAATAAAACGATAGTTATTAGTAAAATCTCCATTGATAGTTAACTTTTGGTTTGTCATTACAAAAGATCCCTGAAATTCACCCAAATTATTATAAGTCTCAAAATCACCATCGATTACGAAATCTGAAACAAGAGTTGTTATATTATCAAATATTCGTAAATCTGCATTAATATCTCCTGATCCGGATAATTCAACGGTATTATTCAGGTCAATATCCCTCGTTCCATCGAAAGCTGAAACTGCTGTAATATCACCATTTAGAATAACACTTTCACTATCAGCTGTTGATGAATATAAATCTAAATACTTACCACTGGCTATTGTTAAACTTGACCCACTTTCCATTTCAAATTGACCAATAATATCAATATCTCCATTTGTTGAAGAGGGATTTAGAGTATAGCTAGCACCATCAATAATTTTAAGGTGGTTTATGTCGCTTTCTGAAGATCCTAAAATATTTTTACCATTTCCAGTTAATTTTATTGTTCCGGTTCCACAAGTAAATGTTCCATTATTTATCCAGTCCCCATCGGTTGTTAGTGAATGACTTGTCATTGTGAAATTAGCTCCTGACTCAATTAAAAAATCTCCATTTACTGATAAATCAGATGTGAGTGTTCTTGTATTTGTTGTTGTGCGTAAATCAGCATTAATGTTTCCATTCCCACATATGTTTTTTGTTCCATTTAATCCAATATCAACAGTCTCATCATATACGTCGATAGCGTTTATTGTACCATTAAAAGTTGCATCTCCTGATAATGAAAGTTGCTTGCCTGAATTAATATTTAATGTGCAAGCTGAATTTAATGTAAATGTATTTGTAACAGGTATCCATGTATTTGTATGAGTATGATCTATTGTGTAAGAACTATTGTCTGCTAGTGTTAGATTGTAGAAGCCTGTTTGAGAACTGCCATTTATTTTTTTATTATTTCCTTTTAAGGTAACAGTTGCTGAATTTGGTGTAAATGTTCCGTTGTTTGTAAAGTCTCCATTTAATGTAATATTTAGAGTATTGGCATCAAACGTACCAGCAGTAATAGTAAGATTCCCATTGATTGTTAAATTATTTGTGTTTAGATAATTTGTTTTTGATGGTCTGTTTATTGTGAGATTGTTTATTGCATGTCCACCAAAATTCATCTTTCCATCATAGTTTAAAGTCCCATCTGATTGTTCATTTAATAATATTATTGTTCCTCCTGTTATTGAAACATTTGCAGAACTATTCCATTCAAGTATATGAGGATCTGCATTGGCATAATTATCTGCACCACAGATTTTAATATCACCACCTGTAACATTAACAGTTGCATACTGATCAATATCAAATCCATCTGATGAAGTGCTTCCATTACCATAATATTTTATCCAAAGCTCTCCGCCTTCCATATTAAGAGTTCCATTATTGCCAGATGTCCCTGTTATCTGTAAATTATCCATAATAAATACTTTACCTCCGGGTTCTATGTTTAATACCCCTCCATTTAGATAGATATCATTAAATTCATCAATCGTACCACTAGGCGTGCCCGAGAAGCTAGAACTACCAATATTTAGTACTCCCCCATCTTTAATAGAAACTGTTCCTCCAGAATTAATCCTGAATTCATTACTTGTTGCACCACATTGATAGTTTAAGGTTCCGCTAATATCCATTTCTCCTTCAATATATAATTGATTTCCAGTAGTATTGTTACATGTAACCGAAGCATTTGCTAAAATAGTAAGTGATTTACACTTTCTACTTGCTCCAAGTGAAGTATTATTTATGCTTATATCATATTGCGTTATTGGAAATCTATTTGAAGCTGCACTTACATCAGGAATAAGAACATCATCTGATATAGTTGGAATCTGATTTGGATTCCAATTTGATTCAAGATTCCATTCAGTACTAGTGGCACCAGTCCATGTTAATGTAACAGGTATTGCAGAAGTAACAAAACTGTCATAAGAAGCATAGCTAGATGAGCTAGATACACCACAGGATGTTACTGCTTTTACTGTCCAATAATATGTTGTGCCGGGAGTTAAAGAATATACATCATTATTTAAATCTGTTGTATAGCCTCTCTGAACATAATTTGTTTCATAGTTTACTGTAGTTGTAGTATTTACTGCCCAATAATATGTAACAGTTGGTGATCCTGGGGTAGTTGCATTTGCAGTCCAATTAAGAGTGACACCGGTATTGGTAATATCACTTTCAGATAAAGATTGTGGAGTGCCGGGAGTAACACAACTAGTTGTAAAGTCTTTGTAACTTGCATAAGTAGATTGAGTTGCGTCACAAGGAGTGTGAGCTTTTACCGACCATTCGTAGTCAGTATCTGGATCAAGAGCGACAGATGTTGTAACAGATGTGGAATTAGTATATCCATGGTCAATATAATTTGCAGAATATGTTGGATTTGAACCATCTAAACCAACAGCCCAATAATAAGCAATTGTTGGAGTTCCTGCTGGTGAACCAGCCGACCAACTAAAAGTTGCTTCATCGTCATCAATAGCTGAGGTTGTAAGGTTTATGGGCGTGCCTGGAGTTGTGCAAGGTGAAATGATTCTTATTTCATAATCTTCCGTTTCACCAAATGAATATATAGAATTTGCATCAATATTAATATCTGACCAAACTGCACGTATTCGCATACTGATTGTTCCTGTTGGTGTTCCTGCAGGGACAGTGAAATTTATTGAAGTATTTCCTGTTGCAATAACATCAATAACTTCTCCTAGTTTTTCACTTGGTTCAAAAATACCATCATCATCATAGTCAATCCATGCAGCGAGTGTTTCATCGCCATAATCTCCATTTGTAAGGCTTAGTGTATATGAATGTTCAGCGATTAAATCAGCAGAATGACTTGCTGAATAGTCATTATATGAAGGTCCACCTTCCGTACCTGTACTTGTGTTTGAAATATCTGCGGCATCTTCGCCATCGAGTACTACTCCATCTATATAATCACCATAACTTGTTCCGTATGTATAATATGAAACACATGCATCAATAATTGCTTTAGTGTCAGTTCTGTAATTTGCCATATTATTATAAACTCCTGTCCCAGGACATGTTGTTCCACCAATATTTACATCTTTATGTCCACATATTCTTGGTATAGATGAAGAGCCTCCACTTTGTAAAGTTATACTTTCTGATGCAGTTGGGTCATAACCCCTTTCGTTAAACCACCATGCCATTAAATTACAAGTAGCTTCATTTTGTACTGAGCTTGGTGCAAGTACAATAGAATTTCCAATAAAACAGATACCTATAGATTCATTATTGGAAGCTCCGGCATGGGCACCTCTGCAATCTTGATTTTGAGGATCAGAATTCATTCTTCCTTTGTAAATATTTCCATCTTTGTCAGTTAAGTAATTATATCCAATATCTGACCAACCAAGTGAATTTACATGGTAATTCCAGTATGATCTCACTACTGCATCACCATTAGTATATGAATCAGGGCTTGCCCCGTGGTGTAATACAATATGATGAGGTGTAATTACAGCTGGAGTATATGCTGGTTGTATATAATAAGGATCAAGCCAAGTAGAACGAGGTATTACTGTTGGGTATGCAGGACAGCTCCCTGATTTGGAAGGATTTGAGTTGTCAGCTGTTTTAGGAATATTATTAAAATCTATATTTATTATATGCATTTTTACAGAATCAATGGCAACACTTGCTGGGACTAAAATTTTTATTTCAAATTTTGAAACAGCATCAGCATTTTTAGAAAAGTTGAGGTTTGTCCAAAATAAATTATCTCTAACTATTTCTTCGGGGATATATTCAATATCAGTTTTTTTCCAATTTTCATTTCCAATTTTGTACTCTATTGATATTTGTAATGGATTAATATCAATAGATGGAGAAACTCCTATCCCAAAACAAGTGAATTTTTGGTCTGTTTCTCCGGAAATGTAACATTCTGAAATGTTATTATCAAATGCCCATATTAAACGTGATGATTGATCTGGTAATTGATTTGCTTCATTTGTAATCTTATAACATTTAGGAGTGATTCTCTCTTGAGAATACAAATTTATATTTATTATGATTAATAATAAAATTGTGAAAAGGTAATAATAAAATTTCATGTCTCCTTAGTTTTATTGGAAATACAAATATAAGCAAAATTTGCAATACTATATGTTGATATCTAGTAGATTACTTGCTTCGTAGTGTTATGGCTTGTGTTTTTATGTTTCCGGAGAATGATAATATTTAATAATTTGTTGCTAATTATTTCTTAAAATAAGAAAAGGGAGGTTAAAGATGACACTCCCTTTTCATACGTTACGAAAAATCTACTTTTGTTACTTGGTTAAGAAATTGTAAATATCTTTTTTATTGTTTTCATTTACTGTTAAATGAAATTTTCCATTTTTATAAATAAAGTAATTGTATTTATTTCCTGTAATATTATTTCCTGGAAAATTAGTGACCATATTACTAGGACATTTATATAGGGAATATTCGTCTTTACTAATAACTAATTGCATCTGAGCATTTCCTGTAGAAGAGTAAGGAAGTTTTTGTAAAATATTTGTTTGTGGATTAGGAGTTTGTATTGATGAATGATTTTTTTCTCCTGCAAAAGCAGATATGCTAATTAGCATTGTGACTAAAATTATTATTGCATTTCTTTTCATAACAAATTGTTTTTAGGTTTTAATTAAATTCTTTATACAAATATACGGTTGTCTTAATCATAATATGGTTAACGCATTCATAAATGATTTTTAAATAGTGTTAAATTCTAATTTGTCTTTATTTTGTGTAAGTTGCATATAATCAGCGTGTTAATTCTATTTTTGGCATTTGTATATTGTTAAGAAATGTTAAGTTTGTTAAAAAAATTAACAGTATATCTCTATTATATTATTATGGTTTTTTTATTGTAAATATCTGTTTTGATTATTGCATAAGTGTTATTTACCTAATTAATATTAATTAAGTGAAATGATTTTGATAATAAATTAATTTAAGAAAATAGTAATTATCTTTATTTTTGGTATGCTATTTGCATTAAAGTAACCTGTTGAATTTAAAAAGTAAATATAAAATTTAGGCCATGAAAGCAAAAATTACAATTTTATTAATCGTAGGAGCTGCATTCTTCTTCGTTAATCAATTAAATGCACAAACAGTATTAAATGCATCAAAAGTTGTTAAATCAAGAGGAATAAGTGAATATGTTATTCCAACAGGAGATGTGGCTGTAGAGAAACCTGTTTTATCACGAGGAGGTTGTATGGTGAATTTGGATAATTGGACAGGTTATTATGTTGATATCTGGGTTGATAAAATTTACAAAGGTAGATTGAATCCTTGGGAAAATTCACAATTAGTTCTTCCGGAAGGTTATACTGAAGTTTATTGTCGTACTATGGGAGAAACATATCAATGGCAATCAGCTGGAGAGTGTAACGAGAAGTTCCAATTGAAACTTGAAGAAGATGCTGATATCGAAACTGAGGGATCTTCATCAGATGAATTTTAATTAAGAAACATAAAAAAATGAGTATGTTAATCATACTCATTTTTTTTAGCACCTTATTATTATGAAGAAGATAATTTTATTAGTTGTTTCGGTTATATTCTGTTATTTTAATTTGTCTGCTGAAAAGTATGCATTGATAATTGCTATTGGTGAGTATGATCAGAATTTGACAGGATGGTATCCTATTAGTGCTCAAAATGATGTCCCTTTAATTGAACATGCATTGTTAGAATTGGGTTTTACAGAAACAAATGTAATGTTTCTAAGTGATGCAGATGCAACAAAAGAGGGTATAATGAGTGCAATGAATGAGCTTTATTCAAAAATTGAAGAAGGAGACCATGTTGTTATTCATTATAGTGGTCATGGACATCAGATTTTTGATGATAATGGTGACGAAATAGATGGGTTGGACGAAGCACTAGTAAGTTATGATGCTCCTATGAAAATGGAAGATGGATATGACGGAAGTAGACATTTTCGTGATGATGAATTAGGTGAGATGATATCTAAATTTCGTATTAAACTTGGATCTACCGGACATATTTTATTGTTTTTGGATAGTTGTCATTCCGGAACTGGGACAAGAGGTGCTGCTAAAGTTCGAGGAGGTGCTCCTCCTTTAGTTCCTGAAAATTGGGATTCTAAAATAAAAACAGATGATAAAGTTGGGTTTGGGATTAATAGTAAGCAGGGAAAAAATGCAAGAGGAGTAAGTCCTGAAAATATGGCGAAATTTGTCGTTTTTTCAGGTGCTAGTGCAAATGAATTGAACTATGAAACATACGATGATGATAATAATGCTGTCGGTTCTTTGTCGTATTGTATTTACAAATCGTTTTCTCAAATGAAAGAGGGAGATACTTATAGACAGGTTTTTGCAAGAATAATGGCAGAAATGGCAACAAAAGCTCCTTTTCAAAATCCGGCGATTGAAGGTGATATTGATTATGTTGTATTTGGTGGAGATTATGCAATTCAAGAAGAATATTTTAACTTGACAAATGTTAAAACGGACTCAATTGTAGAAATTAATGGTGGTCGTTTAGCAGGAATAAATCCTGGAACCTTAATTGCATTTACTGAGCCTGGGACAACTAAATTAAATGAGAATGCAAATATTTTAGTTATAGGTAAAGTTGTTAGCGCTACAAATTTTTCAGCAAAAGTAAAATTAAATTCAAAAACAAAATTTAAGAACGATCAATCTGCATGGGCGTTTATTAAAACAAGAGCTTTTACAGATCAAAAAGTAAAAGTTTATATCGATCCTAAAATGGATAGTGATGTGAAAAATGCACTAGAAGAAGAAATTGGAAAATCAAACTTTGCTGTTATTAGTGATGACAATTCTGAAATATGTTTAGATTACAGAAAATCCAGAGGAGCAAAAACGATTAATGTAAATAATGCTATTTACAATCAAAAATTACATAAAATTTCAAATGCAGATACTAACTTATTAAAAGATGATGTAATGTCAACTTTAAATAATTATGCTCAGGGCAAAATAATTAAAGATTTGGACTTTTATGATGAAAATTATGATGTTGTAATGGAACTTATACCTGTAAAGGCAGAAATATTTGCAGATGGGTCTTTCGAAATAATAGATTATCTTGATCCTAAAATAATTATGGAAAATGAAATCCCATCATTTAGTACTAGCAATATGGCTTTGATCAAAGTTACTAATTATGGAAATAGAAAAGCATATTTTAATATTATTGATATTCAACCAGATGGCTTTATTAATCCGGTAATACCCACAGTTAATGATTTAGATGGTAGAGAATATTATCTTGAATCTGGAGAATCAGCTGTATTAAAGAATACTTTGGTTATGTTTGGACCTCCATATGGAAATGAAATATTTAAACTAATTGCTACTGATAAATCTTTTAATCTTTCTGCAACTATTCAGCATCACGGAAATGCAACACGTGGAGAGTCAAATATTTTTGAAAATGCTCTTCAGATAGGTCAATCAGGAAAAAATACTCGTGGAGCATCAACAATAAGTGCAAAAAAAACTGATGAAAGAATGTGTACTTATGAGTATACATTTAAAATAGTAGAATGATAATATTAACTAAAATTTTATATCCGATGCATAATGTGTCGGATTTTTATTTTTATATTAGATAAAAGATACATTTTATTTTTGATTCTGGAATTAAATTTGTTAATTTTGAAATATGAGAACGATGTTGTCAGTAATATTCTATTTTACTATTTTTTGTGTATCTGCACAAGAAGTAGATTTTCCATATTGGTTAGAGGGGAAATGGGAAATTAGTACTGAAAATGGAGTGTCTTATGAAAAATGGGAAAAGGCAGGGGATAGCCTTTTGTTTGGGAAAACATATAGAGTATTTATTAAAGATACTATTGTTTTTGATACTATGGTAATAAAAGTAGATAAAGGTCTTGTTTTATTCGAAATGGTCGCAAATATCAAAAATACAAGAGTAAATGCTGGTTTCGTTTTGAGTAAACCTACAGCTGATTTATGGAAGTTTGAAAATCCTGTTACAGATTCCCCTCATGTTATTAATTATTGGAGATTGTCTAAAGATGAGGTTTATGTTTGGACTGAAACAATGGATTTGGAAAATGCATGTATGGACTTTATAATGACTCGTAAGAATGAGTAATCCTTTACATAATTTAGCTTTTCCTAAATATAAGTTCCGTTTTAAACAGAAAGATAATAAGATCCAAATTTTTGATGAGATAAGAAAGAAATGGTTTGTTTGTACTCCCGAAGAATGGGTGCGTCAAAATTTAATAAAATATTTAATTGAAGAATATAATTATCCAAAGTCATTAATAGCTGTCGAAAAAGGTCTTAAAATTGCCGGTAGAGATTTTCGTTTTGATGTTTTAGTTTATTCTAAAGAATATAATCCATTATTGATTGTAGAATGTAAAGCACCAGAAATTAGGTTAGGGCAGAAGGTGTTTAATCAGATTTGGGAATATAACTATCAAATAAATGCTCCATTCTTTTTAATTACTAATGGATTAGGTTTTGTAATGGGACAAGTTATGAAAGATAGTAGTGTGAAGTATTTTGAGAAACCTCCAAGTTTCGAAGCTTTATTAAGTTTAATCTAATCTATATTATGATTAAGACTTGTACTACAAGTTGAATCATTATCATATTGTTGGGTTAATATTTGTTTATCATTTACAACTTTCACTCCGTATTCTGGTTGGATATCATCATTGTCTCCACATGAATAAAACCCTAATAAGCCAAGAATTACAATTAAAATGCTGCTTTTTAATATTAAATATTTATTTCTCATTTTTAAATTTTTGTAAAAATAAAACATCTTTAAATTTCCCATTTAGTATTTTCCAATTTTGTAATACTCCATTTTGTTTAAATCCAAGATTCTTAAATAGTTTTATACTTTTAATATTATCAGCATCAATATTGCACCAGATTTGATTAATTTCTAGGACTATAAAACAATAATCAATTACCATTTTTATGCTTTTAGATGCATATCCTTTTTCTCTATATTTAGAATCTAGTAATATACCTAATCCAATTCGTTTGTGCAAAGGATCAAACTCAAAAAGATCGATTATTCCAATTGAATTATTAGTATTTGTAACTTCTATAATCAATCTAAGTTCTTTATTTGTATAAATATCATAAACACTGTTTTCAATGTGTTGTTTTAATTGCCATTTTGAATATGGAGATTTTGAATCACTAATAAACCAAAATTCAGGATTGTTTTCAATATTATATAAAAACTCCAAATCTTCAGGTTCGGGTTTACGTAATCTGATAATATCAGAGCTTAATAATTTCCAAGTTTTCGCCATGACTTTATTATAATATTAAGGTCGTGTGTTATTTTATAATCTTTTGCATACATCATATTTAGTCTTTCGATAAGTGCAGTAGATGTATTGCTGTGTTTAATAATTGTTGCTGGCGAAAAGATGCCTTTTTTGATTTTTGGTAAAAGACTTGTGTCAGCATTTTTATAAGTACAATATCCAACAAATGATTTTGCACCCAAAAGTATTGTTAATAAGTTCTTAATTGAATTTAATCGTTTTGGAATAAAAATTATATAGATAGGAATTATTAATAAAAATAGTAAAGCCATTATAAAATCAAAAAGTCTTTTATTTCTCTGATTCTCAGGTTTTAAAATACTATTAATATCAATATTATATAATTCTCCTGTTGTATTAATAGAGTTGCTGCCAATTACAGATATCCCGTCAGGACTTGCTATTTTGTAATCAAGTTTTGCATTGTTCAATTTTAGCATTGTACTGATGATTTGTTGAGATTTTAAATTCTAGGCACAAACTATTACCTCAGCCATTTTTTTTATTCTAACAATTTCATCTAGTTGTAAAATTGAGCCTGTAAAAAACATATTTGAATTGTCATTTTGAGGATTAACAAAAGCTTCAATTTTAATTTTTGGATTATTGTTATTTAGTTGTTTTACTAATAAATTACTTTCCTTTTTGTTTCCAACAACAGCAACTCGTTTTTTTCCTGGTAGGTTAATTTTAAAGATAGATCTTTTAGTATAATGAAGTATAAATCGAATTAAAGGTAATAAGATTATTGTCCATGCAGAACCTAATAATATTAAAGCTCTGGAGAATCTAAGGTCAACAGGAAGGAGCGAATAAATTACAAGGATTAAAATTGAACCTGTGATAATACCTTTATATATGTTTTTAATTTTAACAGGTTTGTCATAACCTCCGAGAAATAAAAGTGAAAAAATCCATATTATAACATAAGAAATAACGCCATATATCATTACATCTTTTGGGTATGCATCTTCTTTGCCAAAAATATATGTAGACCATACTGGAGTAATAATGATAAAGCCAGAAAGAATAACTATTGCATCAATAAGAGGTGTAATAATACTTCTTCCAAACCTATATATAATTGCCAAAGCCGCTCTTAAATAAATAGCAATATTAATTAATAAGCTAAATGTCCCGGCGTGTTTTTTTGAAAAATGTTTTTTTGCAAAAATTATCATTGCATTATAAAAAACAAGGACATAATTTATACTTCCTTTTTTTGTGCTTTCGCCTTTATAGTGAATTATTGTAGTTTCAGGATAGTAGTAGTTTTTATACCCTGCGAGAGTAATTCGATATGACATGTCAATATCTTCTCCATACATAAAAAAGTTCTCATCTAGTAATCCTATTTTATCAAGACATTTTTTTCGAAGAAGCATAAAAGCACCTGATAAGACATCAACTACATGTGTCTGTTCTTTATTTAAGTATGTTAAATGGTATTTGCCGATTTTTTTTGATTTAGGGAAGAGTTTTGATAACCCAAATATTTTATAAAAAGCAACCTGTGGTGTTGGAAGTCCTCTTTTAGATTCAGGAAGAAAACGACCTTTGCCATCTATCATTTTTACTCCTAGACCACCTGAATCAGGATGAGTGTCCATAAAATTACTGATAGTAGATAAAGTCTTTTCTTCAATTACAGTATCGGGATTTAATAATAATATATATTCTCCTTTTGCCTGTTTTATTGCCTGATTATTTGCATAAGAAAACCCATAATTTGTTTTATTTTCAATAAGATTGACATCTGGGAATTTTTCTTTTACCATTGAGCATGAGCCATCAACAGAGTTGTTGTCAACGACAAATATTTCTGTTTCACAGTGCTTGGCTGAAGCAAATACAGAATTTAAACACTGTTCAAGAAAATGTTTGACATTATAATTTACTATTATTACTGTTACTTTCATTAAAAAGTATTAACGAACAAAAATAAGAAAAAGTATCAATTTTTTTGCTCTTATTCCTATTTCAAATAATATTTGCTCTTATGATAGTATTTAATTAGATTTGTGTCATATGAAAGTTTCATGGTTAAAAATACCATTGTCAATGAAGATTATGGCAGGTATGTTATTAGGAATATTATATGGTCTAATAGCTATTAATACTGGGATAATTGAGTTTACAAGTGATTGGGTATCTCCTTTTGGTGATATATTTATCAGGCTTCTTAAATTGCTTGCAATACCTTTAATACTTGTCAGTTTAATAAAAGGAATTTCTGATATAAAAGATACGGCTAGTTTATCTAGAATGGGGCTTAGAACGATTGTTTTATATGTTTTTACAACTATTATTGCAATATCAATTGGACTTACTGTTGCATATACTATTAAACCCGGTAATTTTTTTCCAAAGGAGAAACAACAAGTTTTATATGAAAAGTATTCGGATGAAGTTGCGCAAAATACTTCATTGGTAATAGAAGCAGGTGATACTAGTCCTATTCAATTTTTAGTTGATGTTGTTCCTGAAAATATTTTTAAATCTTCGACTGATAATACTATGATGCTTCAAGTTATATTTTTTGCAATATTATTTGGAGTAGCGATAATATCTTTACCAAGAGATAAAACAGAGCCCGTACGTAAATTATTCGATTCTTTAAATGAAATTGTTTTACGAATTATTGAACTTATTATGAAGTTTGCTCCATTTGGAGTTTTTGCTTTACTTGCATCTGTTATTACAGACATTGCAGGGGATAATCCATCTGATTCAGCCTCTTTGTTTGGAGCATTAGCAATGTATGGCTTGTCTGTTGTAATTGGTTTGATGGGTATGATTATGATTATATATCCATTGTTTGCTAGTAGCTTGGGTAGAATAAAATATTCAAAATTTATAAAAGGAGTTTTTCCTGCTCAGTTACTTGCTTTTAGTACAAGCTCTAGTGCAGCAACTTTACCGGTAACTAAAAAGTGTGTCGAAGAAAATTTAGATGTTGAAGATGAAGTAAGTAGTTTTGTATTACCTATAGGTGCAACAATCAATATGGATGGAACTAGTTTGTATCAGGCAGTCGCAGCAATATTTATTGCACAGGTATTTGGTATAGATTTAAGTTTTGCAGATATGTTGACAATTATTCTTACTGCGACTCTTGCTTCAATTGGTTCTGCTGCAGTTCCGGGAACAGGTATGATAATGTTGATTATTGTCTTGGCATCTGTAAATATCCCTCCAGAAGGTCTTGCTCTTATTTTTGCCGTTGATAGACCTTTAGATATGCTTCGTACTTCTGTAAATGTGACTGGAGATTCTTTAATTTCTGTTATAATTAATAGGTTTATGCAGCGAAAGACAAAAATTATTTAACATATTCTTTTAGTTTGCAATGATTTTTTTTACTAGAAATAGTATTGTGAATAATTTGTAAATACTTGTTCTAATTTGTATTTTTGTGTTGCTTTTAAATAATAGAATTTTATAATTTTTCGGGATTGGTAGCTGTTTTGCAATTAATATCGGGGTGTGGCGCAGGCCCGATTTTTAGAAAAAACGAATAGCTGTAAAGGCAGCGCAGGTTATTTGAATAGTTGCAAAATCGTATATATGTGTGTGATTTTTTCTAAAAAAATCGAGGCTCCTCGAAAAATGAAATAAAATTCAGAGAATTTTATAATTTTTCGGGATTGGTAGCTGTTTTGCAATTAATATCGGGGTGTGGCGCAGTTGGTAGCGCGCTACGTTCGGGACGTAGAGGCCGGAAGTTCGAATCTTCTCACCCCGACAATAAAGTGTCAGATATTGTTCGGATGTTTTTTTCTGAATTAAATAACGTGAATTCGACCGAAGCTTAGTCCGAACTCATATCTTTGAAAAATATATTAGTTTTTTAAATACTCTGCTGCACTTAATGCAGCTATTGTCCCATCTGCTACGGCTGTTGTTATTTGTCTAAATCGTTTTGCAATACTATCTCCTGCAGCAAAAACTCCTGGAATGTCTGTTTCCATATTAGTATTAACTATTATTTCACTATTTTGATTTAGTTTTAATATTTGATCTAAATCTTTCGTATTGGGAATATAACCAATAAATATAAAAACCCCATCAATTCTCATGACTTTAGTTTTTCCAGTAGGTATATGTTTTATAATTACCTTATTAAGAGATTCTATTCCTGTAAGTTCGGTTATTTTCGATTCCATAATAAAATCAATTTTAGAATTTGATTTTACTTCCTCAATTACTGCCGGAAAAGCTTGAAAATGATCAAATTGATGTACAATAGTTACTTTAGATGCATAATTTGTAAGAGTAATAGCTTCTTCAAGAGCAGAATTTCCACCACCAACTACGATAATTTCCTTATCTTGAAAAAAATCTCCATCACATGTTGCACAGTATGAAACCCCACTGCCTTTATATTTTTCTTCACCGGGGACATCAAGGTTCCTTGGTTTTCCCCCAGTTGCAAATATCACAGTCTTTCCTGTAAATATTCTACCGTCCTCCAGTTCTATAGTTTTAATTTTATCTTTGATGTTATATTTAACTATCTTGGCATTGCTTTTTAGTTTGCAACCAAAACTTTTAGCTTGTTTTTTCATGATATTGGCAAGAATATATCCATTTGTTTGTTGAACTCCTGGATAGTTAGCCACTTCGTTAGTCATGATAATCTGTCCCCCAAAACTACCTTCGTTTAATATTAGTGTTAATAATTTTGCTCTCGAACTATAAATACCTGCAGACAGGCCTGCAGGACCACCGCCAATGATAATAACATCATATATGTTTTCCATAATTTAAAATTTTGAATTTAAAATTGATGTAATTTGTTTTTTGTTTTGAATACTAGTTGTTGCTGCAACCGTTTTGCCATTTTTATAATACATTGTAAATGGTAGTCCCATAAAACCATTGCAAGCAGGATCATTTCGGATTATTGATGCATCAGGAATATCAAATCCCATAACAGCAAATTTAACATCATTTCTTTCTTCTTCTAATTCTTCCATAATATCATAAACAGGAACACACATTGGTCCCATACGACCACAACAAACCATTAAGTTTGAGTTTTCATTCTGTAATTTTTTTAATTCATCAATTGTTTCAATTTCATGTAAATCTGTTTGTAACATTTTCATAATCTAACATTTTTAATTTTTGTAAAACTTAATTAGGGTATAAACCATTTAAACAATAAAAAGATGAAAAAAAACAGGTGTTTGTTGTTAAAATAATTGATGAATAATAATAATAATATTTATGTCAAATGATAGTGAAAAATATTCTGTTTTTAGTTTGATAAAATTTTGTAGATTTGTTTTTTACTTAATATTACTAATATATCTATGGAGAAAATTATAAAAATTGAAGATACTTCAAATTGCTTTAAAACACTATATCCTGAAGAACTTAAATTTATAAGTGATAAAAAGAAGCAACTTAATTACTCAAAGGGAGAGCAATTATTTAAACAAGGAGCTTTTTCATCATATGTTATGTATGTTATTGATGGCTTAGTGAAAATTTCTTTGCATACTGGTTTTGAAAAGCAAATTAATATACGATTAGCTCATTCGGGAGAGTTTTTAGCATTGTCAACTATTTTTGGACAAAAAACGTATAGTTACACTGCTACTGCAATGAGAAACTCGAAAATTTGTATGATAGAAAAGGATGCATTAAAAAACTTGTTGTATGAAAATTCTGATTTTACAATGCGTATTACAGCAAAAAATAGTAGAAATGAATCTCAACTTTATGAAATAATTAGAAATGTATCTTATAAACACATGCGAGGGAAACTTGCATCAGCAATAATATATTTATCGTCACCTGAGTTGGAAGATGAACAAGTGTTTACTTTGTTGACTAGACAAGATTTAGCTGAATTTGCTTCTGTCTCAACAGAAAGTACAATAAAATTACTTAAGGAATTTGAGTCAGAAGGAGTAATTAAGTTGGATCAAAAGGATATCATTATTCTTGATAAGGAAATGCTTTATAAAATTAGTCAAAAAGCATAGGAATTAATTTGGTTTAATATTTGTCAGATAAAGTATAATTTATTTTTTTTAAATTTGTGGCACATTAGCTAAAAAAAAATGAAAAAAGCAATTAAACTGATAGTGTTGTTGTTAATTGTTGTTACTTCTGCTTGTGCGCAAGTAGCAATTGAGAAATCAACAGAAAAAATAGTGATTGAAGGAAATAAGTATTATTTGCATACTGTAGAATCAGGGCATACTCTTTTCTCAATATGTAAAGCGTATAATGTCTCTGAAGAAGATATTGAAAATGCGAATGAAAATTTCAACTCAAATTTGCAGATAGGACAAGTAATTTATATTCCAATCTTCTCGGAATTAAGTGAAGATGGTAAATATATAGTGCATATAGTTAAGTCTGGTGATACTCTTTATAGTTTATGTCTAAAATATGGAGCAAAAGAAGAAGAAATTGTTGAAATTAATAGAAAAGTAAAAAAAAATAGACCAATAAAAGTTGGACAAGAAATATTATTTCCAATAAATAAACAAATAACTCAAGAGCCGGAATTAGTTCTAGATACAATTAGATACATTTATCATACAGTAGAAAAAGGCGATACTTTTTATGGATTATTAAGGCGTTACAATGTTGGTAAAGATGATATTTTGAATGTTAACTCTGATTTAGATGAAAACAAAATTAGAATAGGTCAAATTATTAAAATTCCTAAAGGACAAGAAATAGATTTGACAGATCAGCAAAGATTTATTGATAGTCTTGCTCAGGTTGGATTCGCTGTTGACTCGATAGTTCCTCAAGACACTTTAAGTCTTTGTGATTCAGCTAATTGGTATACTCACGGGAAAGACTTTAGGATAATTGTTTTATTGCCTTTCGAAGCATCTGATAATTTGAGAAATTTATATAATCAGGAAATTACTAGTAAAAATCAAAGGTTGTACCTACTTACAGAAAAAATGGTTTCATTTTATGCTGGATTGTTGGTTGCATTAGAAGAACTGGAATCCAAAGATGTAAATGTCGATTTGGAAGTGTTTGATATTGGTAAAGGGAATAATGTAATAGCAGATTTATTGAGCAATAATAAAATTGATGATGTTGATTTAATAATTGGACCTGCATTTAAAAGTCAGATTGAATTTTTAAACCAGAATTTAAATGATACAACTGTTAGTATAATTCTACCATTTGTTAATGATGCAAGTGTATTAAAAAAATATCCCAATAATATTGCTGTAAAAACTACTGAGGATATCGTGTGTCAAAATGTTGCAAAATATGCTGCATTACATCCACAGAATAATTATTTTGTTATTCAGGGTGAGAAAAGTGAACAAAAAGAAATTGCTGCTTATTATTGTGAATTATTACAAAAGGAATCCGATAGTATCATAAATGTTAGAAATATACTTTTTAATGGGAAATCATTGGTCTCATTAAAATCAATGATTAGCAAAGATAAAGAAAATGTATTTATTTTGCCTTTTGCTGAAGAAGTTCCAACAATGAAAATATTTACAGAGCTATTTCCATTAAAAAATTATGAAATTACTCTTTTGGGAAGTAAATCAATTCTTGATTTTGAAAGTATAGATCCAAACTACTTTAAAAAAGTCAAATATTCATATTATTCTTGTCAGAATATTGATTATTCAGACACTTTAACAAATGAATTTGTAACAAAATATCGTGATGAGTTTTTATGTGAACCAGATGCTTTCTCTTTTATTGGTTATGATATTATTCATAATATTTTGCCGAAATTGATTAAGCATGGTAAAGGATTTTCAGAATGTCTCAATGATGAAAAATTTCAAGGTGTTTCCGGTGAAATACAATTTATTCATAATTTGGATTATGCTCAGAAATCTTATGCTAATAAATCATTGTATATTTATAGAATGTTGGATGATTATTTGTTTTATGAAATATATCCAATAGACAAAACTCCAACTGAAGAAGATTTAGATTGATGAAATATTTTATTTTAGAGTTTTAATAAAAAATGTCATGTAATAACTTAAAAAAAATAGGGTTATTTTCCTTTTTTATATAATATTGGTAGGCAACCTTTTTTTTAGAAATCGTCTTTATTTATGTGATAAGTATAATTTTATCAAAAAAATTACTATATTCGCACGTATGGAAAAGTAGACAATTTGAGAATTGTCGTCTGTTGGAGTTATTGATTATTTTTATTTAAATATATTATGATGAGCTTTAAAGCAATATTATTCTTCTTTATAGTGCTTGTGTTTAGTGTAATATCATATTCTCAATCTGTTATGGAGTTTGTTGATGTTAAAGACGCTGGTGATTTGAAAACAGTATATTTTCAAGTTAAAGGTTTGGGAAGTGATGAAAATGCACGTATTGATTTATTGAACGATTTGTTGTCTGATCCAAATATTGAAAAAGGACGTATATTTACAAGTAGTTCATTAAAAACAAGATGTCAACTATTTATTCCTTATAGTATTGAACCTGAATATATTCGACCATTATTGCAAGCAAATGGATATGATTTTGAGTTTAGTTCTGTTACAATAGATGGTCAACTCCTGGCCAATAAGCAGGAGCGTACCTTTGTTTCAATTTTTTATCCCCCAGATCCTGACTTTCCACAGATTGAGCTTACAGGAGATAAAGAGCAAGATGCTGTAAATTATAAATTAGCTAAAGAAGAATGGATTGAATCTAATAAACGAAAATATAATAGAAAAAAAGCAAAAGGGACTGCTGATTATCCAATTATTATTTCTCAAGAACAATTTGATAATTTTACAGAAGAGAAAAAACAAAAAATACTTGAACAACCAGAAACTTTTGAAATAAGGTAATAAAGATTAATCACACAAACTATGAAAAATCTAAATAAAATAATATTTTCAATTTTGATTTTCGGTTTAGTTGCTTTGCCGAATAGTCTTTTTGCATGTACTGGAAGTACGCTGGCAGGAAATATTACTCCAACAGATGATTGGCAAACTATTGCAGGTGTTCAAGCTGGAGACAGATACACATTTACAATTGGTGCGGGAGAAGTTATTATCTTTTCGTTTTGTCAAGGGGGGGCCTCATATACTAATGATCCACGGATTGATATTCATGATATGGGAGGTACTGTAACTTACGAATATAATGATGATCATTGTGGTTATGGTGCTGAGATTATTTGGGTTTGTGGAACAAGTGGTACATATTCTGCAGGATTTTACGAATTTTTCTGTTTAACAGATGGAACAGCTCTGGGAACAGTATCGTATAAACTGTTGCCAACACCAACAGAACAGGATTGCTTAGGTGCAAGACCATTGTGTAGTAGTTTTTCTAATCATCCACAATCTTATGTGGGGGGAGGACACTATTATGACATCTTTGATTTTAATGCTCAGTATGGAATGGCAGCTACAACAAATAATTGTCCTAATTGCCTAGTTATGGGTGAACGAAATAATGTCTGGTATACATTTACTGCTCAGTCTAACGGGAATCTTGCTTTTACAATTGATCCGATTGATAATAGTGATGATTATGATTGGGCATTATATAGCTTAAATGGTGGAGTAGATTGTTTTGATTTAATAGATTGGGGAGCAAATCCACCAGTTAGTTGTAATTTCTCTTTTGGCGGTAGTGGTCTTACCGGTCTTGGGTCGGGTTCTTCCGCTTGTGTGGGGCCTGTTGAAGATGAGTTGTATAATTCTACATTTGCAGTAAATACTGGAGAAACATATGTTTTAACAGTTTCGAATTTTAGTGCTACTCAAAATGGATATAGTATAAATTTTGGAGCGAGTACAGCAACTATTGTAGATAATTCATCACCTGAAATGGATAACCTTTTATATGCTCCGTATTGTGGATCATCATCTATTACCGTACAATTTAGTGAATCAGTTTGGTGCTCTAGTGTGCAGCCAGATGATTTTGTACTTACTGGACCCAATGGAACTTATGCTATAGATGATGCATATAGTATTGTATGTACTTCGGCATCATCTAATACTTATGCAGGAACATGGTATGATGATGTGTGGACTTTGCATCTTTCAGATTTATTATCTCAATCTGGGGATTATGTATTGACTCTAAATGAAGGAAGCGTAGAAGATAAATGTACTAATGAAAATATTGAAAATCAATTGTTTTTTACAGTTGTAGGCATAACTGCAGATGTTGATATTACAAGTTTATCAGGTTGTGATGGTAATTGTGATGGAGAAATTCAAGTTACAAATATTGCAGGTGGAACAGCACCTTATTTTGTTGATTGGAGCGGACCATCTGGATTTACATCAACAAATCAAACTATATCTTCTCTATGTTCTGGTGACTATACTGTAACTATAACTGATTCTGAGGGGATATGTGAGTATGTTGAAACCGTTGTATTAACAGGATCACCTCCTATTAATGCTACAGCATCAAGCAATAGCCCCGTTTGTCAGGGTGAAACATTAAACATTACTGGTGGAAGTGATGATCCTGCATCTACTTATAGTTGGTCAGGTCCAGGAATGTATACTTCTACAAATCAAAATCCGTCAAGATTAAATTCGGATATAGGAATGTCAGGAACATATATGTTGACAGTTACAGATTCTTATGGATGTATTGATACTGCTAGTACAACTGTTGTTGTATATTCTGTTACTCCGGTGTCTATAACAGATGATTCACCATATTGTGAAGGCGAAGATATCCTTTTAAATGCTACTACGGTTATTGGTGCAAGTTATGATTGGTCTGGACCAAATTTATTTAATTCAACTGACGAAGATCCTTTGATTGCTTCTTGTTCTACAACAGATGGAGGATTATACTCATTAGTTGTTACAGATGCTAACCTTTGTACTGCAACTGCATCAACAAATATTGTTGTTAATCCAGGAATTACAGCGAATCTGTCAGCAATTGATCCGCTATGTTATCAGCAAGCTACAGGGCAGATTACTATAACACCAACATCAGGTACTGCTCCATATAGTTATTTATGGCCTAGTGGTTCTACATCAAATCCTGAAACAGGTTTAATTGGAGGGTCTCCATATTGTGTAACAATTACAGATAATGCATTGTGTTCGTTAGAGATATGCCATACATTGACAGATCCACCAGAACTAGTAGCTGATATAACAACTGTCCCGACAGAATGTGGATTTTTGGACGGTGAAATTATTACAAATGCTAGTGGAGGTGCCGGAGGTTATGTGATTGAAATGACAGAAGGTTATACTGGGGATCATGTTGTGGGGCTTCATCCTGGAGATTATATTGTGACAGTAACAGATGCAAATGGCTGTGAAGAAATAAATACAGTAACAGTTGGCTTTTTTGGTGCTGGAGTTGTTAGTATTACTCAAATTCAGGATATTATGTGTTTTGGAGATGCAAATGCGGTATTGCAGTCTGATATGACAAATGGAACTACACCATACACTTATGAATGGTCTGAAATTGGTGAAACAGGTGCAAATCTTACTGGAATTGGAGCTGGAAGTTATAGTGTTACAGTAACTGATACTTATGGTTGCTCAGGTTCAGATTCTTATGAAGTGATTCAACCAGAAGAATTATCAATTAGTATTGACCATGAAGATGTATTATGTAAAGGAGAAGCAAATGGTTCTGCAACGGTTAATATAGCAGGTGGTGTTCCTCCGTATGTTTATGCTTGGGATCATGGACCAACTTCTAGTCATATTTCTGCTTTATTAGCTGGAACGTATTCTGTTGTAGTTAAGGATTTTAACAATTGTTCAGTATCTGATTATGTCGTTATAGAAGAGCCCGAAAAGAAAGTTAGTTTGTCTGTTATAACTTCGGACGTTTCGTGTGCTGGAAGATATGATGGTATGGCTATTGGCACTGGTGATGGTGGGACTCCTCCATATACAATAAATTGGTTTGAATTTGATCAGTTTATTGCATCAGGCACTCAATTGGAATCTTTAAGCTCGGGTAATTATACGGTGAAATTATACGATGATAATAATTGTGAAACAGAATCATATTTCAGTATTTCAGAACCAGAACCTTTAACTGTAGCTAGTGAAGTTGTTGGAGTAACTTGTAAGGGTTATAATGATGGATATATTAGAATCGAATGTAGTGGAGGGACAATTCCATATAGGTATCAGTGGTCAAGCGGAGATTCTACTAATGTTGCTTATCCTTTATTTGCAGGACAGTATTTTGTTACAATAAATGATTCAAATGGTTGTCTTAAAACTTTAGGATTAGTTGTACAGGAAAGTAGTAAACTTTGTCTTGGAATTCCTGATGCTTTTACACCTAATGGAGATGGTATAAATGATAAATGGGAAATTGAATATATTGAATTATATGAATCAGCCTATGTAAATGTATTTAATCGTTGGGGACAACAAATGTATCAGGGTACACAAAATAGTGAGTTCTGGGATGGAACTTTTAATGGAAAATATGTGCCAGCAGGAGCATATCAATATGTTGTTGACTTACGAAATGGTATGGATCCGTTTACGGGTGTTGTAGTTGTCGTTTATTAAAATGTTTGGGCTACTTTTATAGCCTTTTTCCCCTTATATGTTGAATATTATATTATTTTATATATTTTTACATTATTAATATTTTTGATGTAAAATGAAAGAAAAGTTAGTAAAATTATTTAGATTTTTGATAAGTAAAGTCTTTTTATTTAATGTGTTAGGAGCAATTGTTTTGTTTTTTATTGCTTTTATTGTTTTAAATATTTATCTTAAATCATATACAGAGCATGGTATATCAGTTACAGTACCTACACTAATTGGAATGCAAACAGCTGATGCAATTAAAGAAATTGAAGAGGGGGGATTTGAATATGTTATTCTAGATACTGTTTTTGATAGTAATGTTGATAAAGGTGCAATTGTTGAGCAAAATCCAGAACCTGAATCTTTAGTAAAAAATGGTAGAAGAATATATCTTATTGTTAATTCTACGGAGGATGAAATGATTACTATGCCTCATTTTACTGGATTGTCAATCAGACAGGTTAATTCATTAGCAGAATCATATGGACTTGTAATAGGAAATTTGAGATATGTGCCAGATATTGCTGTTAATGTTGTAATAAAACAAATGTATGAAGGAGATGATATTGAACCTGGGAGCAAAATTAAAAAAGGCTCAAAAATAGATTTAATACTCGGTTTGGGGCTTAGCGATAAAACGACATTAGTACCCTCATTGATTGGCAAAACTTATAAAGAAGCAAGTAATCAACTTTTAGATTTGTTCTTGAATACAGGTGCCGTAAATTATGATGAAACTGTTGAAAATAAACAAGATTCATTGAATGCAAAAATTTACAGACAATTACCAGTACATAGCACAATAAATGAAGTAAATCTTGGTTATAATGTTGATATTTGGTTAACTATTGATGAAAGTCTTCTTGACGCTATGGAAAGCCAACAACAAGAAGAGCAAGATGAAGAACAAGAAATTGAGTAATATTATAGTGCATGAAAAAAATTATTATACTAATATTATGTTTGTTTTTATTTACAGTCATTAAAGCACAAATTACTTTTGTAGATTGTGGAAATCCAACTTTAAAAACATATAGTGAAAAGTATATTTTAAAATTAATAAAAGATTCTCAGGATGTTGATACTATTGAGTTGCCATTTTTTGATGATTTTGCAAATTCTCTAATGTATCCTGACCAAACTAAATGGGTGGATATTTATGCATATATTAATAATGATTATGCTATTGATCCCATTTCAATTCAGGTCGCTAGTTTAGATGCAATTAATGAAAACGGTGAAGTATATACTCATTTGCCATCATTGAGTAGTGGCATTGCCGATTACATGACCTCTGCTCCTGTAAATTTAAATGTAGAGCCTGAAGATTCAGTTTATTTGAGCTTTTATTATCAAGCAGGTGGAAATGGAAATATTCCGGAAGAAAGAGATTCTTTAGTTTTACAATTTAAGGATTTGGAGGGAGAATGGAAAAGTGTTTGGAATGTATCAGGAGGAGAACAGATGATTTCCTTTGAATCAGTAATGATTCCAATTACTGATACAAATTATCTTGTTAAAGGATTTCAATTTAGATTTCTAAATTATGCAAGTATAAGTAGTATTTACGAACCAAGTTGGGTTAGCAATACAGATGTTTGGAATATCGATTATGTTAAACTTGATACTGCACGTATTTGGTCAGATACTTTAGCAGAAGATGTAGCATTTATAAAAAACTTTACTAGTAAATTAACAGGTTTTCAAGCTGTACCATGGAATCATTATAAAGAATGGTCAGGTGATATTGTGAGTGATTCGCTTTCGTTTATTTATAAAAGTACTTTTGGAGAAGATACAAAAAACATTAATCGTCAGGTAGAGATAATAGATTTGTATGGCTCGGAACCAACATATTCTATGCTTGATGATTCAGAAAATATTTTACCTCTTGAAACAATTGAATATACACGACCAATACCCTATGTATTTGATTCTAATTCTGAAGATTCAGCATTGTTTCTTATTAAAGGGTATTTAAAAACTGATATAACAGAAGATAGGTATATCTATCGTTGGAATGATACCATTAGATATTATCAAAAGTTTAGTAATTATTATGCTTATGATGATGGAACTGCAGAAAAGGGATTTGGAATTTCAGGACAAGGAACAGCATTTACGAGTTTGTGTACCCAATTTACACCTTTAAAAGCTGATTCATTAAAAGGGGTTTATATATATTTTAATCAAGTTCTTAATGAGGAAAATAGAAACTATTTCTTTTTAACAGTTTGGGAAGATAATAATGGAATTCCAGGAGATACTATTGTGCAAAGAATTGGAGCTAAACCATTTTATAGTGACGAAGTAAATAAATTTTTGTATTATTCGCTTGATACTACAATATTTATTGATACTACTTTCTATATAGGCTGGACAAAAACAACAGATGATATGTTGAATTGCGGTTATGACTTAAATAATGATGCAAGCTCACATATATTTTATAATGTAGATGGAACATGGCAATCACATTCATATAATGGAGCAATGATGATCCGTCCTGTTTTTTCTTATATATATGATAAATCAGCATTTAAACCACAGGTTTTATTTAATAAAGATTTTGATATTTATCCATGTCCGGCAAATGACTATTTGAATATCTCAACAGAAGAATTTATTTCAACAGTATTAATTTATGATGCAACAGGGCGTTTGATTAAACAGTTCTCTTCAGTTGATCGGTTATATGTTGGAGATTTAGATGTCGGTACATATTTTGTTCGTCCTATTTGTGAATTTGCAAAATTTAAAACAAAAAAACTTCTTATTATTCGTTAAGTTATGAGTATAGAGAAGTTAAGTCATTTCCCAAATAATGAAGATCTTGATCAATCAGAATTGTACGAACATCATCGACTTATTATTGAGGATGGACAAAAGTCTATGAGGCTAGATAAGTATTTGGTTTCACGCTTACCCCAAACTTCTCGTAATAGAATACAAAATGCAGCAGAAGCAGGGAATATTCTAGTTAATACAAAACCTTCAAAAAGCAGTTATAAGGTTAAACCTGGAGATGTTGTAAGTATTGTGTTAAGTTATCCTAAGACTGAACATGAACTTATTCCAGAAGATATTCCACTTGATATATTTTATGAAGATGATCATTATGTTATTGTCAATAAAAAGCCAGGGATGGTTGTTCATCCTAGTTTAGGGCATTTTGAAGGCACATTGGTAAATGCTTTGGCTTATCTTTTTAAAGAATTGCCAATGTTTACAGGAAAAGAAGTGAGGCCGGGATTAGTCCATCGCATTGATAAAGATACTTCAGGATTATTGGTAGTTGCAAAATCAGAAATAGCATTAGCGAAATTGGCAAAGCAATTTTTTGATCATTCATGTAAACGTTCTTATGTTGCATTGGTTTGGGGAAATTTACCTGAAGATAATGGAACAATAACAGGACATGTTGGTAGAAATCATAAAAATCGTAAGATTATGGATGTTTTCCCAGATGGAGAATATGGAAAAGAGGCTATAACTCATTATAAAGTTCTGGAAAGATTGGGTTATGTAAATTTGATTGAGTGCCGTCTTGAAACGGGAAGAACTCATCAAATTCGTGTGCATATGAAATATATTGGACATCCATTATTTAATGATGCAGATTATGGTGGTGATAAAATATTAAAAGGAACAACATTTACAAAATATAAACAGTTTGTTGAGAACTGTTTTAAGATGCTTCCTCGTCAAGCACTTCATGCTAAGTCACTTGGCTTTATACATCCGGCAACAGGGGAGGAGGTATTTTATAATTCTGATTTACCAGACGATATGCAACAGTGTATAGATAAATGGAGAAATTATGTGAGTAATCGAGATGAGTTTGAGTAGTGTTTCGTTTTTATAGAGAAACAAATAAATAATAAGCTTGTTTGTGAAAGAGCGCTTTGGCGCATGAATTTGCACCGACTAAAAGGAGGCAAATTCTGTGACAAAGAGTAATTTATTTTATTATTGGATCAGTGCAATAGTCTTTTCTTTTGCAAGATTTGCAAAATTTTCCCATCCATACTTCATCAAATTGATTCATTATTTTATCAATTATCCCGCATTACAAGACTTGACAAAGTAGCATAAAATGCCTAACTTTACATTTGCAGCTACAAAGCCTAAGAATATAATGGTGAGGTTTTTCATCCCTTCCCGCATTATGGTTAAAATGTAAAAGCTCCAAATATCAATTTGGAGCCTTTGAAGCATTAATTGGTGATTTCGAAACTATTCGAAAATCCCGTATGGAATAATACTAGTACAAATATACATTTTAAGCTGCATTTTTATTAATTTAAATGTGTAATTATGAAAAAAAAAGAATTTATGAACATTATTCATCCCAATGCAGCAGGGATTGACATTGGCTCAAAAAGTCATTTTGTTGCAGTTGGTCAGAACAAGTCAGAGATTAAAGAATTTGGTATTTATAGTTCTGATCATAAAAAGATTGTTGAGTTTTGTCGCAAGCACGAAATAACCACTATTGCTATGGAAAGCACTGGTAGTTATTGGCAGACATTGTTTTTTGAATTGCAAAAAAACGGCTTTGAAGTGCTTCTTGTTTCTGGTCATCAAACAAAAAACTTAAGAGCAAAAACAGATGTAAAAGATGCACAATGGATTCAAAAACTACACAGTTTAGGTTTATTAACAGGGAGTTTTCTTCCTGATGAGCAAACCAATAGAGTTAGGATAATACATAGGCATAGAAAAACTTTAGTAGAAGAATCTTCTAAAATGGTTAATAAAATGCAAAAGTCATTACGCCTAATGAATCTTAGATTAGATGTTGTATTAAATGATATTGTTGGTAAAAGTGGAATGGCAATAATCAAGGCAATCCTACAAGGTGAACGAGACGGTAGTAATTTGTCAATATTAGCAGATAGGAGAGTTCGTAAAAGCAAAAAAGAAATTGCAGATGCTTTACAAGGGCATTGGAGTGAAGAATATTTATACGAATTAAAAGACTGTTTAGAGATATTTGAACTGCTGCAGGAGAAGATACTGTTGTGTGATAAACAGATTGAAAATCTTTTAATTGAATTCACAAAGGAATCTGAGAACAACGTAAAGGGAGTTTCTTTAACAAAAAAACAAACCAAAGGAAAAAACCAACCAAAATTTAATTTAACAAAATTAAGTTATCAGTATTATGGCGTTGATTTATTTGCTATCGAAGGTGTTAGTGTAAGTACCATATTGACATTAATTACAGAAATAGGGCAAGGTATTTATAAATTTAAAACATCAAAGCAATTCTCGTCATTTTTGAGATTGGCACCAAATAATAGAATTAGTGGAGCTAAAGTTATTAGTAGTAGAACGCCTAAAGGAAGAAATAGATTCGCTTTAGCTTTAAGAAATGCAGCTAATACAATTGATAGAAAAAAGGAAGGTAATCTTATGCATTTTTTTAAACGTATAGCATACAAGAAAGGAAGAGCTGCCGCTATAACAGCTACTGCTAGAAAACTATCTGTAATTATTTGGAATATGATTATTAAAAATGAAGAATACAGCCCAATACCTGAAAAAGATTATCAACAGTTATTAAAAGAAAGAGCTATTAAATCTATACAATATAGAATGGGAAAATTGAAAATCACAACTAGCGAAATATCAGGTAGTTATAGATCTAGTTAGATGGAATTATTCATGCGATTAGCTTTGTGTAGATACAAGGCGTCTAACTTTGCAGTTA
>CAYUWD010000005.1:18803-61632 GCA_964448235.1 uncultured Bacteroidales bacterium | reverse complement strand
TTTTCTTTATGTCTTTTTACAAAATCAAAAACTACATTATTAAGGAACGACTATAATAAGCCAAAGAAATTATTTGTAAACTAGGATATAGTTTAAACGGATAAAACGAAATAAGCTATCTCATTTGTTCTTCCATGTACTCTTTCTCACAAAAAAGGAGGCCACGACACCTCCTTTTTAAAACTGACCTAATTATAGACTATAATAAATAGGATTTAAGCCTTTTATGTTTTGTAGATTGTTTAAGTCTTCGTATTGCAGCTTCTTTTAATTGACGCACTCTTTCTCTTGTAAGTCCGAACTCTTCTCCAATTTCTTCGAGTGTTTTTGGCACACACTTATCTAATCCATAATATAATCTAATTATTTGTGCTTCTCTAGCACCAAGCACTTCAAGGGTTCTTTCAATTTCTATGACAAGAGATTCCTTTAATAATTCATTATCCGGTGAAACATTATCTTTCATTCCCAACAAATCATACAAATTAAAATCATCATCTGCATCATTCCCTATTGGAGCATCCATAGATATAAATCGTGAATAAGACTTCATTGATTCTTTAATCTCATCGAATCTCACATCAACTTCATCAGCAATTTCTTCTGTAGTTGGTTCTCTTTCAAATTTCTGTTCCAACTTGGCAGATGCAGTCTTAATTTTATTAATCATACCTATTTTATTTAAAGGTAACCTAACCATTCGCCCTTGCACAGCAAGAGCATGTAAAATAGATTGTCTAATCCACCAAACAGCATAAGAAATAAATTTAAATCCACGTGTTTCATCAAAACGTTTAGCAGCTTTTATTAATCCTAAATTTCCTTCATTAACAAGATCTTGAAGAGTTAACCCCTGATTTTGATATTGTTTAGCTACAGAAACAACAAATCTTAAATTTGCAGAAACGAGTCTATTTAATGCTATTTCGTCACCACTCTTAATTCTTCGAGCCAACTCAATTTCTTCATTAGGTGTAATCATCTCCTTACGACCTATTTCTTGCAAATACCTCTCAAAAGCCGGAGTATCCCGATTAGTAACTTGTTTTGTTATCTTTAATTGCCTCATAATATTTATATTAACTCTATGACTCTATAATTTTTAACGTTTTAAAATGATATTCGGTTGCTTTTTTTATCACTTTTTTATTTTTTTTGCAAAATATTTACAAACAGTTGTTAATAAACATCCATTTTTATTTGTCAGATTAAATAATTATCGTTATTTTTGCAACGTTTTATGAGTCTTGTATAAAAATAAAATCTCCACAAGACAAATATTCAACATTTAAGTTCAATAACAAAATCACTTTACAAACATGTATGATATTTTAGAATTAACGTCAAAGTTATTACCTGAATTAAAAGAAATTGCAAAAACTCTTGGTGTACACAAAGTTGAATCTTTTAGAAAAAAGGAATTAATATATAAAATATTAGATCTTCAAGCAATCAAAGCTTCAAATGAACAAATTTTAGATAAGCAAAAAAAACGACCTAGAACAAAATCTAAAACGCCAAAAGTTGCTTATAGTTCTTCTCCTGCAAAAAGCACAAATGCAGAAATCAAAAAAGAAAAAGAAGCAAAAGAAGCAAAAGAAGAGAAAGAAGCTAACCTTTTCTCACAACAAGAGAAATTAAACCAAAATAATTCAAGAGTAAATAAAAATAATTCTCCACATGTAGAGAATAAAAAAAGTTCCGAACAAAAGGTCAAAACAACTCAGCAAAAAGAAACAAATAAAAATAATGAATCCAAAATAGATAAAAAGAAAAAGTCTAATTTTAAAAACTCTGAGAAATCAACACAGCCAAGTCAAAAACCTATTAAACCAGAACTTGTTAACAACAACAAGCTCAAGAGCAATGATAATAAAGTAAATAAGGCACAAGAAACTGAGAAAAAAGACACTCACAATCATAACAATAATCAACAAAAAGACAAACTTGAGAAAAACAACTCCAACAATAATCAACAAAAAGACAAACTTGAGAAAAACAACTCCAACAATAACAACAATAAAGATTATAAAAAGCAAAAAGAAACTTACGATTTTTCAGGAATTATAAGTGTTACAGGTGTTTTAGAAGTAATACAAGATGGATATGGATTCTTAAGATCCTCCGATTACCACTATTTAAACTCTCCTGATGATGTTTATGTTTCTCAATCACAAATTAAATTATTTGGATTACGAACTGGAGATACTGTTGAAGGAAGTATCAGACCCCCAAAAGAAGGAGAAAAATATTTTCCATTAATAAAAGTACTAAAGATTAATGGTATTGATCCTGCAATAATGCGTGACCGTATTCCATTTGATCACCTTACTCCTCTTTTCCCTGACTCAAAATTTAACATTACTGACAATGGTAAAGCCACTCTATCTACAAGAATTGTTGACTTATTTGCACCTATTGGGAAAGGACAAAGAGGACTAATTGTAGCACAACCTAAAACAGGTAAAACTGTTTTATTACAAGAAATTGCAAATGCTATTGCGGCAAATCATCCAGAAGTATATTTAATGATTCTACTTATCGATGAACGTCCCGAAGAAGTTACTGACATGGCTAGAAATGTAAATGCAGAAGTTATAGCATCTACTTTTGACGAACCGGCCGAAAGACACGTGAAAATATCTAACATTGTTCTCGAAAGAGCAAAACGAATGGTTGAATGTGGACATGATGTAGTTATCCTTCTTGATTCAATTACTCGTTTAGCACGAGCATATAATACTGTTGCTCCTGCATCTGGCCGAGTTCTTTCAGGTGGAGTTGATTCAAATGCCCTACATAAACCTAAAAGATTCTTTGGTGCTGCAAGAAACATAGAAAACGGAGGTTCTTTAACAATCCTTGCCACAGCTCTTACCGAAACCGGAAGCAAAATGGATGAAGTTATTTTTGAAGAATTTAAAGGAACAGGTAATATGGAACTTCAACTTGATAGAAAACTATCTAATAGACGATTATATCCTGCTGTCGACATCACTGCATCAAGCACTCGTCGCGAAGATCTATTATTTAACAAAGAACTTATTAATCGTTTGTGGATTCTTAGAGAATTCCTAGCTGATATGAATTCTATTGAAGCTATGGAATTCATGAAATCAAGACTTATGCAATCTCCAACAAACGAAGAGTTCTTATGGACAATGGATAAAGGACTATAATATAGATTTAACTTTACTGTTACATCCGACAAATGTCGGATGTTTTTTTATAACTTTTCGCTATTTAGAATCACTCTAAGTTTTAAAAAGTGGTATAAAACACATAAATTTCAATCATTTAATCAATTAAATATATTAATTTAGCAATTCTAAAATGTTACTAGAACACAGGTATAATTTATAAAAAGATCTAATATGACAAAAACAAAGAAATTCATTACATGCGACGGTAATTATGCTGCATCACATGTGTCATATATGTTTAGCGATATGGCTTGTATCTATCCGATTACACCATCATCAAATATGGCAGAAAATGTTGACGAATGGGCAGCACATGGCAGAAAAAATATTTTTGGTCAAACAGTAAGAGTTGAAGAAATGCAATCAGAAGCTGGAGCTTCTGGAGCTGTTCATGGTTCTTTACAGGCAGGTGCATTAGCCTCCACATATACTGCATCTCAAGGACTATTACTAATGATTCCAAACATGTATAAAATATCTGGTGAATTATTGCCAGGAGTTTTTCATGTTAGTGCCAGAAGTGTTGCAGCACAGGCTCTATCAATTTTTGGCGATCATAGTGATGTTATGAGTACTAGACAATGTGGCTTTGCAATGTTAGCAACAAGCTCTATCCAACAAATTATGGATATCGCACCTATTGCTCACCTTACAGCAATAAAAAGTAGAATTCCTTTCATTCACTTTTTCGATGGCTTTAGAACTTCACACGAAATTCAAAAAGTAGAATATTTCGAAAACGAAGATATGGAAAAACTTCTTGACTGGGATGCTGTAGATAGATTTAGAAAAAATGCTCTAAATCCAGATCATCCTTTTACAAGAGGAACAGCTCAAAATCCTGATATTTATTTCCAATCAAGAGAAGCTGCGAATAAATTCTACGAAAACATCCCTGACATTGTTGAAGACTATATGCAGGAAATAACAAAAATGACAGGTAGAACTTATCACCCATTTACATATCATGGTGCTAAAGATGCTGAATATGTTGTTGTTGCAATGGGCTCTATCTGTGACACATTAGTTGAAACAGTTAATTATCTTAACGATCAAGGCAGAAAAGTTGGACTAATTACTGTTCACCTTTATCGTCCTTTCTCTGAAAAATATTTTAGAAAAGCCCTGCCTAAATCTGTTAAGAAAATTGCAGTTCTTGATAGAACAAAAGAACTTGGTGCTAATGGCGAACCATTGTACTTAGATGTTAAAGATTTATTCTATGATGATGAAAACAAACCAACTATTGTTGGTGGTAGATATGGCCTTTCTTCAAAAGATACAACTCCATCTATGATGATTGCTGTTTTTGATAATTTAGCTAATGCCAATCCTAAGAATGGTTTTACTGTCGGGATTAATGATGACGTCACAAACCTTTCATTACCTGTTAATGATAATATTTCTATTTTATGTAAAGGGACATTTGAGGGTAAATTCTATGGTCTTGGATCTGATGGTACTGTTGGGGCAAATAAAAACTCAATTAAAATCATTGGTGAAACCACAGACAAATATTGTCAAGCATATTTTGCATATGATTCAAAAAAATCAGGAGGTTTTACTGCATCTCACTTAAGATTTGGAGACAAGCAAATCAGAGCCCCATATTTAGTTACCACTCCTGATTTTGTTGCATGTCATGTTCCTGCTTATCTCGAATTGTATGATGTTTTGGAAGGTATTAAACCTAATGGAAACTTCTTGTTTAATTCAATTTGGGATGTTGAAGAAACAAAAAAACGTTTACCAGATCACATGAAAAAAACTCTGGCAGAAAAAAATATCAAATTTTACATAATAAATGCAACAAAACTTGCCGAGGATATTGGTCTGGGTAATAGAACAAATACAATAATGCAATCTGCGTTCTTTAAAATTTCAGAAGTAATTCCTTATGACCTTGCTGTAGAACAAATGAAAAAAATGATTGTAAAATCATTTGGCAGAAAAGGCGAAGATGTCGTAAACATGAACTATAAAGCCGTAGAAGTTGGTGGAAACGTTACCAAAATTGAGGTGCCATCTGAATGGGCAAATATAGAAACTGAAGGATTCAAATTAAAACGAGATCGTGAAGTTCCAGAATTCATTACTTCAGTTGCAGATATTATGAACTCTCAAAATGGAGACAAATTACCTGTTTCAACTTTTAATGGTCGTGAAGACGGAACATTCCCTAATGGAACTACAAAATATGAAAAACGCGGAGTTGCTGTTAATGTACCGGAATGGATAGCAGATAACTGTATCCAGTGTAATCAATGTGCATATGTATGTCCTCATGCAGCTATCAGACCATTTTTATTAACAGAAGAAGAACTAAAAAATGCTCCTGAAGGGACAAAAACAATAAAAGGAACTGGTGGAACAAAAGAATATCAATTTAGAATGCAAGTTAGTGTTCTAGATTGTACCGGTTGTGGAAATTGTGCGGATGTTT
This sequence comes from uncultured Bacteroidales bacterium, assembly GCA_964448235.1. Classification (GTDB taxonomy): domain Bacteria; phylum Bacteroidota; class Bacteroidia; order Bacteroidales; family ML635J-15; genus Bact-19. Next base: position 55,986 of record CAYUWD010000005.1, on the reverse strand, counting down.
GTCCTGCAAAAGACAAAGCCTTGGTCATGAAACACCTTGGAACTCAAATGGATGAAGTTGATCGTTGGTATTATATGGACGAAAAAGTTGGGTATAAAGATAATGTTCTTCAAAAAGACAAATCTGTAAAAAATTCTCAATTTGCTCAACCATTATTTGAATTTTCAGGTGCTTGTGCAGGATGTGGAGAAACTCCATATATAAAAGCTATTACACAACTATTTGGTGAAAGAATGTTGATCGCTAATGCAACAGGTTGTTCATCAATTTATGGTGGATCAGCACCTGCAACTCCTTATTGCCCTTCATACAAAACAGGAAGAGGTCCTGCATGGGCAAACTCTTTATTCGAAGATAACGCTGAATACGGTTTTGGGATGGCTGTTGCTGTCGAAAAAATGAGAGAAAAAATCGAAATGCTTCTTAATGAAGCTAAATGGACAGGCAATGCTGCAGAAGCTGCTAAAGAATGGATAGAAGGTAAAGATAATGCTGCTGCATCAGAAATTGCTTCTGAAAAATTATTAGCTGCTATCGAAAATCTTAACGATGATATAGCAAAAGAAATAAAAGCAAAGAAACACTACCTAATCAAAAAATCTGTTTGGGTATTTGGTGGTGACGGATGGGCTTATGATATAGGATATGGAGGCGTTGACCATGTAATCGCTTCTGGGAAAGATGTAAATATTCTTGTACTAGATACAGAAGTTTATTCTAATACAGGAGGACAAGCCTCAAAATCTACTCCTGTTGCTGCTGTTGCTAAATTTGCTGCTGCTGGCATGAGAACACGCAAAAAAGACCTTGGTGCTATGGCAATGACATATGGTTATGTTTATGTAGCTCAGGTATCAATGGGTGCAAGCCAAGCTCAATACTTTAAAGCAATAAAAGAAGCTGAAGCTTATCCTGGACCATCCCTAATTATTGCTTATGCTCCTTGTATCAACCACGGATTAAGAGCAGGTATGGGTAAATCTCAACTTGAAGAAAAGCGTGCTGTCGAATGTGGATATTGGGCAAACTATCGCTATAACCCAATGCTTGAAGCTGAAGGCAAAAATCCATTTACACTTGATAGCAAAGAACCTGATTGGAATAAGTTCCAAGATTTCCTTAACGGTGAAGTACGTTATACTTCTCTTAAAAAAGAATTCCCTGAAGAAGCAAAAGTCTTATTTGTTGAAGCTGAAGAAAATGCTAAATGGAGATACAACTATTATAAGAAACTTACACAATTGTAAGCAAACATAAGCTATATAAAAAAAGCTGTTCAAATGAACAGCTTTTTTTTTGCAATAAAACTTTTTTTCATTCGTTATTCATTATATTTGTAATTATATTTTCAATATTCAAACACGTTATTATGAGTTTTAAATATACAATTTTTATACCTTTGCTCTCTTTTGCACTGCTTTATCTAGTTTCGTGTAAAAAAGTAGTTCAAAACAGTTTTGACGATCTGGAACAAGTACCTGTTGTCAATAGTATTCTTAAAGCAGACAGTAAATTAGTTATTAACTTATCGTATAGTGCTAGTTTGAACTTTGGTAAAATTGAATATATTGAAAATGCAAAAATTAGACTTTTTGTAGATGACAATCTTGAAAAAACATTTAGTAATGGTGAAAACGGAATGTATATTTCAAATATTACGGTTGAATCCGGGAAGAAATATAGTTGTGAAATTGATATCCCAGGATATGAAATGATAACTTGTGAAACTACAATTCCTCAGAAAAAAAACATCATAGACATTATTCACAAAGACCTTGCGTATACAGATGCAGAAGGAACTATTTTCCCTGCCGTCGAGCTTACATTCAAAAACGATATAAATACTAACGAATATTTTGAAATAATAATAAAAAATATACGAACAAATTGGGAAGGCGAAGAATCCCATATTTATGCATGGCTTGTTGGAATTGATGACCCCTTATTAATTAATGAAGGTTTATCTATAGCAGTTTTTAGTAACGAACTAATAACCGATAGCATATATACAATGTCTTTAAACTATTTCACAGGAGGTTCAAGTGGAAACACAGCAAACACCTACCCCTATATTGTTGAATTACATTCTATAAATTACGATTATTACAAATACTTAAAGCAACTATACTTGTTTAAGCAAGCTGTTAATAGCGATAATCTTACAGGCTCTACTCCCCCTGTCCAGATATACTCAAATGTTGTAAATGGATATGGAATTTTTGCAGGATACTCAAATTATATTTCAGATACAATTTATCCTGAAAACCATCAAACAAAATAATCGCTATGAAAAACATTACAATACTTATAATTTGTCTGGCGATATTTTCTACTTACGCTTTTTCACAAAAAAAGATTAGAATTTCTGGTTTTGTAAAGGAAAATCAAACCGGAGAAGTTCTTATTGGGGCAAATATCATTCAAAGTAAAACTTCTAATGGAGTTGCTAGCGATGAAAATGGATTTTTCAGTATCATTGTTGAAAGTCCTTCAGAAATTCAAATTTCATTTATTGGATATGTCACAAAAACTATCATGGTTGATTACCATAAAGACACATTAATTCAGATAAATCTTAAACAAGGCACCCAACTTAACGAAGTTACTATTAGCTCCGAAGCTAGTCCAAAATTTAATGTGACTAAACTAGGGATAAACGAACTTAGTCAAATCCCGTCGCTAAGCGGAAAAGCTGATATTGCAAAAGGGCTACAACTTATGCCAGGCATTGCTTCTCCAAATGAAGGTTCAAGTCTCTTATTGGTAAGAGGAGGAGACATTGGACAGAATTTATACCTTTTTGATAATGTCCCAGTAATCCATGTTAATCATCTTGGTGGATTTATTTCTGTATTTAATCCTGATATTATTAATGGTATAGAAGTTTACAAAGGAGGATTTCCTTCTAAATATGGTGGCAGACTATCTTCGATTATGAATATCACTCAAAAAGAAGGTGATAATTCTATGTTTAAAGGTTCATTTGGAATTGGTTTAACAGATGCAGCCTTAACTCTTGAAGGACCTTTTGCATTAAAAAACTCAAGTTTTATCTTAACAGCAAGAAAAACTATGATTGATGCACTCTTAGCAACATTTTCGAGACTGTCGGAGGGTAATGACTTTACTGTTATGTATGGCTTTCATGATATAAATGGAAAACTTAGCTGGAAACCTAATTCAAAAAACAGCTTCAATCTTAATTTTTATCAAGGAGATGATTATTTGCACCATTGGGTAAACCTCGATAAAGATTATAGTGACTATAAAACAAAAGCTCACAGTGGTATAAACTGGGGAAACTGGCTTGGCTCTTTTAAATGGAATAGAGTTATTTCATCAAAACTATTTATGGCAACAAGTATCTCATACACTAGGTACAGACTGCGCAATAAATCAAATTTTGAAATTTCTGACACTTCTCAAACTATTTCATATTCAGAAAAACTACAAGCTATTGTTCAAGATTATTCAATTAGATCAGCATTTCAATATAAACTCTTAAAAGACTGGTCAATAGATTTTGGGCTTCAATCTTCTTATTTTATTCATTCTCCAAGTATTGTATATAAATCTGACTTAGATGTTCAACCATTGCCCAATACAATTCAATCTTCAGAGTCAGCAATATATGTTGAAAACAATTTTAGTTTATGGGATAAGATTTATGCGAATATTGGGGTCAGATATGTAAATTATTATACTGATGGTTTTCAAGACTTAAAGTTAGAACCAAGGGTAAGTTTGAATTACAATTTTCATAAAAGCCAAACCATCAACCTTAGTTATATGAATGTAAATCAATATTCTCATTTGATTTTCACATCTGGCGACATCATGAATAACGAGCTCTGGGTTCCATCTAACGGTAGCATAAAACCTGCAGGATCAAACCAATATACAATTGGTTGGCTAGGTAAATTTCTGGACAACAAATATTTAGTTGAAGTTAATGCATATTATAAAGAACTCTATAATCTTTCAACAATAAAAGAAGGATACTCTGGAATACTTGGAGACGAAAACTGGTTAAATAAAATAGAAAGTGGAGGAAATGGAACAGCTAAGGGTCTTGAATTCCTATTTAGAAAAAACACAGGCAGAATTAAAGGATTTGTATCATATACATTATCAAACTCTACTAGACAATACGATAACATTAATAATGGGGAAGAATTTCTATTTGACTTTGATAGACTTCATTCATTATCTTTAAACGTAAATTATGATATAAACGATAAACTAAACTTAAATGTTAGTTGGGTTTATCAAACTGGACTACCTTTTACTCCTCTAACTGGCAGACAACTAACTCCATATACTACCGACAATACATACGGATCTAATGGGTATTATGAGGTATTTACATACGGTGATAGAAATTCTGACAAAATGAAGGATTATCATCGGCTCGATATCGGTCTTACATATTCTACAAAAACCAAACGCCGTGGTTTACCTGCCGAATGGACATTCTCAATTTACAATGCATACAATAGACAAAATCCATATAAATACTTTTATGGACATGATCAAGGCAGTGGAATATATTTTAATACAGATATAAATATTGACCAACGAAGAATAAGCCTATATCAAGTAAGCTATTTACCCATTATTCCATCTTTTTCATACAAAGTGTATTTTAACGGAAACACTTTAAAAAACGAGAATAAAATAAAACTTGCAAGAAAACAAAAGAAAGAAACTGAACAAAAAGACATTGATGGATCGTCATATATAAAAAACAGGTGGGATGTAAAACTTGGCTATACAATTCTTGCCCCTATTCATTTTTTAAGAATGAGGTTTATAATACAAACACCTTTTGTATATTCGTTAGAGACGAATTATGGTTTTTCTAATTATATTACAGGTGGTATATATCTTGGTTATTCTCAAATTCATTATCAATATAATCAATTTAATGAAATTACCCAAGAGTGGGAGGATATTAGATTTAATGAAAAAGCATTTAGTTATAATACAAAAGCTAACATTCATATTTTACCAATTGTTCGAAAACAATCTCATTCTAAAATTGATTTATATGCTACAATAAAAGCAGGTGGTTATTACTTCTGTAAAATAAATAGCTTTGAATATAATGCTGGTTTAGGTTTTGCATTCTATCCAAAAAATCATTTAGGATTATATGTTGAATGGAACTATGGTAATTATTTAGGTAATTCTTTCAATGTTTGTGGAGGACTTGCGTTTAAATTTTATAATAAAAATTATCATACCAAACTATGATTCGGAACGCTAACAATTTTATTTTTTATTTACTAGTGTGTTTTGACATCAAGATCAGTTTCTAAAAAAAGCTTATTTTGTTTTTCTAACAAACTCCTCAGCTTTATGCATCATCTCATACATAACGATATCATTTTCAACAATAGGAACTTCTTTTCTAAATTCTGAAACGAATTTCTGAAGTTCTGCGGATGTTTTTAGTGGCTCTCTTAAATAAAGGGCCTGACTTGCAGCAAACAATTCAACAGAAAGTACTCTTTCAACATTTGCCACAACCCTTAGTAATTTGGTCGCTGAATTTGCTCCCATACTAACATGATCTTCCTGCTCATTAGACGATGAAATAGAATCAACACTTGACGGAGTACATAATTGCTTATTCTGACTTACTATAGATGCTGCTGCATACTGAGGAATCATAAACCCATTATTTAAGCCCGGATTGGCAACCAAAAATGGAGGCAAATTTCTCTCACCACTAATCAAACGATACACTCTACGTTCTGAAATACTACCAAGTTCTGCTAGTGCAATAGCCAGAAAATCCATTACTAAAGCTAAAGGCTGACCATGGAAGTTTCCACCACTTAAAATCAAATCCTCATCTGGAAAAACTGTTGGATTATCTGTTACAGAATTCATCTCAGTCTCAACAACAGATTCAACATAAGCAACAGTATCTCTAGTTGCACCATGAACCTGAGGGACACACCTAAAAGAATAAGGATCCTGAACAGCAACTTTTTCCTGCCTCATTATTTCAGAATCTTTAAGCAAATTTGTAATATTTTTTGATGTTTCAATTTGTCCATTATGAGGTCGAATCGTATGCAAATTAATATTAAAAGGATCTATACGTCCTAAATATGCATCAATAGAAAGAGCTGTAATTTTATCTGATTTTTTGATAATATTTCTAGCTCTAAGTAATGCGACCGCAGCATGTGCCAACATAAATTGTGTTCCATTCATCAAAGCCAAACCCTCTTTTGATTTAAGTTTCAACTCTTTTAAATTTAATTGATCCAAGACATCTTTTGCCTTCTGTTTATTTCCTTTATAATAAACCTCTCCCAGACCAATTAAAGGCAAAGTCATATGAGCCAATGGAGCTAAATCACCAGAAGCCCCAAGAGATCCAAGTTGATAAACAACAGGAATAACGCCTTCATTATAAAGTATTATAAGTCTTTCAACAGTTTCAAGACAGATACCTGATTTGCCATAAGATAATGCTTGTATTTTTAATAGCATCATTAAACGTACAATTTCTGAATCAACCTCATCTCCCATTCCACAAGCATGAGATTTTACAAGATTTTCTTGAAGCTGCTCCAACTCATTATCTGAAATAGATGTATTACATAATGACCCAAATCCGGTGTTTATACCATATATTGGTTTATCATTAGACCTTAACTTATTATCTAAATATTGACGACATGTAATAATATTTTTTTTTGCTGCTTCGGATAATTGAACTTGTTGATTTTTGTGTAATATTTGACCTAACTTGCTAATAGATAATTTAGCACTATTAATATAATGTACTGACATATATTTGATTTTATAATTAATAAATAAAAGGGAATACTCAAATTTGCATTACTACTAAATAAATAATGCTTTTCTATTAATTAATATTAGATAAGAAATTATCCAAACCATTTTAATACTTTTTACAAAAATAGATATTTTTTACATTATTTAAAACAATAAGCAAATAAAAAGAGCCTAAAGATTACTACATTAAGCAAAATATAATAATACCTTTAGGCTCTAAAACCAAAAACCACTAAAACAAAATCTATTTCTTTATTCCAAAAATTTCTTCAAAAGCATTTACAAAACCTTCCTTAGGAATTGCTCCGGCAGCCATTTGAGGTTGCCCTTCTACAGGGATAAATAATAATGATGGAATACTTCTAATTCCAAATACTGCAGATAGCTCTTGTTGATCTTCAGTATTTATTTTATAAACATCAACTTTACCTTTATACTCTTCACTTAATTCCTCAATAATAGGAGCTACCATTTTACATGGCTGACACCAATCAGCATAAAAGTCAATAATTGCAGGTTTATCACCTTTATATTTCCATTCTTTATTCTTCTCAAAATCGAAAACTTTCTCGATAAATGTTTCTTTTGTTAAATGTTCTGCCATTTTAATATATCTTTTAATATTTTTGTAAAATCATTCGTAATAACAAACAAAATTAAATTTTGTTCAATTGAATAAAAATATTATAAATAAAACATCATACCTAAATCACTCAATATTTACTAAAATATCTGAATTAGCAGAAATTGAAAATGTTGAAGTATATGTGATTGGAGGTTTTGTACGTGATAAAATAATAAACAGATTAGATAAAAAAGACATTGACATTGTTATACATGGAAATGGAATTGATTTTGCGAGGAAACTTGCAAAACGTCTCGGTATAAAAAATGTCAGCGTTTATAAAACTTTTGGCACTGCAATGTTCAATTATAAAGATACCGAACTTGAATTTGTTGGAGCAAGAAAAGAATCATACACAAAAGACTCCAGAAATCCGATAGTTGAAAACGGCAGCATTGAAGATGACCAAAAAAGACGCGATTTTACTATTAACGCATTAGCAATTAGTCTAAATAAAAATAATTATGGAGAATTTATTGACCCATTTAATGGACTAAATGACATAAGAAACCAGATAATTCGCACTCCACTGGATCCAAACATTACATTTTCAGATGATCCTTTAAGAATGCTTAGAGCCATTAGATTTTCTACTCAATTAGAATTCACTATTGAAGAAAATTGTTTAAGCGCAATTTCCAAAAACAAAGAAAGAATAGAAATAATATCTGCAGAAAGAATACATACTGAGTTAAATAAAATTCTCCTTTCACCCAAACCATCGATTGGTTTTAAATTATTATTCAATACTGGATTACTTCAAATTATTTTTCCAGAATTACATAAATTAGCTGGTGTAAACACACAAAATAATATAAGTCACAAAGATAATTTTTATCACACAATTCAAGTAGTTGATAATATTGCAAAATTAAGTGATAATTTATGGCTAAGATGGGCTGCTTTACTCCATGATATTGCCAAACCAAGAACCAAAAAGTTTATTGATGGTATAGGTTGGACATTTCATGCACATAATTTCATAGGCGCAAAAATGATTCCCGATATTTTTAAACGTTTCAAACTCCCATTAAACGAAAAAATGAAATTTGTGCAAAAAATGGTTAATCTTCACATGCGCCCAATAGCTCTTGTCGAAGATGTAGTAACCGACTCGGCATTACGCAGATTACTAGTTGATGCCGGAGATGATCTTGATAGTCTTATGACTCTTTGTGAAGCAGACATCACATCAAAAAATGAAAAAAAAGTAGCTCAATACATTAAGAACTTTAAAAATGTACGTCGTAAAATTGTTGAAGTAGAAGAAAGAGACTCTTTACGCAACTTCCAACCTCCTGTAAGTGGGGAAGAAATAATGGAATTCTTTAATATTCCTGCTTCAAAAGCTGTTGGCGATATAAAAAATGCAATAAAAGAAGCTATTCTCGAAGGCATTATACCAAATGATTACGAAGCAGCTAAAGACTACATGATTAAACTCGGCAAAAAACTGGGATTATAATTATTCTCCCACAAATAGTTTTTGATTTAAATCTTCATTTATTAATTTTTGATTAAGATATTCCTTTTTAAGTTTTTTTACAGACAATTTACCTTTTTCCCCTAGGTTAATTGAGTAATTGTTTACATATAAAGCAACATGCTTCATCAATACATCATTATTCATTTCAAATGCATGTAGTTTAATAAATTCCATTGATGATTTTGGATTTTTTAAAGCAAATTCAATGCTCTTTTTTAGCATCATATCAATTTCTTTACGAATATTCTCAGACAAACTTCTTTTTATTGCAATTCCTCCTAAAGGAATAGGCAAGTTATATCTATCTTCCCAAAGCTTTCCCAAATCAGCAATTAGCTTTAACCCTTTATTTTGATAAGTAAATCTAGTTTCATGAATGACCAATCCAGCATCACATTCTCCAGAAAGCACCACATCTTCAATATCTGAAAACAAATACTCTTTTGTCTGATTTACCTCAGGAAAAAGTAATTTTAATAAAAGATTTGCAGTTGTATTAATACCAGGAATTGCAATCTTACAATCTGACAACTCATCAGGATAAATCTTCTGCTTACAAATTATTAGAGGACCACAATTCTCGCCAAGAGCAGAACCAGAATTCAACAACTGGTAATGATCCATCACCTTAAAATATGAATGATATGACAATTTCGCAACATCAGGCAAACCATCAAGTACCATTTTATTCAATTCTTCAATATCTGCAATTATCAATTCAAATTGATAATCTCCGACATCAATTTTACCATTAATTAATGCATCAAACATAAAAGTATCGTTCGGACAAGATGATATAGCAAGTTTCAATTTCATATTTACATGCATTTTATAAAGTCTAATACCAAATTGCTATAGTTCTTAATAGGTGTATTAATAATCCAATCAGCTCTATTAGTTTCTCCAATAATATTCGATATCCCTCTTATTTGAAGAAAAGCTTTTTTTAAATGTTTACACACAAGCATAAATGCAGCACCTTCCATTGTTTCAACATCAACATTTTTTATTTTTACTATTTCAGGCTTATTCACAGTAACTCCTTTGCTCTTATTCAATTTCCTAAAAAATCCAGGATAATCAGATGTATTATATAGTTTCCCATTACTAATTAAATTTCTATATTCAGAATTAAAAACTGATTTAAATACAGGAATAAAACCATTGTTCCCATTGATAAAAATATCTCCAAAATAATCTGAATCAACATTAACAATATCTCCTATTTTTAATTTCTCGCTAAAACTACCTGCTATACCAATATTAATATATACATCATACATATTAATATTTCGATAACTCATCATTGCAAAAATAGTAGCAATACTACTAATACCCGTCACTAACAAATCTGTATTATTTTCTTTCGACGAATATAAAAATGATGAAACTTTTTTCATTTGCAACTTGTTGATAACAACTTGAGCTTCAACATCTGTCGCCGAAATAATCAATAAACTCATAATATTTGTTTTAACAAAAATAAACTTAATTTGAGTAATTTTTATTTAATTTGCATAAAAAATATTTAAAATGGAGTTTTCATTAAACAATAAAGAAAAGGGTGGGTACATAAAAACCGAAGAGTTTGATACAAAAAAAACTGATCAACTTGCATCTCACTATGCAGAAGTAATAAATTTATTAGGTGAAAATATAAATCGAGAAGGATTAGTAAAAACTCCTCTGCGAGTTGCAAAAGCAATGCAATTTTTAACACAAGGATATAATATGAATCCTGAAGATATTCTTCGCTCAGCCATGTTTAAAGAAGATTATCGCCAGATGGTTATTGTAAAAGATATAGAACTATATAGTTTATGTGAACATCATATGATTCCGTTTTATGGAAAAGCTCATGTAGCCTATATTCCAAATCATTACATAACAGGCTTAAGTAAAATTGCCCGAGTAGTTGATGTTTTTGCAAGACGTTTACAAGTACAGGAAAGATTAACAACACAAATAAAAGAATGTATTCAAAATACACTTAATCCTTTAGGTGTGGCTGTTGTAATAGAAGCTCACCACATGTGCATGCAGATGCGAGGAGTACAAAAACAAAACTCACTCACTACAACTTCTGATTTTACTGGTGCATTCTTAAAAGCCGCAACACGCAAAGAATTTCTCTCTTTAATTGACCGTTCAAATATTTAATAAAAAACAATTAAAACACAATCAATATGAAAGCATATGTTTTTCCGGGACAAGGATCCCAATTTGTAGGAATGGGTAAAGAATTATACAATACTAATTCAAAAGCAAAAGAACTTTTTGAAAAAGCAAATGACATTTTGGGTTTCAGAATTACAGATATTATGTTTGATGGAACAGTAGAAGAACTCAAACAAACAAAAGTAACTCAACCGTCAATATTCTTACATTCTGTAATTACATTTATCTGTCTAGGAGAAGATGTTAATCCAGGTATGGTAGCAGGACACTCATTAGGTGAATTCTCTGCACTTGTTGCAGCTAAAGCTCTTAGCTTCGAAGATGGATTAAAATTAGTTTACAAAAGAGCACTAGCAATGCAAAAAGCCTGCGAAAAAAATCCTTCAAGTATGGCTGCAGTATTAAATCTTGATTCAGAAATTATCGATAATATTTGCAACGAAATCGATGAGATTGTAATTGCTGCAAATTATAACTCACCAAATCAGGTTGTAATTTCTGGTTCTGATAAAGGGATTGAAATTGCAATGGAAAAAATGTTAGCTGCTGGTGCAAAAAGAGCAATTAAACTCCCTGTTGGAGGGGCTTTTCACTCACCTTTTATGGAACCAGCTCGTGAAGAATTAAGTATTGCAATTAACGAAACACACTTTAATTCTCCTATTTGTCCTATTTTTCAAAATGTTAATGGACTCCATAATACAAATCCTGAAAAAATTAGAGAAAATCTGATAAAGCAACTTACAAGTCCGGTTCAATGGACTATTTCTGTAAAAAACATGATTACTTTTGGAGCTATTGAATTTTTTGAAGTTGGACCAGGAGCTGTATTAAAAGGACTAATCAATAAAATTGACAGAAATGTTTCAACTCAAGTAATAAATTAAAAAAAACGGGTTTTAAAACCCGTTTTTTTTATTTGATTTCAAATGTTTTACCCGAATGTAATAAATCTTTAATACTTTTCACATCACTATTTTTAACTTCCTCATCAACTTGTTCTTGCATCATATTTTCATAAGTTGGTTGATTAACAGACCTTATTACTCCAATTGCTACAGGATGATCTGGATATGTCATACGAGCCAACATATAATGAATGTTAGGATTTTGAGTTGTTTTATCATGAACAAGAATATCATCCATTGTTATTCCATTCTCACCAATTTTCACAACCTTTATTTCTTGACCATCAAGTATTAACCCTTTATCCTTTTCTTTCCCAAAGATCATTTTCTCACCATGTTGCAATAATATTATACGATCATCACGAACATCTTTACCAACAATCTTCTCATGTGTTAGATTGTTAAAAATAACACAATTTTGAAGAATCTCAATCACACTTGTACCTTTATGCGCTGCTGCATCAACAAACACGCATTCCATACCTTTAGGCTCCTTATCTACGACTCTTGCAAAGAAAGTCCCTTGCGCTCCCATAGTTAATTCTCCAGGTTTAAATGGGTTTTCGATTGTCCCAAAAGGAGATGTTTTTGTAACTGATCCCATAGGAGTTGTAGGTGAATATTGACCTTTTGTAAGTCCATAAATTTGATTATTAAAAATCATTATATTCAAGTCAATATTTCTCCTTATTGTATGAATAAAATGATTACCACCAATGGCCATAGAATCTCCATCTCCAGTAGCTACCCATACATGTAAATCCGGACGGGCAGATTTCACACCGGAAGCTATTGGCAAAGCTCTTCCATGTAAAGTATGGAAACCATAAGTTTTTATATAATATGGAAATCTGGAAGAACATCCAATTCCAGAAATAAACACAACATTATCTTTAGTAACTCCTGTTTTAGGAAGTGCCTTTTGAACAGCAGCCAAAATAGGATAGCCACCACAACCTGCACACCATTTTACAGGACCATCAATCTGAAAATCAGCTCTTGTTAATTCTGTTTGTAATTCTGTCATAACTATTTTTCCTCCAAAATTTCTTTAACTTTATTCTTTAATTCATTGATAAAGAATGGCAATCCCTGTATTTTAGTAAATTGCTCATACTTAAATTGTGGATATTGAGAACGCAAGTATTCTGCAAACTGACCAAGATTTAATTCACATATTAGATGTTTCTTAAATTTTTTCAATACACTTTCTGTATTTTTTGGTAGTGGAAATATATAATTAAATTGTGCCAAACTCACATCATAACCTTCTTTACGCAATTCTTTTACAGCAGAATTTAACGCACCAAATGTACCACCCCATCCAATAACAAGCAAATCACCACCATTATCATCTCCAATTATTTTTTGATCCGGAATATAATTCTCTATTCTTTTTATTTTATCAGCACGATATTTACACATTATCTCATGATTAAATGGATCATGTGAGACATCTCCATAAACATCAGATTTTTCAAGCCCACCAATACGATGTTGCAATCCCTGTTGTCCTGGTATTGCCCATGAACGATTTAATTTCTCGGGATCTCGTTTATAAGGCTGATATGACTCATCATTATCTTTAACAAAAGGTGGTTTTATCTCTGGAATCTTATCTATATCAGGAATTTTCCATAACTCAGTACCATTTGCCAGATAACCATCAGTAAGTAATATTACAGGAGTCATATGTTCCATAGCAATTCTTGTAGCTTCATAAGCAAAGTTAAAACAATTACCAGGAGATGATGCTGCAATTACTGGCAATGGACTTTCACCATGTCTGCCATATATCGCTTGCATTAAATCACTTTGCTCAGTTTTTGTAGGTAATCCCGTTGAAGGTCCTCCTCTTTGCACATCAACAATAACAAGGGGCAACTCTGTAATAACAGCAAGACCAGCAGCTTCTGTTTTAAGTGCAAGACCAGGTCCTGAAGTAGAAGTTGCACCCAAATGCCCCGCAAAACTAGCTCCAATTGCAGTACAAATTCCTGCTATTTCATCTTCAGCTTGAAATGTTTTAACTTCAAGACTTTTATGTTTACTTAATTCTTGTAATATCTCTGTTGCAGGAGTTATAGGATAAGATCCTAAAAACAACTTCACTCCCGCTTTTTGCGCACCGGTTATCAATCCCCATGAAGTAGCAATATTTCCTGTAATTTGACGAAATGTTCCTTTTTTATTTTTTGCAGGATTTACATGAAATTGTGTTGCTATTGCCTCTACTGTTTCTGCATAATCATATCCTGCATATAAAACAGCTTTATTAATTTTTACTAAATCTGGTTTTTTTGCAAATTTCTTAACAATAAAATCCTCACCTTTTTTCACATCTCTGTTAAACAACCAAAGAAGCAAACCCATAACAAATTGATTCCTTGTCTTATCTGCAGTTTTATGATCAACGCCCAATTCTAGAGAATTTACAGTTGCTCTCGATAAGGAAGTTATTGGCGCTTTAATCAAAGTAAATCCCTTTAATGAATTATCATGCAAAGGATCCTCAACAAAACCAGCTTTTTTATAATGCTTGTTATCAAAATTATCGATATCAATAATTATTGTTGCTCCCGGTTTTACCCATTTCATATTGGTCTTTAATGCAGCTGGATTAAGAGCAATTAGAACATCTGCTAAATCACCTGGAGTCTGAATTTCTTTTTGTCCAATATGAACTTGAAATCCTGAAACCCCAGCAACAGTACCCTGTGGAGCTCTAATTTCTGATGGATAATCAGGAAAGGTTAATAAATCATTGCCAAATGAAGCAGATGCATCAGAAAACTGAGTCCCCGTTAACTGCATTCCATCCCCGGAATCACCAGCAAATTTTACAACCACTTCTTCTAATTCAATTAATTTTTTTTGGTTGTTTCCCATTTGTTTTAAAATTATGGTTTAATTACTTACAAATTTAAGTACTTATATTTTATTAATAATGCGAAATTCGGGTTTTTTTACTTGTTTTACAACATAGTCAATTAATTGATATACAGACACATCTATTAACCCAAAAAGTAAACAGTTTATATAATATGATTTTTGACAGCATTTCAGATGTCATTTTCGACTCTTTTTAAAAAAAATCTAATTATCTTCAATAGCATTATACTGAAATCCTAAACGCTTTCCTGTTTGCATTTTGGATTTATTAATACGCTCCTTCATATGATCAACATTCACAATTTTCACATCATTATATGGAGGGACTAACAAATCAAATTTCAATGCATATGAAATTGATGATTCTAAAACCTCACGTATATTTTTTGAATCTACAATATTTTTTCCAAACTCTGGAAAGTTAAATCCCAATTCTCTTCTTCCTTCAATAAAAAATGTACCATCTTTATTGATAAACATCCTACCTATTAAATAACCAAGATCTTCTAATCTGTTATACCTAAATGAGTCGGCTAAAAAATTATAAATATTTATAATCCCTGAATATGTCATCAGAGGTCTTTCTGAATAATAATTATCTTTCCATATTTCATGATTTCTTGGGAATTCAAACACATTTGAATGCATATTGAATATAATTAAATCACCAGCAACTTTAACTTCAGTTTCAAACATCCCCCTATCTCTATAATCAAGTAAGATTCTTTCATCTTCATCTTGCAACTCAGTATTATAATTCATTACAACATCCTGTAGTTCTTTTTTTAATAGCTTAAATGTCTTTTTAGTTTGGTCAAAAACCTTTTGCTTTGCAACTGATTTATCCTTAAGTGTTGCAATAATATGATCTTTTACTGATTTATTATTTTTCATAATTAATATGCTTTTGCAAATAAAACTCTAAATTTAGATTTTTTTCCTGAATATACACATTTACCTTCTTCAATTTCTGGATTAATTGGGATTAATCTAATAGTTGCTTTTGTCTCAGCTTTTATTTTATCTTCTGTTTCACTTGTCCCATCCCAATGAGCTTCAATAAACCCCGGTTTTGTCTCAATAATATTTTTAAATTCATCCCATGTATCAACCCTATGGGTATTTTCTTTTCTAAACAAAAGAGCTTTATTAAAAATATTATTTTGAACATCAATTAATAACGTTTCGATATGTTTTATTATGTTATCATTAGAGATAATCTCCTTACTTAAATTATCGCGTCTTGCCACCTCCCATGTATTATTTTCAAAATCCTTAGGACCTATTGCAATTCTTATAGGAACTCCCTTAAGTTCCCATTCAGCAAACTTAAACCCAGGTCTTTGACTATCTCGATTATCAAATCTAACACGAATACCTTTATTCTTAAGCTCTTTTTTCAATATTTCAACTTTTTCTGTAATCTTAGACAATTGTTCTTCTCCTTTATATATTGGAACAATAACAACTTGTATAGGTGCTAATTTTGGAGGCAATACAAGTCCATTATTGTCTGAATGAGCCATAACTAAAGCCCCCATCAATCTTGTTGAAACACCCCATGATGTAGCCCATACGTATTCTTCTTTGTTTTCCTTATTCAAAAATTTAACATCAAATGCTTTAGCAAAATTTTGTGCTAAAAAATGTGATGTTCCTGTTTGCAAAGCTTTTCCATCTTGCATCAAAGCTTCAATACAGTATGTTTCTTCTGCTCCAGCAAATCGCTCATTCTCAGTTTTAGTACCAATAATAACAGGTAGTGCTAAATATTCCTGAGCAAATCTTGCATAAATTTCAATCATTTGTTTTGTTTCTACAATTGCTTCTTCACGAGTAGCATGTGCAGTGTGACCTTCCTGCCATAAAAACTCAGCCGTACGTAAAAACAATCTAGTCCTCATTTCCCATCTGACAACATTTGCCCACTGATTTACTAACAATGGCAAATCTCTATAAGAATTTATCCAATTTTTATAAGTATTCCATATTATTGTTTCTGATGTTGGTCTAATAATTAATTCTTCCTCAAGCTTAGCTTTATCATCGACTTCAATACCGCCATTTTTACCATTTTTTAAACGATAATGTGTAACAACTGCACACTCTTTTGCAAAACCTTCAACATGCTTTGCTTCTTTACTAAAAAATGATTTAGGTATAAATAATGGGAAATATGCATTTTCATGTCCGGTATCCTTAAACATGCCGTCTAATACCGACTGCATTTTCTCCCATATACTAAATCCATATGGTTTAATAACCATACATCCTCTTACAGCAGAATTCTCCGCAAGATCAGCTTTCATAACTATCTCATTATACCACTGTGAGTAATTTTCTTCTTTTTTTATAAGTCCTTTTGCCATATTATTTGGTATGAAATTTGCATTAAAACTAACAAGTTCTTAATAAATTATTGTTCAAAACTATAAAAATTCATAATATCATGAAAGCTTTATTTTACTTATCGTTAATTATTTTAGTTGTAGCAACATCATGCACAACAAGTTCATATTATAGTTCAGGAGGATATGACGACGTTTATTACAATCCTGCAACTGCCCCAAAAACTACTGTAACTGTTGAAAAGTCTACAATTGATGAAGACAAGGCAACATATGAAGAAACATATAATTCTGAATTTAGTAATAATCTATCAGACGATCTTGAAAACTATTCAGGAGAAACAGATTATTATTATTATGATGAATTAAATGAAGAAGATGGATATTACGACGAAGAAGGTAATTATATAGTTAATAATTATTACGGCGATTATTACGAAGATGATTATTATGATTCTTATTCACATCATTTTTCAAGATTTGGACATTACTATTATCCAAATTATTACTATAATTCATATTATGACCCTTATTGGGGTTGGGATTTAGGTTGGTCATGGCATTCAGGATGGTATATGGGATATTCATATTCTCCATGGTATTATCCATACTATGGCTATAATCATTGGGGTTACTCTCCATGGTATTATAACAGCTGGAGTAATGGCTACTGGAATGGTTATAATGATGGCTTTAATGATGGATACTGGTACTCAGGAGGTGGATATAACAATAATAATTATGATGATAACGTATTTAGTGGAACCTATTATGGTCACAGAGGCTCTGCTGGAGGGAACGGATCTTCTACAAGCTCAAGAATTCCTGAAACAAACACCAACAATTCAACTATCTCACCTGAGAAAGTTAGACCAGTCTCAAATTCAACTACATTATCATCAACAAATTCCATAAACAATACAAATAGAACCGACAAACCAGATGTAATTGATCCCGTATCTAATGACAGACATCCAGTATCAAACAATACAGGATTATCTTCTAAAGATGATAGTAACTCTTCTGGAATAGATACTAACGACAAACCCAACAGATCAGATAGAATAACTAATGACGATAATAAAAAGCCAAATTCTATTACCAACAACTCTTCTAATAATAATGGGAGTAAAACTCCTGATAACAGAACCCCTCAATCAGTTGCAAGTAAAGAAATGCAAAGGACAAGTACGACTGGATCTCAAGTTGATCCATCAAACATTGGAAGAAAAGAAAACAACAAGTCATCTTCTAATAGTTCTAGAACATCAAATGACACTAGATCTTACAACAAACCAGAGTATAACTCAAGAACTAATTACAATGTTAACCATAGTACGTCAGGAAATTCAAGAGTAAATTCTTCCTCATCTAGGAATAATAATTCCAGCACTTCAACAAGACCAGCAACTAGTAGAGGCAGCTCAAACAAAAGCTATACCAGACCAAGCAATTCTAACAGTACTAGATACAATGGAAGCAACAACAGTTATTCCAGACCAAGTAATTCAGGAAGAACAAACACTAGTCGAAGCAACTATAACAGTAATACTTCGAACAGAAATTCATCATACAGCAAACCAACAAGAAGTTCTAGCAGCTCAAATAGAAGCTCTTCATACAGTAGTCCAAGTAGAAGCTCTGGAAGTTCTTCATACAGCAGCCCAAGTAGAAGTTCTGGGAGTTCAAGCAGAAGCTCATCATACTCTAGTGGATCATCATCAAGAAGTTCGTCATCATCTTCTTCAAGAAGTAGTTCATCAAGCAGTTCATCAAGATCAAGTGGAGGAAGAAGATAATATTTATAAATTATATAAAAGTCATGAAAAAAATAATTATATTAATAGGTGTGCTCTTATCAGCTTTTACGCTACTAGCACAAAATGAAGTGGATGCATTAAGGTATTCATATTTACTACCTGGAGGAACAGCAAGATCAAGCGCAATGGGAGGCTCATTTGGAGCTTTAGGCGCAGATGCATCAACTCTTATTTTTAATCCAGCAGGAATTGCAGTTTATCATTCTTCAGATTTTACTTTTAGCCCTGCATTTGCTATAACTAATACAGATGCCGACTTTTTAGGAACAATAGCAGAAGATTATGATTTTAATTTTAATATTAATAACTTCTCATATATTGGCTCAATTCCAATCAGTAATGAAAACGGATTAACAGGAGTTAATTTAGGTTTTTCATACAATCGTTTAAATAATTTTCATGAGAACATACTTATTGAAGGAGAAAATCCTTACAATTCTATGACAGATTGGTTTGCAAACAGAGCCGGGGGTAATTATTACACAAATTTAAATAGTAATGACCATTTTTACTCATCCTTAGCTTGGGAATCATACTTAATAGATCAGGATTTACCTGACACAATGAACTATATTAGCGCTTATTATGGAGATTATGGACAAACACAAAAACAATACATTTATAAGAACGGTCATCAGGGAGAATACAATTTTGCTGCATCTGCAAATATTAATCATAAACTATTTATAGGAGCATCTCTTGGAATACAATCTATAAGATATAATGAAGTAAAATCATTACAAGAAATTGACACAAATGATTCAATCGCAGATTTTAATTCGTTCACATTTAAAGAATCTCTCGAAACAAAAGGTTCTGGTATTAATTTTAAAGTCGGTCTTCTATACTCACCAGTACCATGGGTGAGAATAGGAGGAGCAATTCATACACCTACCTTTTATGACTTAAGAGACAATTATTACACATCCATAAGTTCTAATTTTAATAGTGCTGAAAAATCACATGATATAGATTCTGAATATGGAATTTTTGACTATGAATTAACAACACCTTTTAGAGCAAATGGAAGTATGGGATTTATAATTGCAAAACAAGCACTATTAAATATTGATTATGAATATGTTGATTACAATATGGCAAGATTAAGAAGCAATGATTATTCATTCTTTGATGAAAACACAAACATACGAAACGAATATAAACCAGCACATAACGTAAAAGTCGGATTAGAATATCGTTATGGTCCTATCAGCTTTAGAGCAGGTGGTGCATATTATGATTCACCATACGTTGCAAGCCACATAAATAGCGATTCATATACTTTAGTATACAGTGGAGGTCTTGGCATAAGATCAGAATATATGTACTTTGATATTGCATATTCATACTTAACAAATAATAATGAGTATTTTATGTATGAAAGCTCTGCAATCTCAAGTCCTTCAACTGAGATTTCAAAAAATCAAAGCAGAATTATAACTACAATTGGATTTAAGTTCTAAACCCAACATTAAGTATAATAAACGAGAAAAACCCGTCAAATAATATTTGACGGGTTTTTCTCGTTATTTTAAAAGAAATCTAAAAGTTTTTAAGTTTTTTTATAACCTTTTCATTTTTAATTCGTAATGTCAGCACTAATTAACATTAAATATTAATTAAAACTGTCGTATAATAGAAAACAATGAGACAATTAAAAATTACAAAGTCTATTACCAATCGTGAGAGTGCTTCTCTTGATAAATATCTACAGGAGATTGGAAAAGAAGAGTTAATTACGGTTGACGAAGAAGTAGAATTAGCACAAAGAATTAAACAAGGAGACAGAATTGCATTAGAAAAACTTACTAGAGCAAATCTCCGTTTTGTTGTATCTGTAGCTAAACAATACCAAAATCAGGGTCTTAGTTTACCTGACCTAATAAATGAAGGTAATCTTGGGCTTATTAAAGCTGCTGAAAAATTTGATGAAACAAGAGGTTTTAAATTTATTTCTTATGCAGTTTGGTGGATTCGTCAATCAATATTACAAGCCTTAGCTGAGCAATCCAGAATAGTTAGACTTCCCTTAAATCAAGTTGGTTCTCTCAACAAAATCAACAAAGCTTTTTCAAAATTTGAACAAGAAAATGAAAGACGTCCAACATCTGAAGAATTAGCAAAAGCTCTTGACTTACCAGAAGAAAAAGTTGTTGATACACTAAGAGTATCAGGAAGACATGTTTCTGTTGACGCCCCTTTTGTCAACGGAGAAGAAAATAGTTTATTAGATGTTTTAGAAAATTCTGATTTACCTCATACAGATTCTATTTTAATTAACGAATCTCTAGCAAAAGAAATTGATAGAGCTCTTGCAACTTTAACAGAGCGTGAAAGAGACATTGTTAAACTTTTCTTTGGGATTTCTTGTCAAGACATGACTTTGGAAGAAATAGGTGATAAGTTTGGATTAACCAGAGAACGAGTCAGACAAATCAAAGAAAAAGCAATTAGACGACTACGTCATTCATCAAGAAGTAAACTACTTAAAAGTTATTTAGGATAAAGAAAAAGGCAGTATAAACTGCCTTTTTTATTGTTTGAAAATTTTAAATACGTTCCTATTACCTAAATTTGTGATTTCTACAAAATAGACTCCTGATGATAGATCTGACACATCAATTACAATATCTCTATTTTCAAATTTATCATCTATCAATACTCGTCCGCTTGAATCAATCAACTTAAGTTTAGTTTGATTCTCAAAATTACAAGTTATATTTAATAATTCAGAAACAGGATTTGGAAAAAGCTTAATATTATTGTTCGATATTTCTGAATCAATTCCAGAAATAAGACCAATTGTAACAGAATCCGGATATTCACATCCGTTGGCATCAATAAGAGTGTAATAATATACTCCTGCTTCCATTCCACTTATACTATAACTGGTAGAATCACAACTCCACAATATCTCCACAGGTTCTGATCCTGAATCAATTATTACTTCAGCAAAACCATCAGGGTTATCTGAATCAGTTACATTCTGAACACTTGACGAATATAAAAGTGTATCAAAGTTGCTTATTGAGACACTTCCTTCAGCAGTACATGAGTATTCATCAGTCACTGTTAATGAATAAGTTCCAGACACATCAGTAAAAATTCCCTGTGTTATACTATCATTACTCCAAAAATACTCTACAAATTCATTTTCAGAATATAAGTAAGCTTCATTACCTGCACAAACAATAGTATCTTCACAAAGCTCTATGTTCACTTCACTTAAGCTGGCGTTCAATGGAACTATTGCAGACATGCAAGCACTACTAAAACCATCAACAATCTCAATATTATAAAAGAAATACCAAAAATCTTCGCCATAATTATTTCCCGTAATACTTATTAAATCTGGCAAAATAAAAGGGTATCCAATATTTGGGTCACCATAATCACCAGTATATGCTAAGTTATTTGCAGTATTAACATGTATTGCATAGTCTGTTCCTTCACTGACTTGAAAGTCCAAATCAATAACACTTTCTCCATCTGGGATATCGATTACTCTTGTATCAAGTACTGTTCCTCCTGAGTTTTTTAAGGTAATTGTTCTCTCCCCTGCCCCTGAAGCATATACAGTTGTAGATTTTATTGTAATATCAGTATATGCATCAAAATAAACGGCTCTATCGATACTAAAACCAAAGTACCCACCATCACCGGAATTATCTTCTAGACCAACATATTGAGACTCAACAACATCATATGATTGATAATAAATAGTTGTATCAGTTATTACATTTTCCAATGTAAAACTATCATAAATTATTTCAGGTGTTTCAGTTGTTGGATCTATATACCAATAAATTTCGTCATAACCATCAGGTGCTTGAAAAACTATGTTTTCACCATAATTACAGAAAAACTCATCAGCAATAAATGGTGGGTTATATCTTTGAATTTCTATATAGTTTGGAACTGATAATGTATGTGTTCCATTTGTATTTGTTACTTGTAAACTTACACTATACATACCATTCATTAAATAAATATGTGTTGGATTTTGTTCTGTTGAAGTATTTCCATCACCAAAGTTCCACAACCAAGCAGTTGCTACAGGATTACATGAACTATTATCATAAAAATTGACCTCTCCTGTACACGAATTCACACTTCCATGAGAAAAGTTTGCAGTCGGTATTCCCTCATCTGCTTCAACGCAAAAATCAACTGTTGTTCCATCTCCATAGTCGCATCCGGTAGCAATTTCAATTTTTGTATCAGCTTCAATAATTGCAAAATAACCATCCCCATAGCTACCGCAAATACCATCACCAAAACTATCGAAAACAGAAAAAGTATAGCAGCCCGGAACTAAACATAAAACGTCTTGATAAAGAGTTGCATTCTCTATATCGCCATTAGACGCAATAGTTTGATCTGCCTCATTGGTTAGAATCCATGATGTCTCATTAGCATAATTATCTGTCAATAATTCAATAATATATTGCTTCCCATTTGAATACTCAAATGTTCTTGACATTGAATTATTTGTTGCATCAACATCTTCTTCTCCATTCGGGAAGAATGCTGAAAACTGTATTGAATGAGAACCTGAATTAACTTCAAGCTCATTAAGCTCAATCATAATGCTATCACCTGCCGAGATCTCAGTATCAACATATATAATTACTGGAGGATAAAAATCTAATCTGTACATAACACGGCATGAATCAACGATTCCACCTCCATAGTTTTTAACCCAAATTACAGGGCTGAGAACTTCTAAACCACAATATTCATCTTCTGGAGATTCGATGCTACAAACTCCAACATCTCCGGCTAGTTTAACGACTTTCTCATTAAACTCGGGTTTTATGTCATACTTAATCTTCGTTCGAGGTATTGATTTAGTTTTTTCAAAATCTTTTACGGTCTGAGAAATAACTAACATTGCAAAAAACACAAACGATATAAATATTAACAAATGCTTCATAAGAAAGGCGTTAAAATTAAGTAGTAAATTTAATGAAAAATATAATACCTAAAAAGATTACAACTTATTTTTATAAACTCGGATACCAAATGATAATTTAGAAAGTCTGTATTTTAGCTGAATAGTTTCAATAAAATTTGCTTTCTGAATTAAAACTTTATGTTTTTGCATATACTTATATAACAATGATTTCCCAATAGAAATATTTTTTGGAATCTTATTTCTTCTCCACTCTTCATTTACCCAATGAATAACATACCAATTTTCAGGAATAGTGTGTCTCTTTTTGAGGAATTTTCTTATAAGATTCCAACTATCAGGATTTGAAAACTCTCTAATATACTTTTCTAAACCCAGATCAATAACCTTATTCACTAATATTTCTATTGGCAGGTGCCAGTCTGTATTATTTTCATCGACTTTTTCAGATGCTTCATCAAAACACTTTTTCATCAGCTCACAACCTGCAGGACACTTCATAACATTTCCTACCATTGGCAAAGAATGATGTGTTCTGAAAACATAATCATCTTCAAAGTCCAAAGGTTTAAGGCAAGTTACATCCATATCTGTCCACCATCCTCCATATTTATATAGAAGCTTATATCTGAAAATATCACTAAACCCGGCATAGCTTCCTTTTCCGTGCCCAAATTGGTTTGAGTTTTTATAATTAAACACACGCTCTTTAGGAATAATATCAGATGCATCTTTTAAAATAAGACCGTCAGGTAAAGGAGTCTCAATATTATCGTATGCCCACAAAACAAAATCATGACCATGATTTATGAATGATTTAATAGTAAGAAGTTCTGTTGGAAATAGTTTATTTCCTATCCATAGTGCATTTACTATTTTATTTTGTGGTTGCATGAAGCATTTTTTACAAATTTACATAAAGTTTTTATAATTTCAATCCACAAAAAAATGAAAACTTTATGTAAATTTGTAAGGTTATAGACACCTCAATTTATGAAAACAATTAAATTATCGATAATACTGTTTATTTTCTTTACCTTTATTTCAGAAACGACTATTGCTACTGGACTTATTAAACCACTGTTTAATAGATATAGAATAATTCTAGTACCAACAAATAATGATTTTATAAAACCTGAGTTTGTTAAAACTGTTATTATTTTAAAACAGAGACTTCGAGATTCCGAAGCCAGATTTAAGCTTACAACTACATATAGTTTTGAAATCAGAATAACTTTTAAAAATAAACCTGAATTTATAAAAGTTAAAGACTTAATCTTTTCTAATAGCAAAATAGGTTTTTACGTAATAGATTATCAGGAAAAACAAAGTGAAATTTTGACTAATATTCTAACTGAAAATAAAATAGAGTTCAATTTCTATAAGCCAGGTATTTTCTCATTTAAAAATAAAATCGAATTAAAAGATAAAATAACAAATATTTTGAAAAATTCGAACAAAAATATAGAGTTCCTTTGGGGTTTTACAAATGATGAGCAGGAAGAAATATATTTATATTTAATTAAACAAAAATCAGAATTAACAAATAGACACATTGAGAAAGCTTGGGTTGATATAAGCAAATTTACAAATTCCCCTGAAGTTTATATGAGCTTTAATAAAGAAGGAGCAGAATTATTTAAAAACTTAACAGGTGATAACACCAACCACAATATTGCAATAACAATAAACAACATAGTTTACACAGCGCCTAAAATCCAAGCAAAAATAAGTGAAGGACGATGTTTGATTAGTGGAGACTTTACTAAAAATGAAACTAGAAAACTATCAATTTTGTTAAATTATGGCTCTTTACCTTTAAATCTTGAAATAAAAGAAGAATCTGAATAAAATCTTGACTTAACACAAACTAAACGTTATAAATATTAAAAATACATATATTAAATGACACCCAATAATTCAGTTATAAAACTCATTTTATTTCTAAGCCTATGTTTATTGGGATTTAAGGCAAACTCTAATAATACTGACAGTCTTAAAACTGAATTAAATAATGCCAAAGCAGATAGTAGCATAATCAAAATACTAAGTCAGATAGGTTGGGAATATTTATATATAGATCTTGACTCTTCAATACACTACGAAAAACAAGCTCTTGAATTATCAATAGAAACTAATAATCACAAAGGCAAAGGCATAGCTTTAACACATTTGGGGTACATAGATATATTATATGGTAATTACACATTTGCGCTTGAGAAATATAATGAAGCACAGAAAATTTTCAAATCGACAAACGACAAATATCATTTAGCAATAACATATACCAACATTGCCAATGCATATTTTTACCTTTCTGATTATTCAAACAATATTAAATTTAACAATCAGGCTCTTGAAATCGGAATTGAACTAAATGACAGTCTTACTATTGCAAATACATATACATCTCTGGGAAATGCATACCTTAAACTTGGCGATTACCCCAAAGCTCTTGAGTACTTTATGGGTTCTGTAGGAATATATGAATCCAAGTCAATAACAAATAAACTACCCGGATGCTATAATAATATTGCAATAGTTCTCAAAAAACAAGGCGACAAGGCTAACGCTCTAAAATACTACAAGCTTTCGTTGAATTTAGCAAAAGAATACGGATCTACAAAAAGCATAGGAGAAGCATATAATAATATTGGTGTTCTTCAAATGGAAAAAGGAGAATTCAATAAAGCTAACAATTCCTTTCTTAAGGCTCTGGAGCTTTTTGTCAGCATAAATTATCAGACTGGGATCGCTACTGTAAATAGTAATATCGGAGAAAATCATATTAATTACGGCAATTATAATGAAGCAATATCATATTTTTTTAATGCAAAAGAACAAGAAATAAATATTGGCAATATGGAAGGTTACTCAACCACTCTTTTTAATCTTTCAAATGTCTATTTCCTTATGGATAATATTAAGCAAGCCAAAGAATTTGCATTGGAAGGGATAGAAATTTCAAAACAGATTCAGGCTCTGGAAATTCAGAACAGATTTTATAAAATACTAGCAGAGATAGAATACAAAGAAAACCAATTTATCAAAGCATACGATTATCTAAATTTATATATTTTAACAAAGGATAGCCTGTTTAACATCGAGAAAACAAAAGAGATTGAAATCATTAAAACACTATATGAAGTTGACAAAAAAGAAATTGAAATTTCTAATCTTGAGCAAAAAACCGAAATTTTATCTCAACAGAATAAGATTCAACAGCTTCAATTATTAAAAAACCGTATAATTTTATTTTCAGTTTTAGGAATAATAATTCTCCTAATTATCACAATTATTATGATAATTAATCGTGAAAGAATCAAAACTAAAAAGAACAAAGAAATAGAGCAAGCTAAAAAAGCTCTTCTTGAACAAGAGATGAAAAATATTAAACTGGAAAAAAACAGTTTAAATTCTGAACTCGAATACAGAAAAATAGAAGTGGCTAATCTGGCTACAAGAATAATTGAACAAGACAAACTTATTTCAGGGATTAAAAACAAAATGCATGATATATCAGGACAAAATAATACTGAGTTTTCGAAAATAATAGATTCGGTATCCATGGAAATAAAACTTAACAAAAGCCGTGAAGACTTTTACCTGCAGGTTGATAGCATGCATAAGGATTTCTTTCTAAATTTATCTAACCGGTATCCAAAACTCTCGAAAAACGACAAAAAACTGGCTGCTCTATTAAGAATGGAAATGAGTTCTAAAGATATTGCAACAATACTTAACATTTCTGCAAAAAGTGTAGATATGAATCGATACAGACTAAGAAAAAAACTAAATATTGATACCGAAACAAATATTACCGACTATTTAAAAAACATATAACACCCTCACTATGTAAGTATTACAAAAATGTAGAGATATTTGTAGAGATGATATTTTTGTCCTATAGTTTAATTTGCACTAATTTTGCTCTAATTAAAAACAAATTTTAAATTTAAACTAATGAAAAAACTACTAAATCTTTTCAGCTTTTGCCTACTAAGTTACCTTCTATTTGCCACGGATGCACCAGTAAACACATACCCTACAAATGCAACAGCAAACATGCCTGTAGAAGTAGCTTTAGATTGGAGTGCAGTTACAGGAAATACAGGATACATTTATCAACTTGATACTGTTCCTACATTTGACTCACCTTTATTATTTGAAGATGACGCAGCGATTAATACTTCAACAGCAACGGTCTCAGACTTATATTTTGGAAAGACATATTATTGGAGAGCTGCAACAAAAACTGCAGTTGACACCTCTGTATGGTCTGCAACGTGGAATTTTACTACAATCGATTATATTGATAATGAGACACCTGCAAATGCCTCAATTGATATGCCGGTTAGCTTAAATATTGATTGGGATCCGGTAACAGGTAATACAGGATATATTTATCAATACGATACAGTAAACACATTTGATTCACCACTTTTTTATCATGGAAATTCAGCAACTAACAATTCAAATGCAGACATTGCAAACCTATACTTTGGAACAACCTATTACTGGAGAGCTGCTGCAAAAAACACTGTTGATACAAGCCAATGGAGTCCGATATGGAGTTTCACAACCATTGATCAAATTTACAATACATCTCCAGCAAATGGCAGTACCGAACAAAACTTAACACTCAATCTCGACTGGGATGCGGTAACTGGTAATACCGGCTATTTATATAAAGTTGATACAGTAATAAGTTTTGATTCTCCTGCTTTAGTAGAAGGAACATCATCAATTAATTCATCAAACATTGATATTACTAATTTGTATTTTGGACAAACATATTACTGGAAAGCGGCAGCAAAAAATGCTGTTGACACTTCTCTGTGGACAATACCATGGTCTTATACTACTAAAAGTACTATAAACTTAGTCTCCCCTGCTGATGGCATTATTAATCAACCTGTTTATCTTCAACTTGATTGGTCTACTCTAACTGGTGCAACATATTATGACGTGGAGTGTGACACATCAATTAATTTTGATTCACCTGTATATACATACAACTCAACAATGTCTTCATATTTTTACGAATCTGAATTACAATTTAATGCAACTTACTATTGGAGAGTAAGAGCAAGAAACTCATACGATACAACACAATGGTCAGTTATCAGAAGCTTTACTACAAAAGACGTTCTTTCACTTATTTCACCATCAGATGGTGCTACAGAACAAGATGTTTATTTACAACTTGACTGGTCAAGTATAACTGGCACAAATACATATCAGGTTATATTAGATACATTAAATACATTTGATTCACCAATTTATCAAATGTATGAAACCGGAAATTCATATCAATATGTGAACAGTCTGCACTACGGAACAGAATACTTTTGGAAAGTAAGAGCATGTCATGTTAATGACACCTCAAACTGGTCGGTTATTTGGAGTTTCACTACAAATGATGATATTAATTTTGTAGCTCCCACAAACGGAGCAAGCTCACAAGATGTATATGTACAGCTTGACTGGAGTGTATTATATGGATCAGGTACTTATCAAATAGAAATTGATACAGTAAACACATTTGACTCTCCTGAATATAATTTTGATGAGCAGTCAAGCAGCTACACATATGCTTCGAATCTTTTGTTTGGACAAACGTATTACTGGCATGTTAGGGGATGTCATGTTAATGACACATCGCAATGGTCTGCAACTTGGAGTTTTACAACTGCTGATGGAATAGTATTAACCGCTCCTTCAAATGGTGCAACAAATCAAAGTGTTTATATGATGATTGACTGGTCATACTTTACCGGATGTGCATCTTATGACTGGGAGGTTGACACTACGATAAATTTTAATTCTACTCTTTATCAAAACGGTAATGCCAGCAATTCATATGATTATGCTACAAATTTGTATTATAACACAGAATATTTTTGGAGAGTAAGAGGATTACATTCTCAAGACACAACGCAGTGGTCAGACATCTGGTCATTTACAACAAATAATGGTATTACACTTACATCTCCTGCAAACGGAGCAACAAATATTTCAATCTCTCCTGTGTTAGATTATTACTATTCTGAAGGTTGTTTGGGTTATTTATGCGAAGTTGATACATCATTGTATTTTAATTCTGATGTTTACCAATTATTTGAATCTTCAGCAGGGACATCACAAGTTAGTGCATCAGGATTATTATATGGTACTACATATTACTGGCGAGCTGCACCTAGAAATGCTGTTGATACAGCAGGTTGGTCACCGGTATGGAGCTTTACAACAGCATATGAATTAACAGATGCTCCTGTTTTAATTAGTCCTGCTGATGAATCAATTGACATCTCATACACTGCAGCTAATCTCGATTGGAATGCAAGTACTGGAGCAGTAACATATCAATACCAATACAGTGCTGACCCAACATTTGAAACCGGTGTACATTCATATAATACATCCATGATTTCAGGCACTTTTACAGATCTTTATCCACATACAACATATTACTGGCGTGTACGTGGAGCAAATGCAAACGGATATTCTCCATGGTCAGAAGTTTGGGAATTTACAACTGAAAGTGCAGATTTAGTTCCTCCAGTACTAGTTTCCCCTACAGACAATGCAATAAATGTAGATCCTGATAATATTATTATTGACTGGAACTCTGTTTTTGGAGCTTCAGGATACATTTATGAAATTACTGATGACGAAAACTTTGTGTCAGGTGTTGTTACTCAGATGGTAACAGAAACATACAAAGAAGTACTCGGTTTAGCTTATGGTACAGAATATTTTTGGAGAGTAAAATCAACAGATGGAGCAGTCGAAAGTGATTGGTCTGAAGTATGGAGTTTTACTACAGAATATTTGTGGTTAAATACACCTGTTCTTGTTTCGCCTGCAGATAATACAACTGATTTAGATTTCAATTCTGTTACAATTAACTGGAACAGTGTTGCAGGAGCCTCATCATATATTTACGAGTACTCAACCGACGAAACATTTGTAAGTGATGTTACAAGTGATATTATTACAGCTATATTATTTGAAATATTAAGTCTTGATCCAAATACTGAATATTTCTGGAGAATAAAAGCAACAGATGGTATGCTTGAAAGTGCATGGTCTGAAGTCTGGTCATTTACTACGATTATTGACAATTTGGATGCTCCTCTGCTTCTTTCACCAACAAATAACAGTTCAGAACTTGACATAGACCTAGTTACACTTGACTGGGAGTCTGTTACAAATGCAACTGATTACACATATGAGTATAGTACTGACGAAACATTTGCAAGTAATGTTCAAACAGCCACTGTTTCTAATACTCAAATTGACATTCTCAGCCTTGCCCCAGAAACTCAGTATTTCTGGAGAGTAAAAGCATCATATAGTACTGTAGAAAGTGTATGGTCTGAAGTTTGGAATTTTACAACAGAATCTGATATTAATGTTGCATTACCTAAAATATCTAATTACAATATTTACCCAAACCCATCAAATGGTATTGTTTATATTGAAATGGATGAGATGAGAAGTATAAGGGTTCTTGATATCACAGGTAAAGTAATTATTGATTCAGATTTTAATGATAATCATTATCAATTAGATCTTGGAGGCCACCCTGATGGAATATATTTTATTGAGATAAGTACAAATAACTATAAAATAATAGAAAAACTTATTATCGAATAAAAGCTCGCTTTTAGTGGGGATTATTTCCCCACTAATTGTAAAGCTCCAGTATATTCATATTCTTCACCATCTAACCCAACTGCTTTAATAATATAATAATATACACCAGAGGATGCTTGCGTTCCACCAGAAAGTCTTCCATCCCATCCAGCTTCATAATCTACCCAATTATCCCATGTAAAAAGTTTTCTTCCCCACCTATTGATGATAATTCCATTAAATGTTTGCAAAGTTTGAGCTTTAACCTGAAAATAGTCATTATATCCATCATTATTAGGTGAGAATATATTAGGAATCTCAATAAAACTAGAACTTTCGACAGGAATACAATTTTCAACAAATGCAGTATCTCTACATTCTGGGAGATTTTTATTATAAATTACAAGAAAAGGGTTAAAACATCCAGCAGATGTATAAATATGCTCAATAATATCATCACAAGATTTTTGTATTTCACCATCACCAAAATGCCATTCACATCTCCCTGAAATATTATCGAATTCAGACATATTTACAAACATTGCATTCCCATTTGGAGCAACAAGAGTTTCCGTCATGCCATTTGACAGCAATTCAATTTCTGCGTTTAACATTCCTATTGATTCTACTTCAAAAGCGAAAGTATCAATGCACTTAGCACTACCAAACATTTCGATATAATATGCATAATTTTCCAGATTTTGAGTTAAATAAGAAGATTCTATAGAGTACGTTCCAATAGGAATGCCTACAACTTCAGTAATTGGAGTTCCTAAAGCTGGACCTATGTCTTGATTCATCCAAAAATAAGTAATATCAACAGTGTCATTTATAACTATACCTCCTTTACTGAACAAACACGTATCTGCTACAATAGTATAATCAAATTCTGGCAATTTGGGTTCATAAACAGTATCTATTCTAATAGGACTCATACACCCCCATTCACTTGTTACCATTAAGCTAATAATATGTTCACCAGCATTATTATCCCATGAAACAAAATTTTGATAATTTCCACCTAAATCATTTTGTAAAGAATTAGAAATATCACCTCCAAAATAATTCCAGGAATATTGCAAATGGGTTGTATCACTTGCAACAATAGTCGCTTGCTCCCCCTTGCATTTTGGTGGGATTATAATTATTTCTGACTGAGGAATACGTCCAAAAATTACTTCAATTGTTTCATAATCTGTACAACCATTATTATCCTCCATCCAAATTATAGTAAATGAATTGTCATTTCCCAAATCTGTATTATATATTTCTGAAGTAATTTCTGAAGTTGGATTATGGATTTCAATAATATCAATATTATCTTCAGAAGGTATACTCCAAACACCTGTTCCAACTGAGGGTATTGCAGAGAGTTCCCCAGAAAGTCCACAAAATAGAGTATCACTACCTGCATTTGCTGTTGGATATTCATAAAAACAAATATTCACTGGACCAGCAGTATCAACACAAAATCCGGGATCAGAAAGAGGCCCTGATTGTTCAATCCAAAAAAAGTCAAAGCATCCATATTCCGAAACCTGAGTCCAAGTATCATTAGAAAAAACATCACCATAGGCTGTTGCAGAGTTTTCATCAAACCAATATCCAGTAATTTCTGAGCCAGGATTTTCAGCTCTTAATCTATCAAAGACTAAGCCACAAGCTTTTCTATCCTCTTCATCAATTAAGATATCTGCTTCAGGTTGAGGATAAAATGTAAAAACGACCTCATCCATAGAAGTACAAGATAATGTTGTTAATGTTGCCATATTACTTTCTAGCCATGTAAGTTCAATTGGCTCATAATTCTGCACAGATATTTGAGTATTGGGATCTGTTGGATCAAAGAAAAACACACCAGGTGTTACCAGCCAACTACCCGGATAACCAGCACTAATAGCATTTAATTGTGCATTTTTGCCACAAAAATCCATATCTTCCCCAGCAGATATTACCGGAACTTCAAGAAATTCAACAGTTACTGTGTCAACGTCAAAACAACTTGGGTTAAGCGAGTTATTTTCTCTAAATAGAAACTGCCATATTCCAACTGGCTGAGCTGTCACATCTGTAATCGATTCATCAATATCAGCAATACTTGCTACTCCCTCAGGACCACTATAGACTGACCATAATCCTGAAGGAGAGTAATTACCTGAACTACTTAAATCATAAAATGCCTCAAGAGTGTAATCATTCCCACAAACAGCATTATTTAAACCTGCATTTGCAACTGGTTGTTGATACATATTTAGCCACATTGTATCTATATCTTGACAAATATAATTTGATACAGTCCATAATAAAGGAACTCTTACAAAAGCTGAATCTCCATATATTCCTAGACCATTAAAACTAACAGCAGTATTTGGCAAAGATACATTATCAAAATCACATATTAATTCAGGTGAAACCCACTGTCCTTCAGCCCACTCACTACCAGTCATATCAGCATTAAGTCCATCAAAGAACTCTCCACAAACTTCTGCCTCGTCATCAGCACCTACACTGGCAACAGGTTGCTTGATAAAACTTATAATAGAACTAATTGTATCAGAACATGTTATAGATTCATAATTATTAGATTCTATCCATACAAACTCAACATTTCTAATAGTTTCCTGAAAATTATTTATTGTTATTTCTACCTCTGAGCTTTGTGATGAAGGATAATATAATGGTGCAGGATTAAGAGTTTCACTAGTTTCTGCAAGATAAGCTGTCCAATATCCATTGAAATTAGAATTCCCAACAGACATTTGATATGAATTTTGACATATACTATCAAAAGAACTTACCAGAGAAGGATTTGGCTGCTCAATAAATGTAATAGACACGTCTCTTTCTGATGTACAGATACTATTTACTTCAGTCCAAGTATAGGTATGTGTACCATAATCTGCAGAGACAAATGTTGTTTCACTTGTATTATCCAATATCGTTCCTGGCCCAGTCCAAAACCCTTCAGAATCATAGTAATTTAAACTAGCTGTCATTTCTGTAGAATTTCCACAAACGACTTGATCTATTCCAGGATTTGCAATAAACTCAGGGACAATTGTTAATTCGAAACTACTTTCATCCGAACACTGCCAAAAAGAATCATATAAATAAACAGTCTGAGATTCTATCAAGGTTGAATTCAATAAATTACCCTGACCTTCAGGTTCTGAATAATACGCTTGATTACCTGACAAATTAAATCCGGTAATTTCTGGCAATTCATAAGCTAAACAATAAGTGTGATTATCCTGTTCATCAAGTATGGGAGTATCGTAAATGGTTATTTGAAATTCTACTTCATCTGTACACCCACCATTATCGTCATATGCGTAAATTATACGACTTTCATATACATTATTATCCCAAACCTGACTTATTCCCCCAGATTCATAAAAATAGCCCTGATTTCCACTTAAGTTAGTACCTGTTATTATTGGCAATTCAAATATATCACAAGCGGTATCATTCAAAACATTATCAATTTGTGGATGTGGTAAAATTGTCACAGTAAAGTTCTCTTCACTGGTACAAACACCGTTATTATCAAACACATAAACAATTTGTGTTGAACTTATTGGTGTGTTAATTATGCTCCCTTGTCCATTGGGAGCAGTATAATAATTTTCGTTTCCTGACAGATTATTCCCTAAAATTTCAGGTAAATCATAAGGAGAACAAGAAACAACATTTTGAATATCATTAATAGAATTAAATATTGTATCAACAAATATTTCAGATATGACACACCCC
The DNA here is from genome assembly GCA_964448235.1 of uncultured Bacteroidales bacterium. Lineage (GTDB taxonomy): Bacteria > Bacteroidota > Bacteroidia > Bacteroidales > ML635J-15 > Bact-19. Next base: position 20,601 of record CAYUWD010000005.1, on the reverse strand, counting down.
TGTTCTGTAGTAAAAACTGCTTGATATTCACCAAATAATAGTGAGTTTTCTGAAATATTTAATACAGTATCTGTTTCCCCAACTAATGCTATATTTTCATAATACCATTGTACAGTCCCAAGAGTATCTGATGTTATGTATAAACTAAGATCATCTGTACAAAAATCTCCAAGTTCATGAATATGTGTTTGAAATAAATCAGCTTTATTAAGAACTAAGTTATCAATAAACATATATGGCGCACACCCAAAATCCCATATATAACAACTACCTTGAGGATATTCACATGGTGGACCTATTATTATAGCTTCTATATTACTCTCAGGAGTAAAGTCAATAGTAAAATCTGCCCAATTACTTTGAATACTATATGGATCAACTAATACACTCCCCAGTATATGCCAATCACCTTGACCGACAGGACATTCTGCACTACCAATAAAAGGGAGATCCTCACAACAAGAAGTTCCATATAATGTTACTTCTATTGGAACTATTAGATTATTGTCACTATTACAAGTATATTGTGGCATACCATCAACAAAATCAAAAGCAAGATTAAAATTTATTTGATATTGTTCATTCGCAACTAATTCTGATAACAAACAAGCTCCAACATATTCTCTCCAGGTTTCAACAAAAAACATTCCTACACATGCATCTCCATCAGGAAAAGGTACAGGAGAAGGTCCTGTATAATCACAAGTATGATAATAATCTGTTGTTGCAGTACCTGCCTGTATCCATGTATCAGCACAATATAACTCTGAAGGTCCGTCAGGACATTCCGAATGCTCCTCAAAAGAAGGATTTGGAATCAAAGAAGGAACAATTATTGTGTTTGAAATATTACAATTACAATCTTCAGTATCATTATAGTCTACCAACCCATCACCGTCATCATCAATACCATTATTACAAATCTCCTGTGAAAACAAATAAACAGGAAACAATACTATTAGTATTAACAAAGTTTGTTTCATTTTATAAAAATAGTAGTAGATATTAGTTAAAATAATAAATTATTTATAACATTATTTAGACATACAAAATCAATAGATCGTTGCTTGATTATTCATTTTTTTTAGATTATATTCAATATTTTATGTATTCTTACTCACATTTACATATTTGACACATGTATTTTTTGTAACTTGCATAAAAATTAACCTAGTCATTTTAATAATTATGAAAGCAAAAACATTTCTTATATTGCCTCTATTCTTGAGCTTTGTCTTATTAGTTTCCCAAAATTCATATGCACAGACAAAAGACTGTATTGATTTTGATAATGATGGATACTGTTCAGACATAGATTGTGATGACACAAACCCTGATATTCATCCTGGAGCAGAAGAAATACCCGGCAATGCAATTGATGAAAACTGTGATGGGTCAGATGCATGCAGCTGTTATGTCGACTCCGATGGTGACGGCTATGGAGATACATATAACATAATTGTATCCGGAGATTGTGATTGTGATGATCCTGGAGAAGCTTATACCGGTTATGATTGTGATGATACTGATGCTAATATTAATCCAGGAGAATTTGAAATAGTCGACAATGGTATAGATGATAATTGTGATGGGAAATGCCTTTGTTATCTAGATGCTGATGACGATGGATTTAGGCCTGATGCTTTTTCTACCGTAGAAAGCGACGACTGTGACTGTGACGATTTTGGTGAAGCTTCATCAATGGATCCTACAACCGATTGCGATGATAGCAACTCTGAAATAAATCCTGGAGTTGAAGATACTCCTGAAGATGGGATCGACCAAGACTGTAACGGCT
>CAYUWD010000005.1:10445-18703 GCA_964448235.1 uncultured Bacteroidales bacterium | reverse complement strand
GGATCAGGATGGATATATTGCTATTGGTTTTGAAGGCAACGAAGGTGGAACTGCTATAAATACTGGAGATTGTAATGATACTGATTCTGAAATCAATCCAAATGCAATGGAAATATGTGACGGTATAGACAACAACTGTAATACTACTGCTGATGAAGATCTGGAAGTCGGACTTGATTATGGGCCAAATAATATCTTCTGTGATTATGAAACCATACCAACACCAAATATAGACGGTGCTAATGAAATGTTAGGAGGGATATTTACTGCATTACCAGAAGGGCTTGAATTAGATCCGGACAGCGGAGACATTGATGTAGAAAATAGTTTACCTAACACTTATATTGTAACATACACCTCTCCTGCCCCATGTGCTCTAACAGCTGAAATGGGAATTGTTATAAGAAGTGTTGACGTTTCTGTTACAGAAAACTCTCCAACACTTACTGCAAATGAAGAAATTGCATATTATCAATGGATAGATTGTTTTGATGATAGTTTTATTACAGATGAAACAAATCAATCATTTACTGCAACCGAAGATGGATCTTATGCAGTTATTGTAACTCAATGGGGCTGTGCTGACACTTCTGCTTGCTACGATATTGTTATTAGTGAAATAATACCTATTGCTAATGAAGAAATAAGCATATACCCAAATCCTACAAATGGAGAGTTTAATATTGAACTCGATAAAGATTATAATTCAGTCGAATTAATTATAACAAATATATCTGGCCAGGAAATTATGCATGCTATATATACAAATACAAAATTTATTAGAGAAGATTTCGATGAAGTACCTGGTATTTATATTATGGAGATTAAGTTCAATCAAAATTCTTTAAAACACAAACTGATAAAGCAATAAAAAAAACAGCAGTTGTCTTTTGAGAACTGCTGTTTAGGTATAATCCATTACTTATAAACTAACTAAAACAAATATTGTTATTGTCTACTTAAAACTATGTATTTCCAATAACTGCATTATCCATTGAAAGGTCAAAGTTTTCTATTGATCCATTGCCTGTATGACTCCTTCCATCTAAGGTATTTGCCGAATTTAAAACCTCAAACTCATATGTATATGATAACAAGCCGACATCATCATCAATTACTTTCTCAGTCAAATCATATAAACATATATCTGTCTGTCCAAAAGTGCTATAACAAAAAATGGTAAAAAGAAATAAAGCAAAGGATATTTTAATTATCCTTTTCATGTTTTACAATTATCAGATGATTGAAATTAGTCTAAACACAAATTTACGTAATTATACGATAACTTATGAAACTACACCTCACTTTGTGGCCAATTATCTATATATATGACAGACAGAACCATTTTGTTCTAATAAAATGTAATTTTGGGACGAATGGTTTAATAATGAGATGTATGTTAAACCAATTTTATCATTAATAAATAATTCCTATAAGCTTTGATAAAATGAGAACTAAAAAAATCATATTTTTAACCAAAACAGAACAAAAATTGACAAAGCTTGTGTATATTTGTTGTCAATGAATAAATTTACAGAATTTCTAAAATATTTTTATCAAAAAGCACAAAGACTAAAGTTACCATTTTTGACTTACCCCAAAGGAAATGGAAAACATTTTTCTGTAAGCCCTGCTAAAATGAAAGAATTTAATCGTGTAAGATTTCACGGACCAAAACGTTTAGCATGTTATAATCCTTTTGTGAATTTATACTTTAACAGTCGTGGTCAAGCTGTGGTTTGTTGTAGGAATCAGGATACAGTTTTAGGTACATACCCAACAAACAATATCAAAGAAATTTGGTTTGGGGAAATTGCCGAAAAATTAAGAGAGCACATGAGAAACAATGATTTTTCAATGGGTTGCGCATATTGTCACCATCAATTTAAAACATCAAGATTTTATGGTCTTCCATCTATGCATGCTGATTTTTATGCAAGCACAAAAGTTACTTATCCCAAAATTATAGAATTGGAATTATCAAACACATGTAATTTACAATGCATTATGTGTTCCGGAATCGTTTCATCTTCAATAAGAAAACATCGCGAAAAACTTCCCCCTTTAGAGAACCACTATGATGAAAACTTTGTTACTCAACTAAGAGAATTCCTACCACATGCTAAAGAAATCAAATTCTATGGAGGAGAACCTTTCTTAATCGACACGTATTATAAGATTTGGGATGAACTAATTGCGTTAAACTCAAAAGCAAAACTCCATGTTGTAACAAATGGCACTATTTTAAACGATAAGGTGAGAAATTACCTTAAGAAATTAAACTTTACAATCACCGTTTCTTTTGACGCTTTGGATAAAGAACTATTTGAAAGCATACGAGTTGGTGCTACATATGAAAAAGTAAAATCACATATAGAAGAATACAATGTGTTACTTGGAGGCAAAGGTCTATCTCTAAGTGTAACTCCAATGAAATCAAACTGCAAAGAAGTCCCTAAGATAATTGACTATTGTAACACTTTTAATGCAACAATAAATATGTCATTTGTTGAAAATCCCGCAGAAATGGCACTTTGGACAATGTGCTCTAAAGATTTAAAAGAACTAGAGTTATATTATAGTTCATACAAATTCAAAACATATAGTGGGGTTAATGCAGAGTATAATATCAAAGCATTTTCACAATTTGTAAAACAAATTACTTTATATCAAGAAACAAATCAAAAGCTTGAGGATGATTTTTTTAATAAACTGAAAACTGAAGAAGAATCCAGAAAAATTTTAGAACAAACGCTTGAAAAAGCGATTCAGGAAAGCATAATATTTGAATCAGACAAAAAAGTCATTTATAAAATAATAAATAATGTTGATTCAAGTTTATCTGGCTTTCAGCAACATATTTTCTTTGGTAATCTCGCCAACTTCTTAGAAGAAAATGGTGTAGAACCACTAAAACAACTTTTCGCAAATGGTTTTGATAAAGATAGTCTTGAAAACAAATTGCAAGAAATGACAATAATGCCTAATATTTACAACAAATCTTATAAGAAGATACATTCTTAAAATAATCACATCAAAACGCCCCAACTCTAAATACCTATAAATTAAGCATTTAATCAAAATATTCAAAAATAATCAAAAAATATTTGTTTAGTTAGTTAACATTAACTAACTTTGTCAAGTATTAATAAACATTTTGATCATGCAAACAGAAAGACAAAAAGAAATCATTCAAGTATCCTTAGATTTAATCTCAGAAAAAGGCATTCAGGGGCTTACTATTAAGAATATTGCATCAAAAATAGGCACTTCAGAACCAGCAATTTATCGTCATTATGAAAACAAAATTCACATTTTACTAAGTATTCTTGATTCATTTAGAGACTTTAGTCAATTTGCTTTTAAGGAAGAGCTTTCTAAAGAAATTGATTCCGTTGACAAAATTTCAAATATATTTAACAAACACTTTTCCGAATTCACAACTAACCCATCACTTGTTTCAGTAATTTTTTCAGAAGGTATTTTCGCAAATGAAGAATTACTAATAGCAAAAATTTCAGGGATAATGACAGAGAATCAAGAGATAATGCAGAATATAATTATTCAAGGACAATTAAATAATGAAATTCGATCTGACATTGACCCCCAAACTCTATCTACAATTATCATGGGAAGTTTAAGACTTTTTGTAAAAAAATGGCAATTTTCAAAACATTCATTTGATTTAATAAAAGAAGGCGAATCATTAATAAATTCCATCAAAACAATCATAAAATAAACTAATAATTCTATAATATGAAAACAAGAATTTTAATTGCAAAATCATTATTTATTTTAAGTTTAGTATTAATTCTTAATTCGTGTAACAACAACGATTCGAATCAACAAGAAAGCACTATTCCAGATAAATCAGTAGAAACAGAAGAAGTTTATGTACATGATTCGATGATAATTGTGAAATTTTTAGAAACAGATATTTCAGAAACCCCTCATCAGGTAGATGTTCGTAAAATATATGACAAATCATCTGCACAAGTCATGATTATTACATTAGAACCAGGCGAAAGTTTAAAAGAACACATTACTCCTGTCGATGTTTTCTTTTACATACTGGAAGGAACTGCAGATATTATGGTTGGGGATGAAACAAAATCTATTGAGACAGATTGTCTTGTAGAAAGTCCAAAAAACATAAAACATTGCATTTATAATAACACCAGCGAGATTGTTAGAGTAATGGTTGTAAAAGCTCCAAGGCAAACAGAGAGTTCAACAATTCTTTAATTTGTGTTTGCAAGAAAACTTTAGCAAATATTTAGTATTCTTGAAATTATTAAAAACATATTGTATAATTAAAAATAAGTATTATGAAAAAGATTCTAAGATCAAAATTATTATTAATCCCAATAATTGGAATACTATTAATAGCTTTTCAGCCACAAAAGGCATCTGCCTGTGAAATAGAATTTGAAGTTACTAATAACAAAAAAGAGGCATACTCTGTAGGAGATGTTTTAGTGATAAAAGTTACCGTAAACTTAACACATAAGAGCTGCCCAATAGGAATGGAAAAGACAAAATTCACAATGAAAGGCATGAAAATTTTAGGAACAACAGATTGGTTACAAGAATCTTCAATGGTTTGGACTCGAAAAATCAAAGTTCAAATTATTGAAAAAGATGGTAAGAACATAGTTCTAAATGCGAATCGGGTTTGTGACAAAGACGGTGGTTTTGGATCCTTGAAGCTAGAATATAAGTAGAATCTAAGCTTCCAACTTTATTGTATTTAAATCTTTATCTAATGAGTATTAAGCATATTAAATTCGTATTGATTCTTATACTTGCTGCTGTTTCTTATAATTTATCAGCACAAACAGATAATGAATCACTGCTCAATAAACAAAACAGTCAAGAAGAACTTTCAGTCGATTCTTTTTCTGATCAATCATCAGCTGAGTTTGATGAATTTGATGAGTTCAATGAGAACACTGATGAGTTTACAGAATACTCAGGCGATGAGCCTCCTGTAATTGATGCTCCTATTAGTTATAACCGCACTATTTGGGCAATTTCTATTCTCGTATTCACTATTCTTGCGGGCATTCTTGTAAGATTCAAAAAAACTCGAAATTTAAGATCTGTATTTCTACTACTATCAATAGTATTTCTAGGATTTTATAGAGGTGGACCAGGCGTTATTTCAAGTCTTCAAAATACATATTTATTTATTCTAGGACTCGATCATAATTGGCAAGCGATAATTCTATTTCTTGGTCTTATCCCCATCACCTATTTCTTTGGTAGAGTTTTTTGCGGATGGCTATGCTATTTAGGGGCTCTGCAAGAATTCCTGTATATTGGTAGAATAAAGATATTTCAGACAGAAAGAGCACAAAAGATTATGCGAATAATTAGATATGTTATTTTTGGAATACTAATTATTCAGCTTACGTTTACTCAAACAATTTTATGGAATAAGATTGGACCATTCAAAGTAGCTTTTAATCTTTTCTCACCAAATATTACAGGATATGTTTTATTAGGCATATTACTATTCTCATCACTATTTATTTATCGACCATTTTGTAAGGCTGTATGCCCTGTAGGTTTAATTCTGGGTTGGATTACAAAAATACCTGGAGCATCAGTTATAGGAATAAACAACACATGTTCAGGATGCAAAACTTGTAATACCTCATGTAAGATAAATGCAATAACTCGCGATGATAAAATCTCAAAATTAGACAATCAGGAGTGTATTATGTGTGGGGATTGCCTTAGCGATTGCAAAACAACAAGTAATAATATTTACAGAAAACTTAAACAACATTATGGCAAAATTAAACTCAAATCTGACAATTAAAATAATTGTAGTATTTTTTGCTGTCCTATTGCCACAGCTTGCTTATTCGCAGATGGATTGTAGAAGTACGCTTGGTGCACATTTAACACCTTTTCACAAAGATGTACCAATCTTGTGGGCAATTGAAGGAACCATGGCTCCTGGAATAATGACAAGTCCATATAACGATACAGACATCACTAAATTAAATGGAGGAATGGCTTTAGGAGCTTTGGATTTCACATTTGCTAAAAAGCACAATTTCTATCTTGAAGGTGGTTATAAGAATTGGAAAACATCAGATTTGGTAAATGACACGAGTGCACAAAAATCGAAACATTTTGGAATGAGACAAGTGTTTTACTCTTATTCAAATAATCAGCTAAAAATAAAAGTGGGATTACACGAAACTCTATTAGGAAGTTTCCCAATACTTGATGAAAGGATTCTTGGAATTAGTGCTGATAAAACGATTGGAGCTTTTAGCTTTAATTTACGTGGAGGAACTGTAATGAAAAATTTTGCTAGAATGGGTATTTTCTGTTCTAACAGACATTTATATGGAATTATCAGTCCAAATTATACTGAGAACATCGGAAAAAAACCCGGAGACACCAATTTGGCAGGAATAGCAATAAATTGGGACCCTCAACATAAAAAACCTGTACAATCTCAATCGTCAAATGATTCTGATGAATTTTCAGAATTTAGCGATGAATTTAGTTCAGATATCAACGACACCAAGAACTTTGAATTTTCACAAGTTCAGCTCTTATTTTATAATGAATTTGGCAACCAAAAATTCATTCCAGACCACAAACTTTATCTCGGTGCTTTTGCTGATATGAATTTACCCTATGGATTTACAGCAAAAGTAGGCGGTATTTACCAAAATATGTCTAACAATAATACTATGATGTATATTGCTAATCTTGGTCGCATAGTTAGTTGGCAAAATGCCTCAAGTACTAGATTTGATGTTACATATATTGGCAAAGCAGATGTTTCACAAAACGCATTATATATGCCAATATTTAGTAACCTATTCTTAGGAGAAATTATGCGTCTTGATGCTACAGACTTTCCTCTTTGGACAGCTAAAGTCAATCATCGTTTCCCAGGAAAATTAAACTTTAATGTTGGGGTCAAAGCTGTAGGACAGATAACTGGAGCAAAAACTAACGAGCAAGACCTTGAAATTGGGATAACAACTTTAAAACATCATCTTAAAGTTACACTAATAGGAAGCAGAGTACAAACAAATCTTGTACCTGAAGACTTTTATATGGTAAGAGCTGAAGTCAGACTCGCGTTTTAAGCAAAACATCTTTTTACTAAACAATTCTGTTGACTTTATTCAGCTATTTTATGAAATTTTAATATAGAGTGTGTAATTTGGTTTTCTGTACAATTAAGTTTACTTATCTTTGTAAAAAAATAAAAATGGAAACTTTAAGAAAGCCTGCATGGTTAAATAAACGACTCGATTATGCCAGCATGAAAGAAATGGGGGAAATGTTGCGCAGTTTAAATCTTCATACAGTTTGCGAAGGGGCAAAATGTCCAAATATGGGTGAATGCTTTCGTAATAAAACTGCTACTTTTCTGATTTTAGGCGAGGTTTGCACCAGAAATTGTAAGTTTTGCGCGATCCCCACAGGTAAACCATCTACTGTCGATTGTGAAGAACCAAAACATGTTGCTCAAGCAGCTTTAAAATTAAAATTGAATCATGTAGTTATTACATCTGTTACCAGAGACGATTTACCTGACGGAGGAGCAACTCAATTTGCAAAATGCATCGAGGAAGTTCGCAAGGTATTACCAAAATCAAGCATCGAAGTGCTAATCCCTGACTTTAAAGGTGATGAAAAAGCCCTCGAGATTGTTATCAAAGCAAAGCCCGAAATAATAAATCATAATGTAGAAACGGTTCCGTCGCTGTACAAAATCGCCCGACCAATGGCAAACTATAAAAGATCCTTAGAAGTTTTAAGTTATGTAAAATCTCAGAATTCTGATATTTATACAAAATCAGGAATCATGCTTGGTTTAGGAGAGAAAGAAAATGAAGTAATGCAACTATTTGATGACTTAATTGAATCCAACTGCGATATGCTTACAATTGGACAGTACTTACCTCCTTCTCATGACCATGCGAGCTTAAAAGAATATGTAGCTCCCGAAGTTTTTGAGAATTACAAAAAAATAGGATTAGAAAAAGGATTTAAATATGTTGCTTCAGGACCATATGTAAGGAGTTCTTACAATGCTTTAGAAGGAATAAAAGAATTAAGAAACAATAACCAATAATCAATAATCAATAATCAATAATCAATATTCAATAATCAATAATCAATATTCAATATTCAATATTCAATAATCAATAATCAATATTCAATATTCAATAACCAATAATCAATATTCAATAACCAATAATCAATATTCAATA
>CAYUWD010000005.1:8122-10345 GCA_964448235.1 uncultured Bacteroidales bacterium | reverse complement strand
TCAATATTCAATAACCAATAATCAATATTCAATAACCAATAATCAATATTCAATATTCAATATTCAATAAATAAAACAGACTATAAACCTTAAAACCAAAGCAAGACCTTGCACTAAGGACTTCCGTCTTCGGTCTCCGGTCTTCCGACTTAAACTATGAAATATATCGATTTCGACAACCACATGAGATCTTCTCACGCATTTGCTGTTGAAGAATACATAATGAAAAATCCTAAATTTGAGGATGAATATTTTATGTTCTGGAGAACTAAACCAACACTAATGATTGGCCGTTTTCAGAATACAATCCAGGAAATCAACTCACAGTTTGCTAAAGATAATGATATTGACATCATTCGTCGAAACAGTGGTGGTGGAACAGTTTACACCGACCCGGATTGCTGGCAATTTAGTTTTATTACCTGGAAAAATGCCGGTCAGGTAAAAGACTTTAGAGATTTTACAAAACCTGTAATCGAAACTTTAAAAAGTCTTGGCGTTCCTGCTGAATTTCATGGTAGAAACGACTTGCATTGTGCAGGTAAGAAATTCTCCGGCAATGCTCAATTTGGTATGAAGAATAGATTTCTACACCACGGAACAATCTTATTTGACACAAATCTTGAAAATCTAGTGCGTTCATTAAATGTTACCGACGAAAAGATTATCTCAAAAGGAATACAGTCTGTTCGTGAACGTGTAACTAATATCAGACCTCACCTTACTAACGATATGGACTCTCCTACATTTAGGAATAAGATGATTGAGATTCTTAAAGGAGACATGGAGCAAATCGTTTTAAGCGAATCCGATTTAGTTGAAATCAATAAAATTGAAAAAGAGAAATTTCTTACATGGGAATGGAACTATGGGAACTCTCCAGAGTTTAATATTACTAAATCAAACCGTTTTGATGGTGGAAAAGTTGAAGTTCAGCTTGATGTTAAAAACGGAATTATCCAGACCTGTTCAATTTTTGGCGACTTTTTCTGTAATGGAGATATCTCAGTAATTGAAAACTCTGTTGTCGGATGTAAATATGAAAGCTCTGCTGTTAAAACAGCTTTACAAAGCGTAAATGCAGAGGAAATGCTCTATCTTATTAAAATAGATGAGCTTGTTTCGTGTTTTGTTGATTAAGGATTTCAGTATTTGAATTTAAACAATCTATTAGACACTTAACTTTCTTACTTGATAAAGAAAGTTACAAAGAAATCAAGACCAAATAATCCCTGCACACGCTCCTCTGAAAAACAATAGAATTATATGACAACCTAGTAAAAGAAAAGTTTTACAAACTTATTTGCGTTAATTCTGAACTTGTGTATTATCCGAACAAGTCTTAATGCTCCACACTTTTCTTTTAAACGACATGTCGGCTAGTCACAATTCTAATTATTTTTCATTCACCTCTAAAGCTGCCGGGTATTTGGTCAGGCCAACACGCGCCGTAATTCCGAAAAGCCATTATTTTATCCTTTCCAAAAAAAACACTCCGACAGTTTTGATAACTTATAAGTAAAAAAGCGTAAAAGCAGACGAAATGCTTTATCTTATTAAAATTGATGAGCTTGTTTCGTGTTTTGTTGATTAAACAACGGATCAACTGATTAACTGATCAACATTCTATTTAAGAATTTCCCAATAATTTTCTGTACTTACGACATTAAAATCGTAGTCTGTATAGTTATTTTTAAAATCCGCAGGAATCTTAACTTTTCTATTTGGGCTGTATTTACATTCATACAGCTTTAATTCACCACCATATTCCTCAATATAATCAATTTCTTTCTTTTGATAATTTCTCCAAAAATATGAGTTTACAAGCTTACCTGTATTATAGTTCTTTTTATACATTTCAGATACAAAATAGTTTTCCCACAAATGCCCTACATCATTTCTAAAAGTAAGAGAATTAAAATTTCTAATTATCGAATTCCTTATTCCACAATCATAGAAATAGTATTTTTTATTTTTCCCTATTTCATTTCTAGGATTATTGCTTAAAGCTGACAAACCAAAAATAACAAAACTATTTTCAAGCAATTCGATATATCGTTTAACTGTATTTACATGTACATTAAGCTTATTAGACAATTCATTTAATGATACCTCACTTCCAATTTGAAAAGCAAGGAGCTTAAGAAGATTATACAAAACTTCGGGTTTCTTTAATCTTTCAAATTGAAGGACATCTTTATAAAGATAATTTGATGCAATATT
>CAYUWD010000005.1:0-8022 GCA_964448235.1 uncultured Bacteroidales bacterium | reverse complement strand
TCAATTTTATGCACTTTAATGCACATTTTTTATTTAATTTATGCACTTCACCCTGAATTATGCTACATTAATGATTCAAGACAGTGAAACGATTCAACGGTCAATCTGTTAACCAGTTTAACTATACAACTAACAAACCGAAAACTGATGAATCGAAAACTGATGAACTGAGAACAAATCAATCCCGTTAAAACAGAAATTGTATTTACCTAGACAAGAAATACAATTTATAGTTTTTAACAGCATCGTTAAAAAAGAATGCAAAGCAATTTCTTATTTTAACGAGAATCCACGAGCCTTAGGCTCGGGACTAACCAACAAATTTTCTAACATTTTCTTTCACGTATTCAAAATAATGATTACATTGTAATTGTCAATAAGATTACTTTTTAATCATTATGAGTTCGAGAACAATTGTACATATGGATATGGATAGTTTTTTTGTCTCTGTAGAGAGATTAAAGAACAGTCGTTTAAATGGCTTACCCCTTGTTGTGGGAGGAGGTTCTGACCGCGGAGTAGTCTCTGCATGCAGTTACGAAGCCAGATATTATGGTGTACGCTCAGGAATGCCTTCAAAAATGGCAAGATATTTATGTCCGGATGCGATATTTATTCGTGGAGATATGGAAATGTACTCGCGTTACTCAAAAACCGTAACAGATATTGTTGCCGAAGAAGCCCCCATATACGAAAAAGCCAGCATCGACGAACATTATATCGACATTAGTGGAATGGACAGATTTTTCGGCACTTACAAATGGACAAAAGAGTTAAAAGATAAAATCGTAAAAAACACAGGTTTGCCAATATCATTCGGATTATCTGTAAATAAAACCGTAGCAAAAATTGCAACAGGCGAAGCTAAACCTTTTGGCGAAATGTGTGTCGAGCAACCAATGATAAATCAATTTCTTGATCCGCTTTCTATCAAAAAAATACCTATGCTAGGAAAAAAGACCTATGGAATACTAAGAGGAATGGGAATTACTGATATAAAAACCATAAGACAGATCCCTCCTATTATGATAGAAAGTCTTTTAGGAAAAAACGGAAAATCACTTTGGGAAAAAGCCAACGGAATTGATAATACTCCCGTTTTTTCTTATTCCGAAAGAAAATCTATAGGCAGCGAAACCACTTTCGAACACGACACAATTGATGTAGATAAAATAAATGATATTATTTCCGGTATGGCCGTTAAACTTGCATATAAAATTCGTAAGGAACAATGGCTGACATCCTGCTTTGTTGTAAAAATAAGATATTCCAATTTTGACACACATACTTTGCAAAAAACAATTCCATATACTGCTTTTGACCATATTCTTGTTCCTACTGTTAAAGAACTTTTTGCAAAATTATATCAACGCAGAGTTCTAATACGTCTTATTGGGATAAGATTTACAAAACTGATTCGAAGCACCCCCCAACTAAATCTTTTTGAGGATACTCCCGAAATGATAAACCTGTATATGAGCCTTGACAATATCCGTAAAAAATACGGAGAGAGAATTATCCGAAAAGGAAATTCGTGGTAATCGGTGTCTTAGAGACATTTTATTGTTCCAGCAAGGAACAACAAAACCCTCAGCCACCTATATAAAACCTCAGAATCAAACAAAAAGAGACGTTCGATAATAATAAACAAAAAGAGTAAAAGAAAATTTGAGAGCTTTAGTATCATTTTGCTTTATTACAAAATCCCCTCCTCATTGTTCAAAAAACATAAAAATCATATCAATAACAACAATGAATAATGCAATAAGCCATTCATACAATTCTATTTCAACAATACTTTTCCTATTTTTTCATACTTGTCAGTTCTTAATTTTATAAAATAAATTCCAAGCTCACAATCTGATAAATCTATTTTAAGATTGGTATTATTAAGATCTGATGATTTATTAATTTTTTTAATAATCTGACCATAGACATTAAATATTTCTATTGACATTTTTTTATTTCCAACACTTCCTGTTTCTAAATTTATTATTCCTTTGCTTGAACTAGGATAAAGCTGTAATTGCTGACAGCTATTATTTGCTTTAATACCTACTCCAAGGATTAATTCAGATACTCCTCCACCCCATGTTCCAAACCATAAATTCCCATTTATGTCTTCTGTTATTGCATTTACATTATTATTAACTAATCCGTCAGCAGTTGTATATGTTGTCCAAGTCGTACCATCATATTTGTTTATACCACTATTAGTTCCAAACCATAAATTCCCATTTATGTCTTCTGTTATTGAAGACACATAATTATCAACTAAACCATCAGAAGTTGTATATGTTGTCCAAGTTGTTCCATCATATTTAGTTACACCACCACCAGTTCCAAACCATAAATTCCCATTTATGTCTTCTGTTATTGCATTTATATAATTATCAGCTAAACCATCAGAAGTTGTATATGTTGTCCAAGTTATGCCATTATATTTATTTACGCCTCCACCAGTTCCAAACCATAAATTCCCATTTATGTCTTCTGTTATTGACCTTACATGATTATTCGCTAAACCATCAGAAGTTGCATATGTAGTCCAATTTGTGCCATCATATTTACTTACTCCACCTCCCCAAGTTCCAAACCATAAATCTCCATTACTATCTTCTATTATTGCCCCAACATCATCATTAGCTAAACCATCAGAAGTTGTATATGTTGTCCAAATTGTTCCATCAAATTTACTTACGCCATTCCCCAAAGTTCCAAACCATAAATTTCCATTTATATCTTCTATTATTGAATATACCCAATTACCAGCTAGACCATCAGAAGTTGTATATGTTGTCCAGATAGCTCCATCATATTTACTTATACCGCCACCTGAAGCATCTCCACCAATTCCAAACCATAAATTTCCATTTATGTCTTCTGTTATTGAATATACATAATTATTAGCTAAACCATTACTGCTAGTATAAGTAATCCATTGTCCCTGAGCATTGGAATATAAATTAAAAATTAATGCTAATGCAATTATTAAAAATAACTTTTTCATAGTTTAATTATGTTTTATTTACAATTTAGATAATATTTCCTTCTTAGCAAATTCAATTGCATCCGGAACACCATCCGGGTTTTTACCTCCTGCTGTAGCAACAAATGGCTGACCGCCTCCACCACCTTGAACGAGTTTAGCAGCTTCACGAATCAGATTACCGGCATGCATTCCTTTATCCTTGGTTAAGTCTTCGGAGAAAGCTATTGCGATAGCAGGTTTATTATCTATAACTGCACCAAGAACACATGCAAAAGTCGAAAGTTCACCTCTAAGTTGAGCACAAATCTCTTTAAGATCATTACTTGAACCAACTTCAACTTTCTCTACAATAAGTTTTACTCCATTATACTCTTCTGCATCATTTATTAAATCCTTTTTTAGAATTTTTAATTCAGTAAGTTTATACTGTTCAACTTGCTTTTTTAGTTTGGAGTTCCCATCAATTAAAGACTTTACAACAGAAATAACATCCTTAGGATTATTAAACATTTCTGAGATGCTACTTAATGTATCTAGCTTTGCAAGTATCATTTTTTCAGCAGCATCACCGGTAACAGCTTCTATTCTACGTATACCTGCTGCAACTCCACCTTCAGAAACAATTTTGAAAAATCCGATTTTTCCAGTACTTTCAATATGAGTCCCACCACACAATTCTACTGAATCTCCAAATTTTATAACACGTACTTTATCTCCATATTTTTCACCGAATAGTGATATAGCACCCATAGACTTTGCATCATCCATGCTCATATCACGCTTTTCGGTTCTGGAAATATCAAAACGAATAAGTTTATTAACACTAATCTCAATATCGCGAATTTCTTTGTCTGTCAGTTTATTGAAATGTGAAAAATCAAAACGTAATCTTTCGCTATCAACAAGAGATCCTTTTTGCTCAACATGAGTGCCTAAAACATCTCTTAAAGCAAAATGCAATAAGTGAGTTGCAGTATGATTTGCAGCAATAGAACTTCTTTTATGTGCACTAACTACAGCTCTATATTCATCTGTTGGATCATCAGGCAATTGATTAAGAATATGAATTATCTGATTATGTTCTTTTACAGTATTAACGATTGAATATTTTTTCTCCCCACTCTGTATATAACCGGTATCACCAACCTGTCCACCGGATTCAGAATAAAATGGAGTTTTATCAAATACAAGATGATAAAGAATAGATTTCTTTTGCTCAACTTTTCTGAACTTTACAATCTTGACATTTGCTTCAAGTTGCTCATACCCAACAAACTCACAATGATCCGCATCATCATTCAATACAACCCAATCTCCCGTATCAACATCTGCAGCATTACGAGCTCTATCTTTTTGTTTTTGCATTTCTGCGTCAAACTCAGGCTTATTAACTGTAAAACCGTTTTCACGCGAAATCAGTTCAGTTAAATCTAATGGAAATCCAAAAGTATCATATAAAACAAAAGCTTCTTTTCCGCCAATCTTAGTTTTACCTTCCTTTTTGAGCTTTTGAATTTCAGTATCAAGCAGTCCTATTCCCTTGTCAAGGGTTCTCAAAAATACAGATTCTTCTTCTTTTATTACTTGTGAAACTAGTTCTTTCTGAGCAAGAATCTCCGGGAAAGACTCTCCCATTAAATCTGCAAGAGTGTCTACCAATTTAAAAATAAATGGTTCTTTTACCTCAAGGAAAGAATAAGCATAACGTACTGCTCGACGTAAAATTCGACGAATTACATATCCTGCTTTATTATTAGATGGCAACTGTCCGTCGGCAATAGCAAAAGACACGGCACGCATATGATCAGATACTACTCGCAAAGCAACATCTGTATGATGATCAACGCCATACTTTTTACCGGAAATCTTTGTTATTTCACCAATAATAGTCTGAAAAAGATCCGTATCATAATTTGACTTTTTACCTTGAATGACAGCACAAAGTCTTTCAAATCCCATTCCTGTATCAACATGTTTCTGAGGAAGAGACTCAAGGCTACCATCAGATTTGCGATTATATTGAATAAATACAAGATTCCAAATCTCAATAACTTCGTTATGATCCATATTAATCAAGTCACGAGCGGGGACATTTTTCTTATTTTCTTCATCACGTAAGTCGATATGAACCTCTGAACATGGGCCACAAGGTCCGGTCTCACCCATTTCCCAAAAATTATCTTTTTTAGAACCATATACAATTTTCTCCTTTGGAACAAATCTCAGCCATAAATCTTCTGCTTCTGTATCGACAAGCATATTATCTTCCTTAGCTCCTCCAAATACAGTAACATATAGATTCTCTTCTGAGATTTTCAGAACATTTGTCAGATAATCCCATGCATATTCAATAGCCTCAGCTTTAAAATAATCACCAAACGACCAATTTCCAAGCATTTCAAACATTGTATGATGGTAAGTATCCTGTCCTACATCTTCAAGATCGTTATGTTTACCAGAAACCCTCAAGCACTTCTGACTATTAGCAACTCTTACATTCTCAGGCTTTCTGATATCAAGAAAAATATCCTTAAACTGATTCATACCTGCATTAGTAAACATAAGTGTCGGGTCACCTTTTATCACCATCGAATCACTGGATATGATTTTATGCCCTTTCTGCTCAAAATATTCCTTAAAAGTGTTTCTTATCTGCTTAGAATTCATCATTTTATGCTATTTTCTAGTACGTACGTATATTATCAAATTTATTATTTTGCAAATTTAGACTAAATTCTTAATTTTGCACAGAATTTTATCGATTATCAGATAAAAGTAAGTTTTAAAATGAAATTATTCAAACCAAAATACAAATATAATCCTCAAACTTTACAGTATGAGAAGATTAATTTCAGTTTAAAAAGAACTTTAATAAAATCTATCCCTTATACTATTTCATCTGTTGCTTTTGGTGTTTTGATTATGTTTTTATACATAGTTGTATTTGAATCACCTGAAGAAAAACTTCTTCGCTCAGAAAATAAATTTTTGAGAGCAAATTTCGAAAAGATAAATCAACGTTTATCAGAAAGTGATGCACTTTTAGATGACATTGCAGACAGAGACAACTACATATACAGAACAACTTTCCAACAAGATAGTATTCCATTTACAATAAGAAATTCTGGAACAGGTGGTGCAAATCGTTATAAACACCTCGAAGGACATGAAAGTACAGATATTGTTAAAGAAGTAGCAAAAAAACTCGACAAGGTTGAGAATAAACTTAACATACAATCACTATCATACAATGAGTTAATAAAGGAAATACAAGAAAAGAAAAACTTATATAAATCATTACCTATATTACAACCTATCCATGTAAATGAAATGACTCGCATAGGTTCCTTCTTTGGATATCGGCCACACCCAATTCTAGGAATAATTCATATGCATAAAGGTCTGGATCTTGTAGCACCACAAGGCACACCAATTTATGCTTCTGGAGATGGAACAATAATAGGTATTGAATACAATAACACTGGTAGTGGATATGGTAATTCAATACTTATTGATCATGGAGTAAATGGACTCACTTCTAGATATGCACATTTAAGCGCAATAAATGTAAAGAAAGGTCAAAAAGTAAAAAGAGGTGAACAAATTGGCGAATGTGGTAGCACTGGTTTATCAACTGCTCCTCACCTTCATTACGAAATTATGATTAATGGTGCAGCAGTAAATCCTTTAAGATATATGCTTGCACCAACACCTGCAGAATATGAACAAATTCTTAAATTAGCCGAATATCCCGGTGTCTCATTTGACTAGAATATTTTTACTCCTGCTTTTAAGCAGTATACTTTGTAATGCACAAGACAGTGTAAAATTCATAATACCTACATTCTTAGGTAACGAAACCCGTAATTACTACGGTAACAAAGCTCCTGAAAAGCTAGATGTAATTTGGAAAACTAATCTTGGTGGTGGAAACACAGTTATGCCAAACAAAGCCAAAGATACTGTAAAAATGTACGGTGCAGGTTGGACAGGACAACCAATGTTAGTCCAAGAAGGCGAAAAACTTTACATTATTCAGGGAGCATACGATTATAACTTAAGAAAAATTGATGCAAAAACAGGAAAAGTCGTATGGAAATATGCTTATGACGATGTTATTAAAAGCTCTGGGAGCATGTGGGCAAACCCAAAGAAAACTGAAGACGATCCTAACAAATATGTTATTTTTCAGGGGAGCCGCAGAGGATTTGAGAAAGAAGTATGGGATAAAATCATACCTAGTTACAGAGCTATATCTCTAAGAACAGGTAAAGAGCTTTGGCGATATAATTCTATTAAAGGAGGTTCTTTTAGCAGAGATGTTGATGGTACAGCTTTAATTATTGAAGATACCTTATTCATTGGATTAGAAAATGGATATTTTGTAGCTCTAAATCCTAACCCCGATTCTGCAGTAAAAAAAGACGGCATATTACAACCTGTTGAGCACTTTAGCCATAAACTTTATACTGATGAAGATATTGCAGCTCATCATACAAATGTTGTGAATGAAAGTGCAGCAGCTTTATTAAGAGATCATATTTACATTACTTCTGGCGCAGGTTATTTATACGGTTATAATAGAAAAACGCAAGAAATTGATTTTAAATTCTATACCGGTTCTGATATGGATGGTTCCCCCATTGTTACCCGAGATAGTTGTATTTTAATTTCTATAGAAAAGCAATATATTAACGGAAATGGTGGCGCAATGCTTATTGATCCATCAAAACATAAAGATTCCTGCGTTGTGTGGTTTCATCCAACCAGAGATAGTACTTTTACAGATTGGCGTGGAGGAATAATTGGATCTATTGCAACAAACGACAGTTATATTGATACAGATCAAAATTCCCTCTCTGCATTTATAGGAATTGATGGTTTTATGTATGTTGTTGATAATGAATTTACAAATCCTGATGATACAGTTGAAGGTCCTAGAAAAGAACATAAATACCTCAAACCTCAGGTTGTTTTTAAATATTATACTGGAATCTCAGTTTCCACTCCTATTATGACTGAAGACAGAC
>CAYUWD010000004.1:0-79778 GCA_964448235.1 uncultured Bacteroidales bacterium | reverse complement strand
TAACAATATAATATTGACATTCAGACTGTTGGTGCGTTTTTAAGGAGCGACTATTATAATCTATCCCGCATATTACCTTTGGTGAAGGCTAATTCTGTATATTCAATATCTTCAGGATTTTTTTTAATAACGAAACGTAATGATATAATTCCATTAAAATAATTCATATATATATACAGTAGGTATACTGTCGGGTTTGATTGAAAAGAAAAAAGGTAGAGATTCTTTAATATTATTTAATCTTAACTGCTAGTCTAAAGAAATTATTTACTGAGCCAAGAACTTCATATTCTATGTAGAATGATTTTGTCCATTCCATAAAAGCTTTATATTCATGCATTGGGACACTAAATTCATCAAAAAATAATATGTCTCCAGATTTTAAATATGGATACATTATTGTCATGATATATAATGTTGAAGAGTATAGGTCAGCATCTAGATGAATAATTTTTTTATTTGTGGAATTATAATTTGCAAGGAAAGGTAAAAGTGTTTGTTGAAATAAACCCTGATAAAAACTAACTCTTGTATCATCAATTTTTGGAGGTCGATTTCCATTTGACATGTCTCCAGCTTTGAATATTCCCCAGTCCTCTGGCAATCCAGTAAAAGTGTCAAACCCAAAAAATCGAGAATCCTTATTTTTTATTCTATTTACCCACCAACGAAAAGATACTCCTTTGGATACACCAAATTCAAAAAAATCAATTTCTATATCATCTAATTTGTTTTCTTCAATAACATATTCATATAATTTTTCTCTTTTATGGTAATTAAATTTTGAAGAATAATAATCGCAAAAACCATCTTTCTTGTGTTTGTGAACAAATCTAGAAACCCCAGCTAAGTTGCCAAAGAAAAAAAGAAGATTTGATGGAATAAAAATGTGTAACCTAAGGGCGTAAAATATTGATTTTAGTTTTGATCTCATTTTTCTGTGTTTTTTAATATGAAGCAAATGTAATATTAATATAATAAATTTGAATTGTTTGTAAGGAAATAGTTGGTTATAATTTAATATGTTATTTGTAACAATTACTGTTTTGTATTTGTTCCCACCTTAATGTTTACACTAAGAAATACTCTTGCTTTAAAAACAAATTTTTAAAAAGAGATTGTCATTTAGTTTAAATTATTTATTGATGAAATTTAAAGTTTTTGCTAAGTTTGTAGTATAAATTTTTATTATGAAGAAAATAATATTAGCACCATCGATGTTGTCTGCGGATTTTGGAAATCTTAAAAAAGATGTAGAAATGATAAATAGAAGTGAAGCCGATTGGTTTCATCTTGATATTATGGACGGAGTTTTTGTTCCAAATATATCTTTTGGTTTTCCTGTTGTTAAGTATATTAATAGGTATGCTAAAAAACCTTTGGATGTTCATTTGATGATTGTTCAGCCCGAAAGATATATTGATGCATGGAAAAATGCAGGTGCTGATATTTTAACTGTTCATTATGAAGCATGTACTCATTTGCATAGAACTATACAGGAAATCAAAGCAGCCGGAATGAAAGCAGGTGTTTCGTTAAATCCTCATACAAATGTTGAATTGCTCGAAGATATTTTACCGGAACTTGATATGGTGTTAATAATGTCGGTTAATCCTGGATTTGGAGGACAATCTTTTATCGGTCAAGCATTGAACAAGATTAAAAAGCTTCGTGCAATGGCAGATAAGTCTAATCCTGACCTTATAATTCAGGTTGATGGCGGAGTAGATAAAAATAACTATAAGGACATTCTTCATGCCGGAGCAAATGCTCTGGTTGCAGGTTCTGCAGTTTTTGGAGCAGATGATCCAGAAGAGGTGATAAAAACCCTAAAAAAAGTGTAAGATTTATTTATATTTCAGAGAAACTGTTGTATATTTATGGGTAAAATTTGTACCCATGAAAAAGCAATGTTATTTAATAATCGTATTATCAATTCTTTTATCTTCTTGTTATACTTTTGCTCAAACAAATTTAGCTGCATATGAACTTAGCTATAATAATGTAGGTGCCTTGTTTCATCCTGTTGGAAATCACTTCTTCGATTTTTAGGGGGCTGCTATGTATGAGATTCCATATGGTAGTGGATTAAATACAATTTTTGTGAGCACACTATGGTTTGGGGGAAAAGATGCTAATAATCAAATTAAAATTGCTGCAGAAAGATACAGACAAAGTGGATCTGACTTTTTTCCTGGTCCATTGATTGTTAGTGGTACTGAAATGGGGACAATCTCGGACTCTGTATCGCAATCATGGAATAGAATGTGGCCAATGGAACAATCATTAATTGAGGAGTTTATTGAAAAAAACAATAATCAAAATTATCCTCTATACGTAATACCCGATGAAATATTAGAATGGCCTGCTAACGGAGACACAGAACTGGGACAAGCTCAAAAACTAGCACCATACATTGATGTAAATAATGACAATTTTTATAACCCATTGGATGGTGACTATCCTAAAATTTCGGGAGATTATGCAATGTTTTTTATTTTCAATGATAAAGGGAATATTCATACTGAAACAAATGGAGCCTCTATCGGGATAGAAGTTCATGGATTGGCTTATGCTTTTAATTCCAATGATGAAGCCTTTAACAATACGATTTTTTTGAGTTACAAAATAATTAACAGGAATTGTTATCCTCTTTTCGATACTTATTTAGGAATATTTACCGATTTTGACATTGGTAATAGTTCTGACGATTTTATAGGTTGTGATGTGCAAAGGGGATGTTTCTATGGATATAATGGAGATGATTTTAATGAGACAGCAAATGGGATCTATGGGTATGGAGAAAACCCTCCGGCTCAATCTACAGTTATTTTGGGAGGATCGACAATAGATGCAGATGGATATGATAATTCTACAAGCTATGACACAGTAAATAATCTGCCAGTTTTAAACTGTGCAAGAGGAGATATTTTGAATGGAAATATTAATGGACTAAATTTTGAAGATGGAATTATTGATAACGAACGTTGGGGGATGACCCGATTTGTATATTTCAATAATGAAGACTCCCTTGTTAATACCGGAACACTTGACCCATCAAGTGCTGCTGAATATTATAATTATATGGCAGGATACTGGAAAGATAATACTCCTCTTGTTTATGGTGGTAACGGGCATTGGTCAAGTGGAGTTGATACAGATAATTTAACTAAATATATGTTTCCAGGTAGTCCGACATCTGATCCTTGTGGTTGTGGACAAGGAGGTATTCCTCAGATAGATTGGTCTGAAGAATCAGAACAAAATACTCCAAGTGACAGGAGAGGTCTGGGTGTAACAGGTCCGTTTACATTTTTGCCAGAAGAAATTGTTGAATTTGATATTGCTTATGTTTATGGCAGATCAGATAGTCCCGAGATAAGTTCTGTTGAACAAATGCTAAATAATGTTGATGTAATAAGAAATGGATATCAAAACAATTCTACTCCATGGGGAGATTCTTTTTCTACTGAAGATGTTACAAATGCAAGTAAACACAATGTTTTTGCAGGTCAAGTTTTTCCTAATCCGGCAAACAGTTTTATAAAGATTCCTAATAGCTATGGATCTAATTTGCATATAGAAATTCTTGACATGCAGGGAAAAGTTTTTATAACAAAAGATATTTTTGGAAATATAGAAACTGTTGATGTAAGCTTATTATCAGAAGGTGTTTACTTTGTTCGACTTTCAAATGGTAGTACAACAAAAACATCAAAACTGATAATATTGCGTTAGGTTTAATCTTGTTTCTTGACTTTTGATTCTTTAATCTTGTCATTTTAATTTTATTTTTTCGAAAGAAAAAAATCTTATCTTTGCACCGCAATACAATTAGGGGCTGACCTGGTTTTGACAGCAAGGTAAATGATTGTGTAAGCAAGCCGGGCAATGTGCATAATCCCGTTAAACTTTAACACAAACTTTTAGTTGGCGCAGATAATTATGCTCTTGCTGCTTAATCGAATTACAGTAGGTTAAGCTTAATCCCGGTACTAGGTACTTGGACAAGACTTCCCTCGATTGGACTTTTCGGTTCCGCTTCGGCTAAGGGGAGGCAAAAAATACCGAAATAGCTGAGTGGCACTCCGACACAAACGCGAAATTTAAGGAGATAAGGTTAGAGTTTGGGTGTGAGTCCCCGGATTTTTTCCCGACAATCAATGACTTACTAAGCTTGTAGAAAGCACCTTTGTTTCTTGTTTGGACGCGGGTTCGATTCCCGCCAGCTCCACCTTAAAGGCCGAAAGGCCTTTTTTTGTAATTTGTATTTTATTTATTATTGTAACTTAACCAATTACTCCTCCATTGCATCATAAACAACCTGATGAACATTTTGTAGTACTCTTTGCCCTAAAATAGTCCAGTTATTTACATTTGGATGAAGGCGGTTTGAAAGAAATACATAAACAATTTTATTCTCGGGATCTACCCATAAAACACATCCTGTAAAACCGGTATGTCCAAAGGTGCTTGGTGGTGCTGATTCCGCATTTAGGTTTCTAATGGCTGCTTTGTCAAAACCTAAGCCTCTGTTGCTTTCTGGTTGTGTAGCAGTAAACATATTTATTGTTCCCGGATTCAGATATCTAATACCACCGTAACTGCCTCCATTAAGCCACATTTGAGCAATAATGCCAAGATCAGAAGCTGTGGAGAATAAGCCGGCATTTCCGGAAATTCCACCCAACATTGCTGCAGATGGATCGTGCACAGTTCCGTTTATTACTTGTCGGCGCCAGTATGTTTCATTTTCTGTTGGTGCAATTCGGTATTTTGGGAAATAGTTTAATGGGTTATATGATGTATTTTTAAGTCCAAGTGTTTTGTAAAATTCCTCGTAAAGGTATTCGTTTATATGTTTGTCATTGATCGAATCTATTGTCATTGCACATAGTATCATGTTCATGTCAGTGTACTGAAATAAGCGTCTTGGATAGACTGTTAGTCTCTTGATGTCGTTATATAGAGAATCCTGCCAACGTTTTCTAAGGTACATCCCGCCTGCTATTTTTATTTCAGCAGAGTCTTTAATCCAAACTCTGCTGTAAAAGCAATCAAAAGCTTCTTTTGGAGTAAATGATATACTTGTATCCACAGCAATAGTATCTTCACGTAGTAGTGCTTGAATTGAGTCATTTTCTGCTATTTCCGTTCGTAAAAGTTCTGCATAAGTATCTTCATAAAACATATATGGCAAAATAGGCAAGGATGGACTAACTCCACTTTCATGTCTTAATAATGCCCTCACAGGTACCTTGAAAATGTTAAGTTCAGGAGTTAGACGTGTTATAACGATTTCAGTAAGCTCAACCAAAGTATCATTTAGATGAATAGTATCCTTATTTTCAACGAGTTTTTTGATTTCAGCATCAGTTTTATTAAAAATAGAGACAGTATCAACAAATATTATAGTATCTGGTTCGATATTGCTGTAATCAATTTCTGTATCATCAAAATATTCTCCAATTTCATCATCAAGACGAATTTTTCCCTGCTCAACCATCTTCATCATAGCCAGTGTGGCGCCACAAATTTTTGTTAAAGATGCAAGGTCATAAAGATCTGTTTTACTAACAGAATTAGTCCTTGAATAATCGTGAAAACCATAAGATTTATTATGTACAACCACACCATTCTTAGCAATAAAAACTTGACATCCCGGCATTACTCCACTAGAAATAGCATAATTTATAATGCTGTCGATTTTTTTCAATGTATCAGCATTTAGTCCTACATCTTCCGGAATTGAATACTTTAATCTGGTTTTATTTGTGTAAATTCCAAAACCTGTTTTTAACGTATCATTTAAATAGTAAGGAAGTTTTCCTCCTGCACTAATTCCACCCCAGATTAACTGTGCAGTAAATGATAGAGCTATATCATCATTTGTGTAAGACTGAACTATTGATGTCGATTTGATTTCTGCAATATCTGATGGAAGCTTTCCATAGTTTATGAAAATCGACTCTGTTTCTGAATTTTCTATAGCATTCTTTAGAACGGATGGAATAGAATCACTTCCTTCAAAATTATCATATAAGAAAATTGTTGCACTTACATTGTTGGGTAGGTAAGGTGTTTTTATACTTTTCTTATTGTAAAATGCAAATGTGTAATTGCTTGAGTATTTATCAATAGTTTTAATGAAATTTTGTGGTTTATCATCAGTTATATAAACAAAATGAAGTTTTTGATTTATATTTATTAATGGGATTAAATTGCCTTCGTTTTTTAGAACAGTTATTGAGTTTTCAATAAGCTTTGTTTGAAGAACTTGAGGTTTGAAAGTAATTCTAATTGAATCTATTGTATCTCTGTTTGTATTTGCCCAATAACCTGCTCTGAGTACTTTTGCACTTTTGATATGCAAACTCTCTTTATCTAAAGATTTTACAATCTCTTTGATATTTGACTCATTTGGCTTGTTGTAATTATTTAAAATATAGAAATCAAAGTTTGTAGCAATACTAGCTGTAATTTCTGATGCATTATCAATTATTATTCCTTTGATGCCGTCAAATGTTAAGTTTTCTATTTTCTTAATATCAGATGGATTGGTGAAAACCAAACCGCAAAGTCCGGAATCAGCAAGTTCTTGTAAGGATTTAACAAAAAGCTCACCGGTGTTTTGATCTTCAAACTCTGGTAAACTGTCTAGCATAATAAAACTAAGCATATTGTTTTTATGCAGCAGTTCTAACTTAATTAGTTGTTTTTCAGTAATAAATTTAAAACTGATAGAATCTGATTTTAATGGCGGATCATATTTTATTACTAGTGCATTAATGCGAAGATCTAAAAGGTTGTCAATTTGATATTTAAAATATTTTTCAAGAAATTCAGTATCTGAAATAGTACTCAATAATTCTAGATCGGCATATAAAATGCTGTCGTTAGAGAAATATTTTAATGTGTTTTCAGAAATAGCATTTATAAAATATCCTGAACCTGAAGTTTTTAGTAAAATATTAGTGCTTGTATCTTCAGTGAACTTTATGTAAAATCCTCCGGTGTAATCTATTTTGTTATTAGAATAGTTTTCATTACTAATATTGGAACCCATAAAAAGGAATGTAAGCTTTTCTTCTGGTTTAAGTTTTTCAAGGATTAAGTCAATATTTTCTGATGGATACTCATAGAATGCAGCATTACCATCTTTAGGACTTTGTATGTCTTTTTTTATAAAAATGAAATATACAGAAACAATGATTGTAGCAATGACTAAAACTAAAATAGGAATTGATAATCTTTTGTTCCGGATAACTCTTAGTAAGTTGATTCTCATGACTTTTTTTCTGTTGTGTTCTTTATTATTCAATGCTTAAGGTGTCTATATTATTAGCATTAAAGTAATGCTTACAGGTCTCAAGCACAAAATCTGTAGTAGAACTGATAAATGGTTCTTTACCTTTTTTTAAGTATATCATATTACCATCTGTTTCTTTTCTTTTTAAGAAAATATCGTTAGGAGTATTTGTAAACTGAATAATAGATTTGTCACAGAAAAAGTTCTTTATATTGGAACCATTTAAGGCAATAGCAGCATCAGATGCATAATAAATCATATCATCCAGAATTTCCATATATCCATCAGGATATTTCTTTTGCATCTCAACAACTTCAAGACTGTCAGGCCATAAAAAAACTACACAGTCTTCATTAATTAGCATTGTGTCACTATGTTTAGTATAGTTAACAACTAATGGATCTGTAAAGTATTTATCAACGGGGATAGTATCATTTTGTTTTATACTTATATTATTAGCGGTGTCTTCTGTTATTTCAGTGGAATCTTCTATTATTACCGAATCTTTCACAATTTTATCCATATTTATATTTGTGGTTTTGTCAGATAAGTCTTTTGTCTGTTTATTTTTATTACAAGCAAACAAAAATACAGATATTAACAATATCAGGTATAAAATTTTCATGGTTAACTATTATCAAATACTGTGCAAAATTAGTAAAAAACACACAAGTTTTTATGACAATTGATATTATTTTATATAATGTGTTACATAGCATTTATTGATAAAAAAAGACAAAAAAAGTTCTCTTTATATTAAAGAATAATTAACTTTGTGATAGAGTTAATAAATAAAATGTACAGAATAAAAATTATCAATATTCTTGCGATTTTTGTCTTCCTTAATATTAAGGAACGTGATTCTTTTCTTGCATAATTCCTAAGCATGTGGAGTTTAACTCCTAATTAATCACATTTATTATTTTTAAATTAAAATTATTTATTATGGAATTACCATTTTCAGAATCATTTAGAATTAAAATGGTTGAGCAAATTAAGCGCAGCACAAGAGAAGAAAGAGAAGTTTGGATTAAAGATGCAAAATATAATCTTTTCAAACTTAAAAGCGATATGGTTTTTATTGACCTACTAACAGATAGTGGAACAGGAGCTATGAGTGACACTCAGTGGGCTGCTCTTATGACAGGAGATGAGTCTTATGCAGGATCTCGTAGTTTTCATCTGTTAAAAGATACTGTTGAAAAATTAATGGGATTTAAATATTTTTTACCAACTCACCAAGGTAGAGCAGCAGAAAATGTATTGTTTTCTGTATTGGTAAAAGAAGGTGATGTTGTACCTGGAAACTCTCATTTCGATACAACAAAAGGTCATATTGAGTTTCGCAAAGCTAAAGCTATTGATTGTACAATTGATGAGGCTTTCGATACAACTATAGACCATCCTTTTAAAGGTAATCTCGATCTTGTTAAATTAGAAAAGGTTTATAAAGAAAATCCAAAGGAGAAAATTTCATGTTGTGTTGTTACTGTTACTTGTAACTCTTCGGGAGGTCAACCTGTCTCAATTCAAAACATGAAAGATGTTTACGCTTTGAGTAAAAAATACGGAATCCCTGTAATGTATGACTCTGCTCGTTTTGCAGAAAATGCATACTTTATTAAATTGCGTGAAAAAGGCTACGAAAATTGGACAATTAAAGAAATTGTTGCAGAAATGTATAAATATACTGATTATGCTACAATGAGTTCTAAAAAAGATGGTCTAGTTAATATTGGTGGATTTATCGGATTTAAGGACGAAGAAACTTATCGTAAAGCTTGTACTTTTAATATTATGTTCGAAGGATTCGTAACTTATGGAGGTATGGCTGGACGTGATATGGCTGCTCTTGCTGTAGGACTTGACGAAAATACAGAATTTGAATATCTTGAAACAAGAATAAAGCAAGTTGAATATTTAGGCAATAAACTTATGGAATATGGGGTGCCAATTCAATATCCAATTGGCGGTCATGCTATTTTTGTTGATGCAAATAAAATTTTACCTAATGTCCCACAAGAACAGTTTAGAGCTCAAACTCTTGGTATCGAATTGTATCTCGAAGGTGGAATTAGAGGTGTTGAAATTGGTGCTATCCTTGCTGATAGAGATCCAGTAACTCGCGAAAATAGATTTCCTAAATTAGAACTTCTTCGTTTAGCAATTTCACGTAGAGTGTACACAAATAATCATATGGATGTTATTGCTGTTGCTCTTAAAAATGTTTATGATCGCAGAAACGAAATTACAAGTGGTGTAAATATTATTTGGGAAGCTCCAATAATGAGACACTTTACTGTAGAATTAGAGAAATTATAGTAAATTTCTGACACAATTTACTCAAAGCAGCTCTGCATTTTGTAGGGCTGTTTTTTTTGATTCGAGTTTTCTAACTGACTTATGTAAAAAGATAAACGAAAGAATTCCTACAATAATATTAGCTATTAATCCTGCCCAAAATATTCCTGAGATATTAAACAGTTGAGATAAAACCCAAGCAAGAGGAACATAAAGAACAAGCATTCGAATTATTGAGAATATTGCCGAAGGATATGGTTTGTTTATTCCATTATAAGCTGCAGTGCTCAACATTACCAGTCCCTGAAAACCATAGCTTGCACCAATAATGTAGAAATAGTTTTTGGCAATCTCAACAACTTCGGTATTTTCTGAAAATAAATAGGCGATATGTTCACCTGATATTAGTAGGACAATAAAAGAGCCTGCCCCCCACATTAACGAAAATATCATTGAATAGTTTAAAGCTTTATATATTCTATCGAACTTATGTTTACTCAAATTTTGACCAACAAAAATTATTAAAACAGATCCAAGTGCGCTAATTACCATCAAAATAAACATTTCAACTCTGGAGGCGACACCAAATGCAGCCACAGCTTCTTCACCAAATCCAGCAAGAAGCCTAGTTATAAAAGCAATTGAAATAGGGGTTATAAGCATTGCAAAAGATGCAGGTCCAGCAATATATATAACTTTTTTCCAAGTGTTCATTATGTTTCTTAGCTTTCCTAATCTTATAGTTAGAAGTTTTTCTCTTCTTATCAGGATTATTAGGATGAATATTAAACCGGAACTTCTTGCAATTACTGTTGCCAGTGCTGCGCCTTTAATCCCCATTGCTGGAAATGACCCTAAACCAAAAATGAATATTGGATCAAGGATTATATTTATCACTCCAGACATAACCATTAGCATTCCCGGAGTAAAAGTATCTCCGGTTGCTCTAACGATATTATTTCCAATCATCGGGATTATAACAAATGGTACTCCTAGAAACCATATTTCCATATAGTCTTCAATATAATCAAGAATATGCCCTTTTGCACCCAACAAACTAAAAACAGGACGTATCGTAAATAAACCAAGTATTACAAAAATCAACACAATAATAACACCTAACAATATTGCCCGGCTCGACATCATCTTTACTTCTGATCGTTCTGTCCCAATGATATTTCTGGAAATTATTGAACTTGTACCCACACCAACTCCATGAGACAAGCTGTTTAGTATCATTACAATAGGAAATGTAAAACTCATTGCTGCCAACTCCTGCACTCCCAATTTGCCTACAAAATAAGTGTCAACAAGATTGAATATAACAATTCCCATCATGCCAAGCAGCATTGGCCAAGTTAATTTATAAAGTTGAGATTTTATATTTCCTTCTGTGAGATTTTTGCTTCTTTTCCCCATAAAAATTCTGAAATTACTTTTTTGTTTTTATCAATTCAAGTTTCTCTCTTGCATTGTGCTGCATTCTTTCAAGATATAGGAACAATTCTTCTTTTTCAACATCATTGAACCCTTTTAATAAGGTGGTGGTCCATGATGAAAAGACCTGTTTCAGTGGTTCAAGTATTTCGTGCGTTTTGTTCGT
This sequence comes from uncultured Bacteroidales bacterium, assembly GCA_964448235.1. Lineage (GTDB taxonomy): Bacteria > Bacteroidota > Bacteroidia > Bacteroidales > ML635J-15 > Bact-19. The sequence goes on along the minus strand of CAYUWD010000004.1, from coordinate 68,565 downwards.
TAGCATTATACAATGCTTTCTTCCGTCTTTTTTAGAAGGCTGTCTGATTATAAATCCGTTCTTTTCAAGTATCTGAAGTTGTGATGTTACAGATGATTTATCAAGCCGTAATGTCTCTGAAAGGTCTAATTGTGATAAACCTTCGTTTCTTGAAATGTGTAAAAGTGTTTTTATCTGTGCATGTCCAATAGAATGATTTTGAAATTCGGAATGAAAATAGACATGCGCAGCTCTTGATAATTCATCTATTATCCTTCCGGCTGAACGTTCTTGAATGTTGTTTTCGGTTTTCATAATGCAAAGATATGCAAAATAGTTGGAATTCCAACCAAATGCGATTTATGAAAATGATATCTGATATTATTAAATTGAATAATTATTTATAGACATATAACAATAGAATAACGGGAAATTTTGCCTAAACTTCTGATTGTTTTTGCACTACATATATTTTTAGTATTATTGTATTAAAATCAAATAATACAAAAGCGTATTTTTTTGTTATTAATTAAACCTTAGTTAAAAGTAATTGTCAAATTATAGTAAAATTGTTAATTAAGGCATTGTATTGCTAATTTACTAAACCAATTATATGAAAAGAATAGTTGTCAGTTTTCTAGGTATCGTTTTATTCTTATGTTCTTTTGCGCAAACATCTGTTGTAACCAGAGATTTAGAAACATGGTCGTGTATTGCTGTAGAAGCTGGTCTGGGAAGCAGGTGGGACTTTGGAATTGAAGAACAGTTGCGACTTCAAAAAAATTCAACAAGTATAGATGAGTATTTTACCGATGGTTCTATTAGATATACAATAATTAAGAAACACTTGTATGTTGGTATGGGTTATCGTTTTATAAGTGATATGAATGATGATATTGAAAAAGATAAAGAACAAAGATTTAATCTTGATTTTACTTATAAGCATTCTTTTAATCAGTTGCGATTAAACGCAAGATTTCGGTACACTAACAGAAATGATATTGGTGAAACAAAAGAAATGGGTGATTACCCTAGACATAATTACAGATTTCGTTTAAAAGGAGAGTATAAAATTAAGAACTGGAAGTTTGATCCTGTTTTTAGTGCTGAAATTTTCAGACAATACGAAAGATACACAATTCCATATTTTGAAAATCTTCGGATAAGAATGGGTACAGATTATGATTTAGGAAAGTTTGGAACAATTGAAGGATTTTATCAGATTGATAAACCCTTAGGTTTAGGTTATTCAAAAATGATTCATGTGATAGGTATAGGTTATAAATACGATTTTGGTAACTTACTAAAATAAAAACCAAGTATTATGAAGAATAGAAACATTTTAATATCAGGCTTAATAATATTAATTTTGTTAAGCTCATGTTATAAAGAAGAAATCTTTGAAGGAGGAGAAGGTCTTTCAGACTGGAGTACTTCGACACATAGTAGCTTGGCAACGCCAGATTATAGTATTGTGTTTAATGATGATGAGGTAATCAGATTAGATATTGTTATTGATCCGGTATATTGGGAGTTGATGACAGATGATTTGGAAGACCGCTTCGGAGTTGATAATCATCAACTACCTCCACCTCCCGGACAGCAACATGAAGAAGTGGAGGAAGAAGAAATAATTATTGAATCTGAATCAGATAACCCAATTTATGTTCCGTGTTCTGTTTTTCATAATGATAAAGAATGGTATTATGTTGGAATTAGATTTAAAGGGAATTCCAGCCTGAGATCAGCTACTCAACAAGGAATTATGAAGCTACCCTTTAGATTGGAATTTGATCACTTTGCTGATGACTATCCTCAGATTACAGGTCAGACATTTTATGGATTCCAGCAATTATCATTAGGTAATAACTTTAGAGATATGTCACTAGTTAGAGAGAAAATTGCATCAGATTTATTTCGTGATTTTGGGATAAATGCTGCTCACACAAGTTTTTGCCGATTATATGTTGATTATGGTGATGGCCCTGTTTATTTTGGTCTTTATACGCTAGTGGAGATAGTTTTTGATACTATGCTTCAAGACCAATTTGGATCTGATTCTGGTAATTGTTACAAACCTGAGGATCAGGGAGCATCTTTTTCATTAGGCAGTTTTAATATTTTTAATTTTACCAAAAAGACTAATGAAGAACTGGCAGATTGGAGTGATGTAGAAGAGCTATATACAATTCTGCACGATGAGCGAAGATTTAGTAATCAGATAGAGTGGAGCGAAGATTTGGAATCTATATTAGATGTGGATTATTTTCTAAAATGGTTAGCTGCAAACACCACAATGCAAAATTGGGATACTTATGGTAGGATGACACATAATTATTATTTATATCACGATCCTGCTGATGACCTTATTAAATGGATTCCATGGGATAATAATGAAGCTTTACAAAGTGATGGAGGTGTCAATAGTGCGCTTGAACTTGATTTAACTGAAGTTGGACCCGATTGGCCATTAATACGTTTTTTAATGAATCAACCGGATTATCGCCAAGTTTATAAGGATTATCTTATTGAATTTGTAAATACTTCTTTTGAACCTTCAAGAATGCATGGTATATACGATCATCATTATGATTTGATTAAACCTTATGTTACCGGCAGTGATGGCGAAATTGTTAATTTTACTTTCCTGAATTCAGATTCTGATTTTGAAAATGCATTTACTCAATTGCATTCGCATGTTGAAAGTAGAAAAACTGCAGTTGAGGATTTTGTGTATTAAAATTTTAGTAAGCATTAGTTTCATATTGCTATAACTAAATTATTTTCATTTCGTATAACTAACGATAGTTACCAAAACCAAAACCAAAACCAGTCATGAAGAGGATATATTATTTTCTCATCATTTTGTTGTTCCTAAATTCTTGTAAAAATGAAGAACCTGAAGGGGGAACAGTTATATATAAAATCAATTTTACGTCCGAAGAAATAAATCTAAGTAAGAACACTAAAGTTACCGACAGTTTATATACACAATTTGGTGACTACATTACGAGTTTAACACCTACAAAGTTTACTGCACATATATGGACAATAGGTTATATTGACACAGTGTTGAATTTTTCAACAAATGATGCAAATATGTTGCAGTATATAAATCAAAACGGTGCAACGCTAAGCCCTACGGATACATCAAGATATATTGACTTTTCGGAAAATAATGTTGTTAACTTTGAACCTTTAATTGCAGGGAATTTGTACAATGACGGATTATTTCAGGATGAAGAGATTGACTTTATTTACTTTTACTTTATTCCCTATAATTTTATTCAGGAGATACATTTACCGGAGGAATATAATGTTGATCAATTGGAAATGTTTCCTGATGAACAAATCATCAATAATGTTATTACAGTTAATCAATACGCCATGATTGACAAGATTTTTCCTTATGCAAAAACAAATCTTGTTATCTATTATATTTTCGGTAAAACAGATTCAACTTATGTTGTTAATCCAAACGGTGAATATGTTGATTTGTCTGATGATTGTCCTATCGCTATTCCTGAACAAGACCTTGTTATCAGGAGTCAAAAATATAACAATATGATATTCAACAGCCCTATCGATGGGGGGACTGTAGTTATGAATGGGACGATTAGTTTTAATACACAGGATCTTATACAGGTCTATGCTGGTGTGGATAATATTCCATATACCAGCGATGATGCGTTTGTGTATGCACCATTGTATTGGGAAAGGATATGCGCAATTTTAGAGGTTGAATGAACATATCTGTCAGGTAAATTTATTGTTAAATATTTTATACAATAATTACAATTCGTAAAAAAATGTATAATATCATATTTTTCGTACTTTTGGTCGATATATAGATTGTTGATTGCTATATGATAAAGAATTTTTTTGATGAGAATACCGGAATTGTTCGGGTACAGAGACAGGGTGATATAAGTCATGAGGATTTAATTAATCATATCAATGAACTAAGTTCAAAATATGATTATCTGGATAAGCTCTATGTGCTTGAAGATGCGAGAGAATTATTTTCTACTTTTAGTAAGAATGACTATGTAATATTATAGGAAAGATTAATGAGCTTATGAAAAAGTTTGATAAAATATACGTAGCACTTTTAGTTGAAAGCCCTGGTCAAACAGCTATGAGCATGCTTTTTGAAAATAGTGTTTAAAGTATAAGAGATTATCATTTGGCAACATTTAATACTATTGAAGGTGGAGAAAAATGGTTATTATCACAAATGCAGATGAACTGATAAATATGTAAATCATGAAATATAAATTATTAGCACTGATATTTTTTACTACAATAATAATTGCTTGTAAGCCTCAAGCAGAGGTGTCCGACGAAGTAATAGCTTTTAGAGTTGATAAAATTGAAGAACAAAGTGTAAAAGCCTGGGAACTTGATGATAATGCATATGATGATTGGCAGAGAATAGAAGATGATTGGAAAGTTAATGTTCTAAATCCTACTCTTGAGAAATATAAGATAAAAGTTAATTGTTCAGATTGTCCTCGGGTTGCTTTACGTGTTATAATGAAAATAGGTGAGGATGGAAAGCTTGTAGCTTATGAGATTGTAAATTTCAATGTGTGTGGGGACAAAGTTCCAAAAGGTTTGGAATCAGACTTGATGCGTTATTTTACAGAATTAACATTTGATGAATCACTCAACGGTAAAGTCTTTGAGGCATATTTGGGGATAATATTGAAATGTTAAAAAAAATCACCAAAATATTTGGTGATTTTTTTTAACATTTTATTATTACAATCTTTCTTCAATTTTCTTCCAGTCAACTAATTCCCAAAAGTTTTCGATGTACTTTGGTCTTAGATTTTGATAATCAAGATAATAAGCGTGCTCCCAAACATCACATGTGAGAATAGGTTTTTGGCCTTCTGTTAATGGAGAGCCGGCATTTGATGTCCCTGTGATTTTTAATTGCCCGTTATCAAGAACTAACCAAGCCCAACCTGAGCCAAATAATGTAGCAGCTTTTGTACTGAATTCTTCTTTGAATTTATCAAATGACCCAAATGTCTCATTAATCATTTCTGCTAGTTTTCCTGTTGGAGCAGTTTGTGGATTTTGTCCAAAACCTTCCCAGTAGAAAGTATGATTCCATACCTGTGCAGCATTGTTAAAGATTCCACCTTCGGATGTTTTGATTATTTCTTCAAGAGTTTTGCCTTCGTAATTAGTTCCTTCTATAAGACCATTTAGTTTGTTTACATATCCTTGATGATGTTTTGTGTAATGAAACTCAACGGTTTTTGCTGAAATGGTAGGTTCTAAGGCATTAAATTCATAAGGTAATTTAGGTAATTTTATCATTTCTTTTTGTTTTAATGTTAAACTTCTTTAATTATGAAAAGAAACATCTAATATACAAAAATGTTTAATAAAATGTAAAAAAAAGGTTATATATATTGATTGTTTTTGCTTTTTATTTTTTTAGGTTTTGGTTGAAATCAGTTATAATAACTAAATCAATGATTTTAAGACACGCAAATCGTGAGTATATCTTTTTAATTCTTTATTGTATATTCCTTGATGATCAATAGTGTCGATTCTTACTTTACCTGAAGCATGAATGATTTTTGAACCATCAAGGATAATACCAACGTGAATAATGTCACCATCTTCATTATCGAAGAAAGCTAAATCTCCAGGTAAAGCTTCTGTTAAAAAGTTCAAAGTCTTTCCATTTTCGATTTGTTGTGATGCATCACGGGGAATGTAAATTTCGGCTAGTCTGTATAACATTTGAGTAAAACCGGAGCAGTCTATTCCCCAAGCAGTTCTGCCACCCCAGAGATATGGTGTGTTTAATAATTTGTGGGCATTTGTAGAAATGATATTTCTTGGTTTGTTTTTGCTTTTTGTCTTTTGTGTAGAAATATATTTGTAATTATTATTTTTTATTTGAAATTCAGGACTTGTGTTTAACGAATTTGGTAATATAGATCCAATTGGGATGTTAATTACTTGTGATTTGTTAAGTTCCAGGCTTTGTACTGTTTCTGTGCAAATAATTCTGTCTGACAAATAATCCTTTGTAATAATATCAGACTCGTCTATGAAAGTAATAACATTTGTGTCTATCCATCCTTCATATTCGTCATGAATTAATCTTATTTTAGTCCAGTCATTACGATGAATTAAAATTTCAAATAATTCTCCAAATAAAATCTGGTTTATCATTTCTGATTTATGAGATATCCCAGATCTTAGAGGGATAAAACTATTTTCACAAATTCCAATTTTCATTTTACATTAATTTAAAAGTCAAAGGTATGTAGATAAAATAGATAAAAATTATTATTGATAAAATTGTTTTTAACAATACTTTGTCAAAATGCTAATACTCTATAAATATTTACTCTATTCTTGAAATACTATGTAAGCATATTAAAAATTTGTAACTAGCGTGCCAGAAAACCTGTTTGCTTTCATCTGTATTGTACTAGTATTAAGGTTTATGTGAATGTTTTTGTTTGTGACGATTTGAATAGTTATAATGAGATTATATCCGAAGTTATTTTTATTCGCAAGCTCATGAGCTTGCGAATAAAAATTTTTGTCATGTACTGAGTATTTATAGTTTTATTTGAAATATTAAGAATATAATATTTTTAGAATAGTGGTATTGTTTAAACAATGATAAAGACTGTTTTTGGCGGGATTTTTAATGAAAAATCATGCCAAAAATATGTTTTATTGCAAACTTAGTGTATTATACAATTGAATTTATTAGGGAGTAATGTTTTAAATCTTATGTATCTAAGGCAGAAAAACGAAATCATGTAATTTAGCTTTGATAAGATTTTTTATCTTTACAAAAATTTTTTAAAATGAAATTTAAGAAATATTCAGTATTTGTTTATGCTATACTTCTTTTTTTAATTAGTGTTGGCATTGTTGTATATTTATTTCCTAATGAAAAGCGCTTTCAGTATTCTTTTACATTGGGTAGCCCTTGGTTACATGATGATTTGATGGCGCCATTTGATTTCCCTATATATAAGTCAGATGAAGAAATAAATTTGGAAAAGGATAGCATTGTCGAAAATTTTATTCCATATTTTGTCACTGACACATTGGCATTAACAGAGAGTGTGCCTGAGTATTTAGATAATCTTGAAAAAATATGGAATAATAATATTGTTCCCAAATTTAATAATGTCGATTTAAATAATTTTGAACAAAACTTATTGCAAAAGAAATTTGAGTTGTATAAAATATTTACCGAAAACTATTTATGTGATTCTTATCAAAAAGGAGTGTTTGAATTACCCGATACTGTTAAAGATATAAATCGATTTAGGCTTTATTTATATGATGAGAGTGTCAGCAAATTGTTTTATTCAAATAATTTTATTGAATATAATGATTTTAAACAAAAACTTGTAGAACTATATAGAAATTCAGGTTTATTTAATGTAGATTCATTAACGGGTTATAATTTACGCAAGTATATTTCAAAACATACAATGCATTCAAATATTATTTATAATAAACAATTGAATGTGGATATTCTCAATAATCAGCTTGATGCTGTTTCGGCATATCGTGGATTAGTGCAAAAAGGAGAACTAATTATATTAAAAGGAAATGTTGTTGGTCCATACGAAAATAAAATTCTTCTCTCATTAAAAAAAGAAATAGAAGCTGATGATTCAAATGTAAATCATTATATAATTAGTTTTGGGGCATCTTTATTATTTATAGCTCTTTATTTGGTAATTTTTCTTTATTTATATTATCATGATAGAAAGATATTGACAAGTTTTAAAGCAAATACTTTCTTTACATTACAAATGTTGTTACTTATTGGGAGTGTACTTGCTGTTTTTAATTATACAAATATTAGTATTAATATTATTCCTTTTACATTATTCCCATTATTGTTATTTACATTTTATAGATTTAATGTTTCTTTCATAATTTATTTTGCATCTATTTTGATTGCAGGGTTTTTTGCTGCAGAAAGTTTTGAGTTTATATTTATTCAAACTGTTACGGGATTGATTGCGATGTTTAGTTTGCGTAATACACGTAAAAGATCTCAGATTTTTGTTAGTATGATTTATGTTTTCATTACTTATGTTATATTAAATTCCGGTTTTGTCCTAATGAAGCAGGGAGAATTTAAGGACTTGATATCCAGTAATATATACATGTATGGCGTTAGTTCGGTGCTTATTCTTTTGTATCTTCCAATAGTGTATCTATATGAGAAAATATTTGGTTTTTTATCAGATTTTACTTTAATGGAGCTTAGCGATACTAATAATCCGGCATTACGAAAACTTGCTGAAGAATCTCCTGGAACGTTTCAGCATTCTGTACAAGTTGCCAATTTGGTAGAATCAATAACTAGAGAATTGGGAGGTAATTATTTACTAGCCAGAACAGGGGCGCTCTATCATGATATTGGAAAATCTGTTCATCCGGAGTATTTTATTGAAAATCAAAGTGGTGAAAATATTCATGATAAACTTAGTTTAGAGGAGAGTGCCCAGCGAATAATTTCACATGTGAGTATGGGAGTGGAATTAGCAAAAAAATATAAGTTGCCAAACCAGGTTGTAGATTTTATTAAAATGCATCATGGTACAAGTTTAACAAAGTACTTTTATAATTCATGGATAAATCAGAATCCGGATACAGAACCTAATATTAAAAATTTTATGTATCCCGGACCAAAACCGAATAATATTGAAACAGTGTTTATGATGATGGCAGATGCTATAGAGGCTGCATCGAGAACACTGAAAGTATATACTCCTGAATCTATCCAAAAACTTGTATTGGCTATTATTGATGCCCAATTAAATGATGGACAATATGATAATGTCGAAATTACTATGAGGCAAATATCTTTAGCTAAAAAGATTTTTACAGAAAAAATTAGTAATATTTATCATTCTAGAATTGTTTACCCGGAAATAAATGGCAAAAATGAATGATAAAAACAATATTTTTTCAAGTGTTGTGTTATAAACATGTTTTTATAACTTATGAATAAACGAAAAGGAATATATATATTTTTTTTATGTCTGATTAGTTCATCTCTGATTTGTCAAACAGTTTCCATTAGTGGTTATGTCTTTGATGAAAAAGCAAAACCAATACAATTTGCAAATGTTAGTATTAAAGGAAAAGCTATTGGAACCGCAACAAATCAAGAAGGCTTTTATGAATTGACAATTCCTGTTGATCAAAAACTTAAAATAGAGTTTTCATATGTGTCATATAATACATATAGTGAGTATATTATCCCTAAGTTTGGTGAGGATATTAAATTTGATGTATATTTAAAAGAATCATATACTATTTTACCCGAAGCAAATGTCGGAGCAAATTCAGATAGATTTATTCCAGCAGTAAGGTTAAATCCAGAAATATCCATGAATATACCTACTGTTGGTGGTTTTGAAGATATTTTAAAAGCTTTACCTTCAGTTTCTTCTAATAATGAATTGAGTAGCCAATATAATGTGCGTGGAGGAAATTTTGATGAGAATTTGATTTTTGTAAATGATGTAGAGATTTATAGACCTTTGTTGATTCGTTCTGGACAGCAGGAAGGACTTAGTTTTATAAATTCTGATATGGTTTCTGCAATAGTCTTTTCAGCAGGTGGATTTGATGCTAAATATGGCGATAAAATGTCATCTGTGCTTGATATAAAATATCGAAAACCAAAAGAGTTTGGTGGATCTGTTACAGCAAGTTTGTTAGGATCAAATTTACATTTAGAAGGGACTAGTAAAAATCATCTCTTTAAATATAATACTGGGATTAGATACAAAACGACTAAATATCTCTTATCATCTATGGATATGGGAGGACAGTATGATCCAACTTATCTTGACTTTCAAACATATCTTACATATGATTTTAGCGATAAGTTAGAATTATCTTTTTTGGGAAACCTGAATAATAACTTTTATAGCTTTGTTCCTGAAGATCGTGAAACTTCATGGGGAACAGTTAATGAAGCTTTGAAAATTATGATGTACTTCGAAGGTCAGGAAGTAGATAAGTTTTCAAATGCAACAGCTGCTTTTACAGGAACATACAAACCTAGAAAAGGAGTCGTTCATAAATATATTTTATCTAGCTATTTTACAAGCGAAACCGAATCTTACGATATTTTGGGACAGTATTATTTAAATGAGCTGGATAAACAGTTAGGTTCTGATAATCTTGGAGATAGTGTCGCAAATATTGGTGTAGGTTCGTTTTTGAATCATGCAAGAAACTATTTGACGGGTTTTGTAACATCAGCAAAGTATATTGGTGAATATAAAAAGGACAATCATAATTTTACATGGGGAGGACAATACAATCGCGAAGTTTTTAATTACAGCATAAGAGAATGGGAGATGGTTGATTCTGCCGGATATTCGCTTCCTTATGAAATGGGTAATTATCCTGCAGATCGTGATTTGGTTCCCTTGTTTTCAACTGATATTACTGAGCTTGGAATAAATAGTAACAGGTTTAATGCTTTTATTCAGGATTTTTATAGAATTAAATTTGATAGTAGTGAGCTTTCTATAGGTGGAGGCTTGAGATTTAATTATTGGGATTTTAATAATGAATTTCTTGTAAGTCCAAGATTTAATGCCGGCTTTAAGCCAAATTGGGATAGAGATGTCGTATTTAGATTTTCTACAGGATTGTATCATCAACCACCATTTTTTAAAGAAGTTAGAAAACTAGATGGTACTTTAAATAAAGATATTAAAGCTCAATCTTCTTTTCATGTCGTTTTTGGGAGTGATTATGAATTTCATGCGTGGAATAGACCATTTAAACTTGTGACCGAAGTATATTATAAATACATGTATAATCTTATTCCTTATGATATTGATAATGTCCGAATAAGATATTATGGTGAAAATTTGGCACATGGTTATTCTACTGGGATAGAAGCAAAAGTAAATGGAGAGTTTGTCCCTGGTACTGAATCATGGATTAGTGTTGCTTTAATGCAAACTATGGAAGATATTGAAGGTGACTTTTATCAGTTTCGTGATGAGGAAGGGAATGTTGATACGGTATATCTAGGAATGATTCCCAGACCAACTGACCAAAGATTAAATTTTGGAATATTTTTTCAAGACTATATCCCAAAACATGAGACATGGCAGGCATATATAAATTTACTTTTTGGAACAGGTTTACCTGTCGAAAAAACTGATAAGCCATATCCTCGTTTTAATCCATATCGTAGAGTCGATATAGGACTTTCTAAACAGTTAAAAGGTGATGATAAAGTATTACCTGAGGGTAATCCTTTTAGATACTTTAAAAACATTTGGCTTAGTCTCGAAGCATTTAATTTATTGGATATTAATAATGAAATATCCTATACCTATGTTACTGATATTCGAGGATGGCAATATGGTGTTCCTAATTACCTTACAGGTAGGAGAATAAACCTAAAATTGATAATGAAGTTTTAAAAGGAAGTCAATAAGAATCATATTAAAAAATAAGTTTTGAGCATGATGCATGATGCCCTCTGCTCCAAGCCTTCTGCTTCAAGCCCTCTGCTACAAGCCTTCTGCTCCATGCTTTCTGCTCCAAGCCCTCTGCTCCATCAAAACCTGTCTTTCCCCGGAAACTTATATTTTTCTTTTGATTCTTCTTCGGAAAAAACGTAGAATTTGCCATTTGCTTCGCTGCATAATGTTCCATTAGTATCAAAAATTTTAATGTTTATTTCTGAAACATTTCTACGAAAAGAAATTTCTTTGGCTTTTATTGTAATTTTTCCTTTTTCTGAGCTAAGAGGCTTTTTATATCTGCAATTTAGCTTCATTGTAACAGCTGAACAACCATGCTTTACAAAAACGTACCATTCGGCTGTTTCATCCATTAAGGTTGCCTGTATTCCACCATGTGTTACGCCTTTCCAACCATCAAATTCAGGACGTGGTTGCCACTCACTCCAAACTGAATTGTCATCGACAAAAAATTCCATGTGCAAACCGTGTTCATTTGCTGGTGAGCATGCAAAACATTGATAGTTTGGCATCGCTTCTGCAAAAGCATTATTAACTTTTCTCATAATAAAATAATATATGTAAGGGAATTATCCCGTTAGATATTTTATAAATATTTATTTACTCTATTGATATTTTTTTTGTGTAGATTCTGTTTCCAATTTCTACTTCAACAAAATATAATCCTGCATTTTGATTGCTTAAATCAATTTTTGTGTCTTTGCTATTTGTTACGACAGAATATATTTCTTGTCCAAGTATGTTTTTTATACTAATTTCTACATTTGTTCCTGGTAATGAGATTGTAAATATTCCTGTACTTGGATTTGGATAAACATGTATCATGTCAGAGATTTGATTATTAACTCCTGCTTCAGTTTCAATAAGTAAATCATCAATTTGAAAAGCCCATGCGTCATGTGATACACATTGAATGGCAATATAAATTGACTGCCCGTCGTAGGCAGATAAGTCATATTCATATTTGGTCCAGTTTATTGGAGCTTCTATAAAGCTTCCACTAGAAATTTGCGTGAAACTACTAATGCTATTTGTTGTTGTTGATAAATATACATTGAATCTTTCTAAACCATACTGTTCTGTAACAGATTTTGCCCAAAAAATAAATGCTGAGTTATTTTGCAGGTTTATTTGAGGAGTAATAAACCAATCATTGTTTGGAGGTGTTGTAGCAGCAAAACAGGCTCCATAAAGAAGTCCATTGTGTGCTTCCCAAGTTTCACTACTGGCAGGTACGGTAGTTGTTGCGTTAAATGCTATATATGATCCAATATAGCTTTCGTTATTGTAATCTACTATGTCTATCCCAAAAGTATTATAACCGTCTCCGTCATAAGTTGTACATGGGTTAAAGTCATCAACTTCAAAATCATAACAATCTTCAAAATCATAAGAAAAGTTACCTCCACTAATAACATTTATATAATCTGTTTTTATTTCAGTATCATTACCTGTATTCGAGTTTACTGATAAAGTAACATCATAGGTTCCGGGAGTATTATATGTGACTGTTGGATTTTCTGCAGTAGAAGAAGATGGGATACCTCCCGGGAATGACCAGGAGTGACTAGTTACTGTTCCGCCACTTGACAAATCAGTAAAAGAAACAGAATTGCCTGTAGTAACAGTTGTAGGTGTGCCGCTAAAATTAGCTACAATTCCAAGATTGTTAGGGTCAAGAAAAGTGCATGTTGTTGCGCCAGTAATGTCTGGATCAAGCCAATACTTTAGTTGTTGAGATGATGCACTTCCATTAGATTGCCAGTGATATGAAAATTTCCCATACAAATCTTCCCAATATGTGTGTTCACATTCTGATCTGCCACCGGATAGAGTTCCTACAACCAGTCCATAATTGTTGAAAATAGGTGATCCGGAAGATCCAAATTCGGTAACGCCATGACCATGAGTGGTTTCAGCCCAATATACTTCCCAATGCGCATTTGTCGCTCCTGTAACACTTGTTCCTTCATACGTGGTTGATGTTAATGAATTTGTATAAGTTGAGATCTTTTTTATATCACCATTAGGATGGTGTATGCTGACACCACTGGGACTCGCACTTGTAGATTTGCTCCAACCATTATATACTGCTCCGATATTCTTTAAATTTGTTGAGCTTGTGTTTAATTCAACTAATAAAAAGTCTGAACCACCATCAAGTTCTGCACGTGATTTGCGGGTACAACCATAAACGCTGTTTCCGGAAGGTTCTGTAGTTGCCTCACATCCCGAAGATTCGTAGTTAAACTTAAAAATCCATTCATTAAAATCACTAGTATTAGAATTTGTACCGCAATGATCAGCAGTTAAAAAGTATGGTGTTTGGTCGTTACTTGTATTATTTATCAATGTACCTGAACAATATCCAGCATCATATCCTTCGACACAATATATTCTGGCTATTCCTTTTTGTTCATCTCGCCAATTGGCTCCTTCACTGCAGTTAACATTTACCTGACATGATTGAGATGTGCCAAAGCCAGTAGCTTTATTTCTGTTGTCAAATAAATGCTCTCCTCTGTAAACATATGAGTATGCTGCAATTTTAATGTCTGGTAAAACAATATCAACCTTCCCATTTTTAGATTTTGTCTTTGGTGCTGAATACTCGATAATAACATCTTCGCCGTATATTAAACCTATTGCAAATTCCTCTTTTTTGGGATTATCTTTAGATGTGAATGGACCTAATATTACACTATGATCTGTATTATAAACATAAACTTTTGAGCCTTCAGGTAAAATAAAACGATCGAAATGAAGTACGCATGATTTTGCCCCTTGACTTGATAAATGTAACCTCCAGATACTTTTTTCATTTGAAAGATTTGACCACGTCCCACTATTAGTTAAATCTAAATTAACAGGTAGTAAGCGTGCAATTTTCATCATCTGCCCATTTTTTTCATCTTCAATGTCTTCTAGTTTTATTAATTCTAAAGAAGGTGGAGGAATTTGAATATGATCTACATTTTCAATTGATAAATGTTCAATAAAACTATCCGGGATATTATTGGATTGGTTTTGAGCAAAATTGGTGTAATTAAATATAAAAATTAGAATTGTTAGAAAAGTAAATTTGTTGATAGTTTTCATTAGATTGAGTATTAAATTTTAATATATTGACAAAAATATGAATTATTTGTTTTTAATAAGAAAAAAAACAATAGTTTTAGCAAATGGCTATTCAAAAACCTGACCATATTTTATTATTGAAATTAAAATATTAAATAATGAAAGAAAAAAGAACTGTAAAAGTTGCCTTAACAAAAGATGGAAGCAGGACTCTTATTTCATCAAAATTTAATGAATATTATCATAGTATAAATGGGGCATACACTGAAACAAAGCATATTTTTATTAATTTGGGATTTAATACAATTGATAAAGAAAAGATAAATATTCTTGAAATTGGTTATGGAACTGGACTTAATGCTATGTGTACTTTCTTAATGAATATTGAAAGGAAAAGAAGTGTTTTTTATCACGGTATTGAAAAATTTCCACTTGATAGAAAAATTATCGAAGAGTTGGAATATTCTAGTATCTGTCCAATAAATAAGGATCAAATGTCTTTATTTAGTATAGAATGGGATAAAAAAGTAGCTATTGATTCGAGGTTTGAATTATTTAAGCAATTGATTGATATTGCAGATTTTAAGTCCGATATCGAATATGATTTAATATATTTTGATGCATTTTCACCTGATATTCAACCGGAGATGTGGTCTTTTGAAAATCTCAAAAAAATATTAACAGTGTTATCAACAGATGGAGTTTTTGTAACATATTGTAGTAGAGGTGTTTTGAAAAGTAGACTCCGTGATTTAGGAATGAAGGTAAAACGTTTTCCCGGTCCTCCGGGTAAAAGGCATGTAGTTCGTGCAACCAAACATTGAAAAATAGCATTTAATATTCAAAATAATTTTATTATTTTTGACTTTTGAGGAAAAAAATTATTAACCAATTAAACAAAATTTAATTATGAGAACATTTACTAGATTTGTTTTTGCATTAGTTCTTGTTGTTTCAGTAGTAACAATTTCTTATGCACAGACAGTAAATTCGCTCTGGCTTGACGGGCGAGTATATTTTAAACTTTCGGATAATGCGGTACTTAATGTTGCTGATGATGAAGGAAGTATTAATCCTAAGGATGTTTATTTTCTGGATGGATTAGTTGAAAAATATCAAATTTCTGAGTTAGTAATGCCATTTAAAAGTGCAAAGAGCGATATTCTCCAGCGTACTTTTAAAATGGATTTTGAAGAAATACAAGATATTGCAGGATTATTAAAAGATCTTAATAATAATCCTGATATTGAATATGCAGAGCCTGCACCGTTGTTTTTCATTTCTTTAACTCCTCCTGATGATACATATTATGATGTGACTTTAGATGGTGGGTTTTTATATGGAACAGCAAATAGTTCATGGCACCTAAATGCAATAAATGCTTCTCAAGCTTGGGATGTTACCACCGGTGATGCAGGTGTTGTTGTTGCGGTTCTTGATAATGCTATTTATGTTGATCACCCAGATTTAATAAATCAGGTTGTACATGCTGTTGACTTAGGTAATGGTGACGATGATCCTAATCCACCTGAAGCTACTTATATTTGGTCACATGGAACTCACTCAGCAGGACTTGTTGGTGCAGAAACGAATAATGGAATTGGTGTTGCATCAATTGGTAATGGTATTAGTATCATGGCTATTAAATTAGGTGATGATGCTAGTGATGGTCAGGCAATGGCTGCTGGATACGAAGGTATTACTTACGCAGCTGATAACGGAGCTGACGTTATTAGTATGTCATGGGGTTCTCCTCAGTATTTCCAAACAATGCAGAATATTGTAAACTATGCATATAATCTTGGTTGTGTTTTAGTTGGTGCCGCTGGTAACAATGGTGATGGTGCTGAAACTCAAGCAAATCCTGATATCCCTGTTAATTATATTGGATATCCGGCAGCATTGGATCATGTAATTGCAGTTGGTTCTGTTGATTTAGGAGATACTAAATCAAGCTTTTCAGAATATGGAACTTGGATTGATGTACTTGCTCCAGGAGGTTTTGCTGCTGAAGGTGGACTTTTGGGAAGTATGATGTTTTCTGTTTTAAGTACAACTGCTTCAGAAGCTGGTGATATAACAGGAATGCTAGATGGTACAGGTGGTGGTGCTGCTGGTTTTGGTGTTGAAGGTAAATATGATAGTATGCAGGGAACCTCTATGGCTTGTCCTGTTACCTCAGGTTTGTGTGGTTTGATGCTATCAGCAAATCCTGATCTTACACCTGAAGAACTTACAGCAATCTTAAAAGCTACTTGTGATAATGTTGATGCTCTTAATCCTGAGTTTGTTGATAGTATTGGTGCAGGTAGAATAAATGCATATGAGGCTGTTACTGCAGCTGCGGCTGCAAATGCTCCCCTTGTTGCTGACTTTATGGCAAGTGAAGTTGTTGTTGCAGTTGGTGAAACAGTAGATTTTACTGACCTTACAACAGGATCACCCACCGAGTGGTCATGGGAATTTGAAGGAGGTATCCCAGCAACTAGTACTGATCAAAATCCATCTGCAATACTATATGATACAGAAGGAATTTATCAAGTTTCTTTAATAGCTGGTGATGGAACAAATACAGATACAGAAATTAAAACCTATTATATTATTGTAGGACAAAGTGGAAGTGTTGCAGAAAGTGCCTGGATTGAACAAAATACTCACTTTAATAGCCCGTACAGGGGGGTATTTCTTACCGAGATTGTTGATGAGAACACAGCATGGGTGTTAACATATGACGGTGGTGGCGGTGGAAGTATCACTCGTGATTTTGCTGTTACTTCAGACGCTGGTGAAACTTGGACTCCTGATACTATTGATATTGCAGAAAATTATGCTCCCGGAGACTTAAGCGCAATTAATGGTACAACTGCTTGGGTTGCTGTTTATGATGTTAATGGTGGTGGTGGAATTTATAAAACAGAGGATGCTGGTGCAATCTGGACTCAACAAACTACAGCTGCTTTTGCGGATGCTGCTAGTTTTACAAATGTTATACATATGGTTAACGAAAATGAAGGATATTGTCAGGGGGATCCAATAAACGGTGAGTTTGAAATATATACTACTGCAGATGGAGGAACAACATGGACTTTGGTTGATGGTGCGAACCTACCAGATCCAGAATCCGGTGAAATGGGATGGACCGGTGTTGCTGACGCTGTTGGTGATGTGGCTTGGTTTGGGACCAATACAGGTAGAGTATATAAAACAACTGATAAAGGAGCAACTTGGACTGTATATGCTACAGGAGAAGATAATATTAGTTCATTATCTTTTGCTGATGCTGATAATGGTGTTGCAATTTGTCAGGTAACAAATCAAACAACCGGAACAATCGAAAGTTGGTCTATGATAAAAACAGATGATGGCGGAGAAACTTGGTCTACGATTGCAGTTGACGATCAATTCTTGTCTGATGTGTCTGCTGTGCCAGGTACACCTGGTATGTATGTTGGAATAAAAATATCAGCTACGGAGGCAGATAATTTCTCTACTTATACTCTTGATTATGGAACAACTTGGACAGAATTAGACGATTCTGTTCAATATACAAATGTTAAAATGCTTAACGACCAATGTGGATGGGCTGGTGGATTTAACTGGGATGAAAATACCGGAGGTATTTATAAATGGGTTGGTTTGGCTCCTACAGATGAACCATATTTTACATCTTCTCCAGAATTGCAGGTAATTGAAACAGAAACATATACTTATAATGTTGTTACGGTTGATCCAAATGAATTAGCATTAATAATTACTGCTACAACTATTCCAGAATGGCTTTCTTTAACTGATAATGGTGATGGTACTGCTATTTTGACGGGAACAGCTCCAACAATTGTTGGTGTGTCTGAAGATTTTAGTGTAGAATTGAGCGTAACTAATGGAACATTTGACGCAAGTCAACCATTTACAATTACAGTAAATACCTCCAATACTCCACCAGAGTTTACATCTACACCATCTTTGACTCATTTGCAGAATACTCTTTATACTTATGATATAACAACTGATGATGAACAGGATGACGTATTAACAATTGATGCTAACACATTGCCTAGTTGGGCTAATTTTGTTGACAATGGTGATGGTACTGCTCAATTAACAGGGACTCCAACAACCACTAGCTTTTTGGGATTTCATGTCGTTTTAGTCGTTAGTGATGGAATGTTTGAGGATACCCAAGATTTTAAAATTAAAGTGGATGCCAATAATATTGTTGATTTTGGTTTTGGTCAGGTTGAGATATTTCCTAATCCAGTATGTGATTTTGTTAATGTGCTGAATTGTCAAGGAGCTAAATATGAAATTATCGATCTTACAGGCAGAGTTTTATTTAATGGTGAACTAAATAATAGTTTTGAAAAAATAGATATTTCTACTTGTAGTAAAGGTAATATCTTTATCAGATTATATAATGATGAAAAAGTCTATATATCTAAAATAATAAAACTTTAATGCATTAATATAGAAAGTAGCATCTCTTAAGTATTATTCTTGTACGAATTTTGTATATTTACTTTGTTATTGCAAAATATAGTGATACTTTTGGGATGCTATTTTTATGGAACAAATTGATGTCATAGGATTTGTTGGAGTTGCAGCAGGTTTGTTGGGTTTCTTTGCTTATGGTAGAATTCAAAGAAGGTTGATAATCTTGTTGGCAATTATTTTATTGCTAATATATAGTTTATTAAAACCAATTTATCCATTTGCTATATTGATGATAATTGTTTTAGTTTATTTTATTATTAAATTAAGAGAAATATATAAAAGCAAAGTCTCGATACAACTTGTAGAAGTAGAACATGATAATAATTATATTGTTGAATTTATTAAAAACTATAAAAAAGATATTTATAATTTTTTTCCATTTTATGAGCCCCATAAATCACATAAATGTTTTTTAGTTATGAGAGATATGAATTTAGCAGGCATCTTAATAGGTAGTATTACTGAAGATATTTTAACAATAGAAGTTGACTATACTAAACCAATATACCGTGATAAAGAAATAGGTAATTATATTTTTAGACAAAATCCAGGACATTTTAAAAAGATGGGAATTAAAAAAATTGTTGCAAAATCTTTTCATAAGGGACATAGTAAATTTCTAAAAAAAATGGATTTTGAAAAAACATATATTGATAATCAATTATTTTTTGTAAAAAATATTGATTAATAAGCCACTTTTATAGTGTCGTATGCGTTTATATTATGAAGGGTATATTATGAGTAAATTAAGATACATATTTTTGGGAATAGCATTTTTGTTTTCAAGTCAGGTTTTTTCTCAAATAGATCATCCTGATTCACCAGTGTTTATTTCTGCAAGTATTATTCCAGAATCGAATCCTACATCTGTTATATTAAACTGGAGTCCTAGTGATTCTTTAGATGTGCAAGGATATATTGTTTATCAAGTCATTTCAGGAGTTACAGAAACTATTGATACTGTTTGGGGAAGATTATCAACAACCTATGAGTATAATATGTCTTCAATTATTACAAAACCTGAACAATTTCGTCTCGCTGCTTTTGATGATTTGTTTTATAAATCAAGTATCACAGATCCTCATACAACAATGTTTTTATCTTTAGAGTATGATAAGTGTAATACTACTGTTAAACTTGAATGGACAAATTATAGTGGATGGGATAATGGATTAAATTCTTTTAAAATTTATCGTAGAACTGAAACTTCTAATTATACAATACTCTCTAGTTTGTCTTCAACTGAACTGTCTTATGAGGATAATGATATTGATTTCAATGAAAAGTATTATTATTATGTTGAAGCAACAAGTAATTCCGGAAATAAAGCAACAACAAATTCTGTCGAAATTCTAACAGGTGCATATAGTTTCCCGTCTTATATGCATGCACAATATGCAACTGTTAATGGAGAAAATATTGTTGTTAATTTTTTAGTGGATAATTCATCTGAAGCTATTGAGTATAGAATTCAAAGAGCAAATTCACCTGATGGTAATTTTTCTACTATTCAATCATATCCTAATTCAGGCCAGAATAATATTATGCATACTGATTATGATGTTAATGTAGATGAAAACAGGTATTATTATAGGTTAGCTTCTGTAAATCCTTGTGGTATTATTGATTCATATTCTAATATATGTTCGAATATTTTAATAACTGTAACTAATGATAATGAGTTTCAACATAATGTGAGTTGGACAGATTATTATGCTTGGCCCAATGGTGTTAGTAATTATAAAGTTTATCGATTTTTTAATGGTACTGCTTCGGAAATTGCTGTAAACACACCAGGTAATACGGCAAGTGTTTATAATATAGAGTGGTATGTAGACTATTGTCATGATAGAAAAATTCATATGACAAACGAATTTTGCTACTATGTAGAAGCAATTGAAAGCGAAAGCCCTGAGTATGCCGATAATATGGGTGTTAGTCGTTCGAATATGAAATGTGTGAATCATTATCCTGTAGTTTGGATGCCAAATGCATTTAATGCAACTTCATTTGAAACCGAAAATAGAGAATTTAAGCCTGTTTTGTCATTTGTCGAAAAAGAACCTTATGAGTTTGTTATATATAATAGATTTGGGGAAGAGTTTTTTAGAACAACAGAAACTTATGAAGGTTGGAATGGGACAATTAACCATATTAATTTAGCTCCATCACAGTTTTATACATATTTCTTAAGATATTATGACCATACTGGAAAAGAACATCAAAAAACAGGAACCTTCTTTTTGTTTATAGATTAATTCTGAAAGAAATGTTTTTTATAATAATCACTTGTATCTGAGTGTTTTATTTGAACGATTTTAGTTGGTAAATTCATTAAACTCTCATTGATAAACTATATTGTATTAATAAAAAACTTTATGTAAGTTTGTATGTTAATGTAAATTGTAAAAAACGGACTTTTAAAGGAATTTAGTTATATATGAGCCTTACCAAAGATGAAAAAATATGGATTGAAGATCAGTTTGACAAGTTAGTTAAGGCGAGTAAAAGAATTAAATCAAAAGAAGATATTCAATTAGTGCGAAAAGCATTTGATCTTGCAAATGATGCTCATTCAAAAATGAGGCGAAGATCTGGGGAACCATATTTTTCTCATCCTATTGCTGTTGCTTTTATTGTTGCTCAAGAAATTGGCCTTGGCCCAAAATCAATTGCTAGTGCATTATTACATGATGTTGTAGAAGATACTGATTTTACTTTATTAGACATAGAACGACTTTTTGGCGTATCAATAGCCGGAATGATTGACGGGTTAACAAAAATTTCAAATGTTTTAGATAAGGATACTTCTTTGCAAGTAGAGAATTTCCGTAAAATGCTGATGACAATGTCTCAGGATGTTCGTGTTATATTTATTAAACTTGCTGATAGACTGCATAATATGAGGACTTTAGATTCAATGCCCGAATATAAGCAGGTGAAAATATGTAGTGAAACAGTATATTTATACGCTCCGCTGGCTCATAGATTAGGTTTATATTCAATAAAAACTGAGTTAGAAGATCTTGCTTTAAAATATGAACATCCACTTATTTATCGTGAAATTGAACGTAAATTCAAAGAAACAGAGGAAGAAAGAACTAAGTATATTCAAGAGATTATTGACCCGTTAAAACTTGTTTTAGATAGAGAGAAAATAAAATTTACAATAAAGGGTCGATTGAAATCTATTTATTCTATCTGGAATAAAATGCAAACTAAAGGAGTTACTTTTGAGGAAATTTATGACTTGTTTGCAATACGAATAGTTTTTGACCACGAAGATGATTATCCTGATCAAAAAGCAAGGTCTCAATGTTACCATATTATGTCTATAATTACTGATATATATCCACATCATGAACAACGTATTAGAGATTGGGTTAAAAATCCCAAAGCCAATGGATATGAAGCTCTACATGTTACGGTAATGGGGCCAAGAGGACTTTGGGTCGAAGTTCAAATCAGAAGTCGAAAGATGGACGATATTGCAGAGAAAGGATTAGCATCACATTGGAAGTACAAAACTAATGAAAATGGAGCTTCTGGTAGCTTAGATGCTTTGATTGAAACTTTAAAAAATTCTTTAACAAATAATCAGGTTGATTCATTGTCTTTTTTAGATGACTTTAAATTAAATATTTTTACAACAGAAATTTATGTCTTTACTCCAAAGGGAGAAATAAAAAAATTGCCAAAAGCTTCTACTGTTATTGATTTAGCATATGAAATTCATACAGAAATTGGCAATAAAGCAATTGCCGCTAAAGTAAATCATAAACTACAACCATTATCTCATGTCTTACATAGTGGCGATCAGGTAGAAATACTTACATCCTCAAAACAAGCACCTAAGAGAGAATGGCTGGGATTTGCTATTTCTACTAAAGCTAAATCAAGGATTAAGAGTTCTCTTAAAGAGGAAAGATTACATAATATTGAAAAAGGTCAAGAAATTTTTATTACTAAAGTAAGACAATTAAAATTAAATCTTAGTCACAAAATATTTAAAGAACTTCGACAAAATTATAATGTTCCTAATAAAGAAGAATTTTACAGAAAAATAGGTTCAGGAACAATCCAAATGGATGATATTGAAAAACAATTATTGAAAAATCCAACTAATATATTTGTAAAATATTGGAGACTAACCAGAAGTAAACCTAAAAATAAACAACTCTCAAAAGATAAGAATACCTACGTAGTTGATGATATAAACAGTCAAAGATTTACATTGGCATCTTGTTGTAATCCTATTCCTGGTGATGAAGTGGCAGGTTATTTAAATCCTAATAATTCAGTCATTATACATAAAAAAACTTGTTCCGTATTAAATAATCTTGCAGCAAAACATGGAGATAAAATAATTGCTGTAAAGTGGTCGAGTTATAAATTATTATCATTTCTGGTTAAAATTAAAATCGAAGGTGTCGACAAATTAGGTATTGTTTATAACATTACAAAAGTAATATCTCAAGAAGCAGATGTAAATATAAAATCAATAAAAATAGAAACAAATGATGGCGTGTTTCATGGTGAGATTAAGCTTTTTGTACATAATGCACAGGATTTGGAGGATTTAATTAGTAGAATTATTCGTATTAAGGGTGTTAGTAAAGTGACTAGATTAGAAGATTTAGAAAATGAATAAAAATGAAATAATATCATTATTGAAACTGTTGGAAGATCCTGACGAAAAAGTTTTTGAGTTGATTAAAACTAAAATTCTTGCAGATGCAGAAATGTTTAAAGTATATCTAGATAATTTTCATGCACTATCTGTAAATGAACTAGCTATAGAAAGATCAGAACTCTTAATTGAAGAGATTTTCCTTCTTTATTTTAAAAAACAACTTAAAAAATATATCAATTCTAATAAACCAAATTTACTTGAGGGAGTATTATTATTAGAAGAGTATTTTAATAGGGAAATAGATGTAAATTATTTAAAAAAGGAAACAACTAAAATCATACAAAGTATTTGGATTGAATTAAATGATCAGCTTACTGGTATTGAAAAAGTTAAGTTAATTGGAAAAACACTATTTGAACAACTAAAGTTTAGAAAATATCCCGTATCTAGTTTTAAACCAGAGTATCTTAGTTTTTTTAATTGTATTGCTGAAAAAAAGTATGTCGCTCCGAATATAAGCTTATTATATTGTATAATCGCTCAAGAAATAGAATTACCATTATATCCCGTTGCATTACCTGGATTGTTTATTCTAAGCTATGTCGATCCTGAATTGGCTGATGTGGTTTTTGAAGAAAAAAATAATGGTGCCGTATTTTATATAAACCCTTTTGATAAAGGAGAGTTTATTAATCATCAAATTGTAGAAAATTATTTAGAAGAAAGAAAAATAAAAAAGAAATTGCAGGATTTTGAAAATATGACATATTTAAACTACTTATCCTTCTTTTTTGATATTAGAATTCTTGCATTGAAACATAAAAATCTCAATGGGTTTGAGTTAAAATACGCTAATCAAATTAAAGAAATATTTAAAGAGAATTTATTATGAAAATTGTTATTTCTGGTGCAGGAGAGGTAGGGTCTTATTTAGCTAAAATGTTAACTAAGGAAAATCACGATATTGTAATTATTGATACAAGAAGTGATATCTTAAAGGAGGTGGATAATACTTATGATGTTTTGTGTGTTGAAGGTTTATGTACGTCTTTTAAAACTTTGAAGGAAGCAAATACTCAATTTTGTGATTTATATATTGCTGTAACAAATTCTGAAGACACAAATATCTTATCATGTGTGTTTGCCAAGAAACTGGGCGCAAAAAAAACTGTAGCTAGAGTTGATAATATGGAGTATTTAAGCCCAATAAATAAACTTACTTTTATTAATTTAGGGGTTGATAGGTTGATATATCCTGAATATATTGCGGCAAAAGAAGTTGTAGGCGTTATTAAACAAACAGGAACAACAGAAATATTTGAGTTTTCTGGTGGGAAACTTACATTATTCGTATTAAAACTTGACGATAAATCCCCAATAATAAATAAAACATTACGCGAAGCAGCGGTTCTTGCTAAAAATAAAAATTATAGAGCTGTAGCAATTACCCGAAATGGTAAAACGATTATTCCTAAAGGAGATGATAAATTACTAGAAGGAGATTTCGTATATATTATAACCAATCCAAATGGAATATCAAGTCTTCTTAAAACTGCCGGGAAAGAAAAATTAGAGCTTGACAATGTTATGTTTTTAGGAGGAAGTAGGATTGGTATTAAATCTGCAAAATTTCTTGAAAATCATTTGAATGTTAAAATGATTGAACATAATCCTGATAAAAGTTTTAAACTTGTAGATATGCTTCCTAAATCTATGATAATTAATGGTGATGGCAGAAATATTGATGTTTTACTTGAAGAAGGACTTACAAAAACAGATGCATTTGTTGCTGTTACTGGTGATGCAGAAACAAATATTTTGACTTGTTTGTTAGCAAAACGTTACGGAGTAAAGAAAACAATTGCTGAAGTTGAGAATTTGGATTACATAGATATTGCATCTAAAATGGGGATTGATACAATTATTAATAAGAAATTAAGTGCTGCAAGTACTATATATACATTTACCATGAAAGCAGAAGTGTCTTCGATTAAATGCCTTACTGGAACAGATGCAGAGGTGCTTGAGTTTATTACTTCTCGTGATGCTTTAATCTCAAAAAATAAATTGCGAGATGTGAATCTTCCTGAGGGTGTTATTATTGCCGGTATAGTACGAGGGGCTAAAAGTTTTATTGCTATGGGAGATACACAAATTAAACCAAATGATAAAGTTGTTATTTTTGCTTTACCCGGAGCAATTCATAAGATTGCATCCTTTTTCTAAATTTGATTATGTAATATATAAACAGTAAAATAGTTGTAATATATATTTAATTTTTATTGCTTATATGATTTTAATGTTTAATTTTAATTACAGTAAAAGGTTTTTTAAGTAATAGGATATAATATTAAAACATTCTCTTTTTTGAACGATTGTATTTATGTCGATTTGAACTGCCACCAGAGGAAAACATAGGGATGTTTTTTTGTTCTCTGCTAATATCTATACCTAACATTACTTCATGTGATCCGCTATTTACATTTCGTAAAGCAGATGTAACAATATCATATCCATAGTATAGAGAGAATCTGCCAAAGCGATATCCTAAGGCTAAGTTAATTGCATCACCAAAACGATATCCTAGTGAAGAATGTAAGCTATTATTATATAACCATGATATATTTAATTCTGTATTTATTGGGCTCTTCTTTGCATAACCAATATAAATTCCTGGACTTATACGATGTGTTTCAAAAATAAAATCATATTGTCCCATAAAATAGATATGTCTTACCATATATATTTCACCTAATTCATCGTTAGCAAAAGGTCTAAATTGAGATTTTATAAGATTGTTAATAGAAAAGCCTGTATAAAAATTTCTACTATATAATAATACCCCACAATTTGCTTCGGGGCGCCATTTCTTTTCTGTCCCAAAAGCCATAACAGGATCATTTATATCTCGATACGTTAAATCTGCTCCATTTATTCGATATTGTATTATTTTTCCGGACAATCCAAAAGATAAAAAAATGTCATCCATATCAATAATGTATGCATAGGAAAGATTTAGAGTTAACCTTGAAGTAGGATTTGTAATATCATTAATAATGTATCCTCCTATTCCGTTTGTCGTATTTATTTCTTTATTGAAACTAATAACAGAAGTCGTTGGTGCATTCTCAAAACCTGCCCATTGTTCACGATGCAATATCTTTATTTCCTGTGAACTGGTTGATCCTGCAACTGCTGGATTTAAAAAAAACAAATTTTTGTGTCTAAGACTTATTTGTGGTAATTGTTGACTTATACAAATATTTGTAAAAAATAGTAATAATATATATAAAGCATATTTTTTCATTCTAACGAATTATTGTAACACCACCTTTTATTAAGTTATTCCCATCTCCATACAAGTCTATTATATAATAGTAAGTTGCATCAGGTACATTGTCATTCTTATATTTCCCATCCCAAGGCGTTTGATAACCATCTGAATTAAAAATCAGGTTACCATTTCTATTAAAAATTTTTATATTACAATTGGGATAAGATCCAATTCCATCAATAACCCAAGTGTCATTGTAATTGTCTCCGTTTGGAGAGAAAGAATTATAAACATTAAATTCAGGGACAATTGGTTCAATGGGTATTACAGGCTCTTCTATAACGGCTTTTGTGCTAAGGGCAAAGTATTCATAATTGTCAAAATCAATACTGTCTGCCATACAACTATAAGTAGTTTCATTTGAGTATGAATTTACAATTGTTCTCCATAATAATTGATTATTTGTATCCCAATTACTTATAGCATTAAAATTTCCATCTTGTTCTTCAAATTCGATTTCTAGTTTTACGCTTGCATTACCATCTGTTCTGTTTATTTGGTGATAATAATATGTATTAATATAATCTGATAATGTGTCATGACTAGATGTTGGATAGGAATCATTATCTGCACTATGGTTAATAAATCGTACCAGAAATCTTGAATTTTCTTCTGTTGATTGTTTTATGTTTACAAATCTAATTCTATCAGTTCCTGTATGTGATCCTACCGGAAAAACATAGTTTTCATCAAATTGCATCATTCTGGCCAAAAATCCTCCTTGATCAGAGGATACATAACCATTGGTTGTTATAATAGCATCTGGTGATGTGTTTAATATTTCTAATATATATTCTTGTGTATTAAACTCCGAATTATATAAGTCGAGTTTTCCATTTATATATTGATTTATTTCAAGAGTTTTTAATCCATCCGAACTTGCTTTTAGATTATAAAATGTAGATGAGACAGATCCGCTTATTAGTTGATTTGTGCCTGCTAGTAATACTATTCCAGATTGTGATTCGAAACTTGCGTTATTATACCAGTTTTTTATAATACTAATAATACCATTTGCATTAATTGTAGAGTTATTGATTAAATTTCCAGTAATATGTAATTCAGATGTTGTTTCATTGTTTTTTGTTAAATTTATGTCTCCATATGCATTAATAATATCTCCGTTTATTTGCATAATGGCTGAATTATTTAGCCAGATATTGTTGCCATTATTATAGAGGGTTTGTGAATATATCTTAGATAAATAAAATATAAGTATGAAAAAAATAATGTGTTTAAGTTTTATCATTTTTTTATTTCCTTAAAAACAAATGGAAGATTGGTAAGAGTTTCAAATTCTTTCCCACTTTCTAATATATCTTCATCATCAGCTTCGTATTCCCATATTATTTCAATGTTTTTATATTCTTTAAGTTTTACAAATAATTTGTATAAAAATCTTGCTGCACCTGTATTAAAATATTCTAAACTAAATGAAATAACAAATTTAATATTGTCTTTATACGATGAAAATATGATATTGTTGAGCTTTTTAAAGAAAATCTCAGGGTTTTCGGGTATTAGCAAACCTTCAATATATAAAATACTATCGTTATCATTAAATTTTACTTCTGGAGATTTTTTATCTTTGGAGATTAGTATTTTCATGTTTTATTAAATTTTATTGTTATTGACATATTTGTAACTTCAGATTTATAAAAGTTCTGATTTTCAATTATTATATTGTTTTTTGATTTTAGACTGCAAAATAGTAAACCATTTCCCGTATTTTTTTTATTCGTTGATAAATTAAGTAAGTACTTCTCTCGTAAGATATTTGTTTGAGAATTGTTGATTCTATTAATGCTTTGTTTTAGTTTTTCAAAATGTTCCTTATCTATAAGCTCTATTATATTAATATAATAGTTATACGAGTTTTCCAGTATTTTTAAACTAGCATTTTGATTATTATGAATTAAATTATTTTGTATTAATTCAATGCTACAGGCTATGATTTTTTTCTTTAGACTGATTGGATATATTGAACTTAGATTTGTTATCAGAAGATTCGCAAAATCATTTGCTATATTTTCGGATAATGTTTCTAATTCGAATATAATCTCTTTTGACATTTATTTAAATTGTATAGGTTTTGGAATGGTAATTTGTTTTATTGATTCTAAAGCATAATAGTCAGTCATCCCCGAAATGTAATCTGTTATTATCTGTTCTTTACTGTCATTGCTTTTGTTGTAAAAATTATATTGTCCTTTTAGGTATTCTCCAAAATTTTTATCTAATTCAATTCCGGATGAAGAATATCTTTCAAATTCAAAACCGATTTTAGATAATAATTCAAAAGTATATTCGAAAAGATTATTTATTATTCTGTCACAAAAAACATCATATTTTCTTAATTCTGGATGTCCGTATATATTTTTGTAGTTAAAATGTTTTAATTTTGTAACCATTTCGAAAGTTTCATCAGAAAAACCAATGCTATCTTTGTGTGCAGAATTGTTAATTATGTCAACAATAAGAGTTTGAATTATTTGACCATTTCTATCTCCTAAAAGATTTTTTACATCTTTAGGGATGTCTTGATCTGTAATAAATCCTGCAACAAAGGCATCTTCGATATCTCTACCCAGATAAGCAATTTTATCAGAAAAGCGCATTATGCATCCTTCGTAGGATGTTGGGATAACTTTTCTGTTTTTTATTTCGTCAAGTTCGTTTAATGATTTTGTAGGTTTTAATATTTGTTCATCTTTTTCTCCATTATGACATATTATACCATCTTTGACTCCATAACATAGGTTTAATCCGAGTCCATTATTTGCAAGATATTGTACTTGTCTATATGAATTTATTTCATGGATAAATGCATTGTTCCCACCAAGTATTTTGTTTAATGCCATTTCTCCGGCATGTCCAAATGGAGTATGTCCTAAATCATGTCCTAGTCCAATAGCGTATGCCATATCGATATCTAAATTCCATCCATGAGAGTTTAAGCCTTTACAAATTGTTGCAGCAATTGTAGCTACATGTAGCACATGTTCTATACGAGTACAGATATGATCATTTTCTGGAGCAAAAAATACTTGAGTTTTATTTTTTAATCTGCGAAAAGCAGTAGAATGAATAATTGCAGTTTGATCCCGAAAGAAATCTCCACGAATATCAATTTCACGTTTACGTGTTCTGGTTAAATAAATCTCTTTTGGGAAATGGTTTTTCAT
Source organism: uncultured Bacteroidales bacterium (assembly GCA_964448235.1). Taxonomy (GTDB): domain Bacteria; phylum Bacteroidota; class Bacteroidia; order Bacteroidales; family ML635J-15; genus Bact-19. The sequence goes on along the minus strand of CAYUWD010000004.1, from coordinate 38,322 downwards.
TAATATATAGTTTTAAGATTATTCATTCACGTAAATATTTATCGTAAATATTAGTATGAACATAGTTTTTTATGTAATCAATAGCATCTTTTGTGTTATCACAGATATAGTAAAGATTTTTGTAAGATTTATTAGTAAAATTTTCGTAATAAAGTACGTCAAACATTTTTATGAGATTGTCATAAAATCCATTATAATTTATTATTACTATTGGTTTACTATGATATTTTAGTTGTTTTAAGGTTAAGGTCTCCATAAGTTCCTCAATAGTTCCAAATCCACCAGGTAGTATTATAAATGCATCAGAATTTTTTCGCATATATTCTTTACGTTCTTTCATGTCTGGTGTTATGATAAGTTTCTGATATTTATCGTTAACAATATTTTTTCTATTTAACCTTTCTGGAACTACACCAGTTATTTTTACACCTAATTTTGAGGCTGTTTGCATAAGAGTACCCATAAGACCGATGCTTCCAGCACCATGAATTAAAGAATAATGCTCTTTAGCTAAAAGTATTCCTAAATCTTTAGCAAGATTGTAATATTCTTTTTTTAAATCATCACTAGAACTACAAAATACACATATCGTTTTCATTAATTAGTTTAATTTATTTTTGATAGTCTTATTATATTCCGAAAATTACAATTTTTTTTAGAAATCTTAAGCATAAATATTTATTTATTTGTATTAATATTTTATCTTAGTGTATTATTAAAAGATATGAAAAAGAAATTTAAAATTATTCTTTGGGTTTTATTTGCTATTTCAATAATTTTTATTGGAACAGGAGCTTTGTTAATTGACAATAACTTTTATTTAAAAAACACTTCGGAAAACATTATTATGGTATCTTGTGAAACAAAAGATGGTTGTTTATATGAGTTTACCATTTCAGAGGGAGACTGTTTGTTGATTTTTAATAAAAAAGCACTTCAATTAAATAACAAGCCTAAGGATTTTGAATCAATGATTATAAAGCTTACAATATTTGGAAACGATACAACTGTCTTTATAGAACCAGAATGGATTGTAAATACTGAAAAAAGGAAGAATGATTTCTATTTTTATTATAAAAGTAAATTAGAATAATTGTATATGTAAATTATAATAGTTATACAACATATTGAGGTACATTATTCTACAGTATTATGCTTTAACTAATTATATAAATAATGCTGCTTATTTACTGATAATGTAGGTTTTATTCCAACGAAATAAAAAAACCCAAAAAAAAACCAAAAAATGTTTTGAGTACAAATATTTATTACTATTTTTATGACTTATAAAGTTAGGCGCTAAAGTTGGATGTGGAAAAATAAACATAGCTTTCTAATAGATTGATTTTAAGTATATTGTGGAGTGTAGAAACTGTGGTTTGTATGTAAATAATTGTAGTTGCTTAAACGAAATTTTTTAAAAAACAATAGCATTTTCATTTTTTTCTTCAAAAAAAAAAGTGAAACTTGCGCTTTTTAAAGACAATGTGAAATTTAAAAATATTTTTATAAATGGTGAAAAGGTGTGAAGAGATATGGTCTAAATGTTTGCAAATCATTAAGGATAATGTTCCTAAAAACAGTTTCCGGACATGGTTTGAACCTATAGTTCCATTGGATATTGAAGAAAATGTGCTTACGATACAGGTGCCAAGTACATTTTTCTACGAATTCATAGAAGAACAATTTCTTGACTTACTAAAAAAGACTCTACATAAAGTTATTGGACCTGATGCTAAACTTGAGTATCATGTTATAATGGAGAATAATACCCATTCCGATAAACCATATACCGTTAAAATACCTGCACGTGATAAAACCCAGTTGGTAAACAGACCTGTTCAAATGCCTTTGGATTTTGAAACTAAAAATATTGTAAATCCTTTTATTATTCCAGGGATTAAAAAGGTACATGTTGATCCACACTTAAATCCTGAATATACTTTTGATAATTTTGTTGAAGGAGAATGTAATCGTTTAGCTCGTTCAGCAGGATATGCTGTTGCTCAAAATCCGGGAGGAACTGCGTTTAATCCTCTTTTTGTGTATGGCGGATCGGGTTTAGGAAAAACTCATCTTGCACAAGCAATAGGAATAGAAGTTAAAAAATTGATGCCAGAAAAAGTTGTTCTTTATGTTGATGCGAATAAGTTCCTTACTCAATATATGGAAGCAACACGTAATAATAATCGTAATGACTTTATTCATTTTTATCAGATGATTGATGTCTTGATTGTTGATGACGTGCAATATTTTGCAAAGAAAGAAGGAACACAAGAAGTCTTTTTCCATATTTTTAATCATTTACATCAACATGGGAAACAATTAGTGCTAACATCTGATAAACCTCCGGTTGAGCTTAATGGGATGGAGCAACGGTTGTTGTCTAGATTTAAATGGGGCTTGTCAGCTGATTTGCAGGAACCTGATTTTGAAACTAGGATAAAAATATTAAAGAAAAAGACATATAAAGATGGAATTATTATTAATGAAGAAATTCTTGAATATATTGGGTCTCATATAACAAGTAATATTCGTGAACTTGAAGGCGCATTAGTTTCTTTATTAGCTCAGTCAACACTTAATAAAAAAGAAATTACCATGGAGTTGGCTAAGGATATGATAGATAAACTTGTCAAAAGTACAAGAAGAGAAATTTCAATCGACTATATTCAAAAAGTTGTTTGTAATTATTTTTCAATGTCTGTTGAATTACTTAGCAGTAAAACTCGTAAAAGAGAAATTGTTCAGGCAAGACAAATTGCAATGTTTTTTGCAAAAAGTATGACTAAAGCATCGCTTGCTTCAATTGGAGCATCAATTGGTGGGAAAGATCATGCTACAGTTTTACATGCTTGTAAAACTGTAAATAATCTTATCGAAACAGATAAACGATTTAGATTAGATCTTGAAGAAATAGAAAAAAGACTTAAAATGTAATATGTGGGGCTTTTAGCCCCTTATTTTTTATATGCTTTGGTTAATATTAAGTATAATTTCTGCAACTGCGATTTTCGTAATCTTTAAATTTGTTGATAAGTACAGAATTCCATTAATTAATGTAATAGTTATAAATTATATTGTAGCAGCTACATTAGGTTTTATTATAAATGGTAGTTTCTCTGTGGTAGATATTGTCAGTTCTGATTTTATTTTCTCGGCAATCATTATAGGTTTCTTTTTTATTGTTTTGTTTTTTGTCGTAGGACGATCCTCCCAAACTGCAGGTATATCAATAACAACTGTAGCAAGTAAAATGTCAGTTGTTATTCCTATGACATTTGCTATAATTGCCTATAATGAGAGTGTAAATGCTCTTAAAATAGTTGCTGTTGCTATGGCTGTTATAGCGGTGGTCATGAGTGTTTATGTTAAACCTGTAAAAAATAGAGTTAATAGCATTGCTGTAATGGCCTTACCTTTTGCTTTATTTATTGGTATGGGAGTAAATAATTCATTACTTATTTTTTCAAAGGAAAACTATGTGGACGCACAAATGTCTTCAACTTTTACATCTACGTGTTTTGGAGTTTCCCTTATATTTGGTTTATTAATAGTTTTGTTTAGACGTAATACTTATAAAGGGTTTATGAAAATGCGGACTTGGTATTTAGGCTTAATTTTGGGCGCTGTGAATTTTGGTGCAGTTTACTTTATCTTCCTTGCAATGAATTCTGGGTTGCTTGCTAATTCTGTAACATATGGAGTTGTAGATGTAGGAATAGTTATTCTTACTGTATTAATTGGGACCTTGTTCTTTAAAGAAAAATTATCAAAACTTAATATATCAGGGATTGTTCTTTCCGTTATAACAATAATTTTGCTTACAATTGCAGATATGTTATGAAAACAGATGCATTTTATACTATAGAAACAGAATCTTCTGGGTTTTATTCGGAAAAAGGGAGCAAATTCTATGCTTTTGCTTTTCCGGTAAATTGTGAACAGAAAATTAAAGAAATTCAACAAAATTTACGAAAAAAATATTATGATGCCAGACATCATGTTTATGCATTTGTATTAGGAGCAGAAAAACAAATTTATCGTGCAAGTGATGATGGAGAACCACCCAATAGCTCTGGAATGCCTGTTTTGGGGCAAATTCGTTCATTTGAATTATCAAATATTCTTATAGTTGTGGTTAGATATTTTGGAGGTACTAAGTTGGGTGTACCAGGCTTAATAAATGCATATAAATCGGCTGCTCGAGATGCTTTAGATAATGCTAAAATTATTGAAGAGTTTGTTACTGAATCAGCTGAAGTTAAATTTGCTTATGATGATATGAATTTTGTAATGAAGTCGCTTAATAATGAAGGTGCAAAAATAATAAATCAAACTTTCTTAGAGAATTGTAGTATTGTTTTTTCGATAAGATCATCACAATTTGATAATGTAATAGAAAGCTTGAGTAAAAATCATAAGATTGAAATAATATTGAGTGATGGGTAAGATATGTGCTAAATTATATTTGAAAATTTTCAGATGGGAATTTAATGAGTTTCCTGATGTTAAGAAGGCAGTTGTGATAATGGCACCTCATACGAGTATGCGTGATTTCGTTTTGGGGAAAATTTATTTTGCAGCTCATGGATTAAAACCAACAGTTTTAATAAAAAAAGAAGTCTTTTTTTGGCCTTTTGGTCCTATTCTAAAAAGTATGGGTGGAATTCCTGTTGATAGAGGTAGGAAAACAGGCATAACTAATCAATCTATAGAACATTTTAATGAAACAAAAAATAGATTTTATCTTGTTATTACACCAGAAGGGACACGCAAAAAAACAAAAAATTGGAAAAAAGGATTTATTCGAATAGCTAAATCTGCAAATGTCCCTGTTTTAATGGGATATCTTGATTGTGAAAATAGAAAAATGGGAATACTGGGTATATTAGATATGTCAGGTGATGATAAACAAATAATGGAAAGATTAAAAAGAAATTATATAGGTCTACAGGGAATTCATAAAGGTAAATTTGAAACAGGGTATGAGTAAAATTAATATTGCAGTCATACAGAATAATATTGTTTGGCAAAATCCATCTAAGAATTTTGACAGAATTAACGACATGCTTATAGAAATTCAAGATATAGATATTCTTGTTTTACCTGAAATGTTTAATACTGGATTTACTAATGATGTTGAAGCTTTTGGAGAACAAATTGATGGAGAGTCTGTCGATTTTCTTAAAAATATCGCTAAAAAGAAAAATCTTATTGTATGTGCATCTTTGATTATTGTTGAGAATAAAAAGTTTTATAATTCATTTGTCTTTGTAAAACCAGATGGCAAAATCATAAAATATAATAAGCGACACTTATTTAAGATTGGAGGAGAAGCAAAAATGTTTACCTATGGTCAAGATAGGGTTATTGCTGATTATAAAGGGGTAAGATTTTTATTGCAAATTTGTTATGATTTAAGATTTCCTGTTTGGAGTCGAAATCGTAACGATTATGATGCAATAGTATTTATTGCCAACTGGCCAGGTAATCGTCGTTATATTTATGATACACTATTAAGAGCAAGGGCAATAGAAAATCAATCTTATGTTATTGCTGCTAATCGAATTGGTGTAGATGCTAATCAGATTGCTTATGATGGCGGTTCTTGTATTATTGATTATAAGGGTAAAACTTTAGCATATGCAGAAGATAATAAAGAAACTTTAATTTATTCGAGTCTTGACTTTAATGCACAAAGACAATTTCAGGAAAAATTTCCTGTTTTGAAAGATGCAGATGATTTTATTATTAAGTTTTGATTAAACATAACTATTTCTTTTTGGTTTCGTTTAATAAATTAATGATCTTGGTACAAGAAAAGTGATTTAAGAAAAATACAAATTTAAAATGTAAACCCATGAAATTCTTTTTCTCTATTATTGGATTTATTATGGTATTGGGGATAATAAATAATTATGCTCAGGATAATAATTCTAATACAAAAGCACGTATTGATGGTAAGGTTACAGATTTTAATAATAATATTAAAATAGGAGAAACAATAATCTTTGAGAATTCTAATTCGAAGAAAATTTTTATGGCAGTTAGTAATGATAATGGTGAATTTTCTGTTGAATTACCATATAATCAAAACTATGTTATTAAAATTAAAGGATTTAATGAGGAAAAATACTATACTGAATTTGAGATACCTGCCTTAAAACCAAATCAAATCGGCTTATCTTTTAATATTGATATACAAATAGAGATGCCTAAACTTTTTACTTTGGATAATGTGTATTTTGATACAGGAAAAGCTAGCCTTAAACAAGAATCCTATAAGGAACTTGATGAGTTATTTGAATATTTGAGTTTAAAGAAAACTACAATTGTCGAAATATCTGGTCATACAGATAATGTTGGTTCAGATGAAGATAATCTTGATTTGTCTCAAAGAAGAGCAGAAACGGTAAGAAATTATTTGATAAAAAAAGGAATAAAATCAACTAGAATTCAAGCAAAGGGTTATGGTGAAACACAACCAGTTACAGATAATACTACTCCAGAAGGGAAAGCAAAAAATCGTAGAACAGAAGTAAGGTTAATAAAAGAATAGTATTTTGTATAAAATTGGATAAATAAATAAATCTCATTTAATAAATTGAATAATTTTACAATAAAAAGTATGTCAAACTTTGGTTGTTTAATATGTGGTGAGGATTTAAAGTATTATACAAATTCTAACGAAATGATTTGTAGTGTTTGTGGTAATAAGTATGATTCTAATGCTAATTGTGTGAATGGTCATTTTATCTGTGATCAATGTCATCAAATGAATGCATATGATTTTATCGAACAATTTTGTTTAAATACTAAATTGGAATCTCCTTTCGAAATTATTTCACAAATATTAAGGCATAAATCAATTAATATGCATGGCCCAGAGCATCATTTTCTTGTGCCTGCGGTATTGTTGACAACTATTTATTCTCTAAATGGACAATCAGAAAAACTAAAAGGAGCTTTAAAAAAAGCCAGAAAGAGGGCAGCAAATGTTTTAGGAGGTTTTTGTGGGTTTTATGGAGCTTGTGGAGCAGGAATAGGAAATGGGATTTTTATGAGTATCATTTTAAATGCTACACCTGTTTCTGAAAAAGAATATTCTTTAGCAAATAAAATTACTTCAGAAACACTTAATAATATTGCAAATGCAGGTGGACCAAGATGTTGTAAAAGAAATACTTTTATTGCAATTGAAACTGCTGTTAACTTCATGAAAAAATATCTAAACACTACTATACTAATGCGTGATTTTGTATGCAATTTTAATTTAGATAATAAGGAATGTAAGTATGAAAATTGTAAGTTTTATGATATCTAGAATTGGTTTAGTGGGTAATACTGTACAATAATTATTGATAAATAGATATTTTATTAAATATTTTGAGTTGCAAAATAGACAATAGCATTTACTACACAAAGAGTAAATTCCGAATTTATTTCAAAGCTAAAAGCGTTTGTCTGGAAGAAATAGATATAATTAATTCAAGTTTAAAAAAGCATAAATTTTCTTTTTTGATAATTTTTAGGAATCTACTGTTAATTAAATAACGGTAAAATAATATGTAATATAATATTTGTTTATTTATTTCTTAAAAGTCACTATCCTAGGTTGTTATGATTTGTTTGTGTTTTTGTATAGTAATATTTTACTATTAAAACCCTTCCTTTTTTTACTGGTTTTTGTGAGTATTCCTTCTTGATTTTATCGTATTAAAAAGGGAAAACCCTACCTGTTTTTAATTGTTGTGTTGAATTACCTTTACAATATCAAGGTTCTTTAAAAGATTATTAAACACAATTACTAACAATAAAAAATTATGAGTTATGGAAACAACAAAGAAAATTTTAATCGTAGACGACGACATTGATGTAATAAACGTTGTTAATGCTATCTTAACAAAAGAGGGCTACGAAGTGATTTCAGCATCAAGTAAAGAAGAAGGTATTGAATTATTAAGAAACGAAAAGCCAAATCTAGCTATTTTGGATGTAATGATGACTACTCATTATGAGGGATTTGAACTTGCAAATGAAATGTATAACAATCCTGATTTAAAGGATATTCCATTTTTAATGCAAACTTCTATAGATGTATTAACTACAACAAAAGCATCAGTGGTGGATATGGCAAGAGAGTTTAGAAAAGATCCGAATTATAAAGATTTACAAGTACTACTTGTGAAAAACATTACAGATGGGACAGCAGCAATTGATTATAGAACTCAAGATGGTAAATCAATATTATTTCCTGTAGGTGGTTTCTTAGCAAAACCTACAAGTGCTGATAAGCTATTACCAGAAGTTAAAAGGTTATTAAAATAATATTATTAAGTAAGTAGCAGTTTATCTGCTACTTACTTATAAAAAAATAAATAATAATTATGGAAGCAAAAGTAAAAGATGTTTTTTCAAAGTATCCAACAGCTAGTCAGGATAATCTGATTCCAATTTTACAGGATGTGCAAGAAGCTAATGGGTATTTATCAGAGGAATTGATTGTAGAAGTAGGCGAATATTTAAATATGCCCACAAGTAAAATTTATGGAGTAGCAACCTTCTACAATCAATTTAGATTTAAGCCTCAGGGTAAATATCACATACAGGTTTGTAGAGGAACAGCATGTCATGTTTTAGGGTCTGCAACAGTGTTGGAGGAGTTGGAGAAAATATTGGAAATAAAAGCTGGAGATACAACAAAAGACAAGATGTTTAGTATAGAAGTTGTAGCTTGTATTGGAGCATGCGGGTTGGCTCCTGTAATATGTGTAAATGGGAACTTTCATGCTAAAGTAACAAAGGAATCAATTAAGGGTATTGTAGAAAACTATAGAAATAAAGCCGATTAATTATGGAAAAAAGTACAAATATAGAAAAGGAATTTTTTGTAGATGAGGTTTTGAGAGATTATTCATCAAATTCAAAAGATGATCAATTGATTGATAAAATATCTCGTTATAAAAATGTATTAACAGATGAACCTATTTTATATGTTGGAACAGGTACTTGCGGTTTAGGAGCAGGGGCTGGTAAAACATTTGAGAAAGTTGAAACATATCTAAAAGATCACAACATTAATGGGCGAATTATAAAGACAGGCTGTATTGGTTTATGTTCATCAGAACCAATATTAGATGTGCAATTGCCTGGTTATAACAGAATTTCTTTTGAACATGTTACAGAAGATAAAGTTGATACTTTATTAGATGATGTATTTAATTTTAAATTACCTGAAAAAGATATTTTAGGTCAATTTAAGAATCAAAATAGTAAAGAATGGGAAGGGATAAGAGATATTAATGAACATCCATTTTTTGTGAAGCAAAAAAGAATTGTTCTTAAGAATTGTGGAGTTGTTGATCCGGTTAGTATTAATGAGTATATTGCAAGGGGAGGCTATAAAAATATCATTAAAGTTATTGGGAATTATAAAAGTGAAGAAGTTTGTCAGATTATTTTAGATTCTGGTTTACGTGGTCGTGGTGGTGGAGGTTTTCCGACAGGAATGAAATGGAAATTTGCAAATAAAGAAAAAAGTGATCAAAAATATTTAATTTGTAATGCTGACGAAGGTGATCCTGGAGCGTTTATGGATAGAGCTGTTATTGAAGGAGACCCTCATAGGTTAATTGAAGGAATGGTAATTGCAGCATATGCTATCGAAGCAACCAAGGCATATGTATATATTCGAGCCGAATATCCTTTGGCAATTGATAGATTAAAAATTGCTATAAAACAAGCTGAAGAGTATGGTTTGTTGGGTGAGAATATTTTTAATACTGGTATTGATTTTAATATTAAAGTTAAAATGGGTGCAGGGGCTTTTGTTTGTGGAGAAGAAACAGCTCTTATTCATAGTATTGAGGGTAAAAGAGGAATGCCAAGACCTCGACCTCCATTTCCAACAACAAGTGGCCTTTTTGGAAAACCAACTGTGATAAATAATGTAGAAACATTATCAAATATCCCTGGTATTATGGAAATGGGGAAAGATGAATTTATAACTATTGGTACAGAAAAAAGCAAAGGGACAAAAGTATTTGCTTTGTCTGGAAAAATAAGTTTGACTGGATTAGTTGAAATTCCTATTGGAACCAAAATTCGTGAAGTCCTTTTTGATATTGCCGGAGGAATTCCAAATGGTAAAGAATTTAAAGCAGTACAAATTGGTGGACCATCAGGAGGGTGTATTACTAAACAAAACTTAGATATTCCTATAGATTATGATTCATTATTAGAAGTGGGAGCTATGATGGGATCTGGTGGCATGGTTGTAATGGATGAAGATACATGTATGGTTGATGTTGCTAAGTTCTTTATGGATTTTATACAAAGAGAATCTTGTGGTAAATGCATACCTTGTCGTGAAGGAACAAAAAGAATGCTTGAAATTCTTGAAAGTATTACATCTAAACCTACAAATCCAAAAGGAAACGAAGCTTTAGATAGATTTAAAAGTGTAATACAGCTAGAAAAATTAGCAAAAGTAATAAAAGAAACATCTCTTTGTGGATTAGGACAGTCAGCTCCAAATCCTGTATTGAGTACTTTGCGATATTTTAAAGATGAGTATGATGCGCATATATATGATAAAAAATGTCCTGCTGGTGTTTGTACTAATTTGAGAGTATTTAAAATTAATGTGGATGCATGTACAGGCTGTACTGTTTGTGCGAAGAAATGTCCAACAGGTGCAATTATTGGTGCAAAGAAAACTCCTCATTTTATTGTTGAAGATAAGTGTATCGGATGTGGGACTTGCGCTGAGGCTTGTAAATTTAATGCAATTGAAATTGTCTAATATTTAATTTGATTATCATGAGTATTTACATTGAAATAAATAATAAAAAGGTTGAAGCAGTTAAAGGTGAAACTGTTCTTGACGCATTAACAAGGAATGGGATAAAAGTCCCAACGCTTTGTCATTTAAAGGATTCTTTTCCAACGGGAGCATGTCGAATCTGTGTTGTGGAAAATGAAAAAACTGGTCGTCTTATACCTTCGTGTTCACAACCAGTTGAAGATGGGATGAAAATTAAATCTCATTCTCCTCGTGTTATCGAAGCACGAAAAACTATTGTAGAATTATTGCTTTCAAATCATCCGGATGATTGTTTGTATTGTTCTAGAAATGGGAATTGTGAATTACAAAAGTTAGCAGAAGACTTAAATGTAAGAGAAAGAAGAATCATTGGAATAAAAAATGATTATCACATGGATCGTTCTAGCCCTAGTATTGTGCGGGATCCTAATAAGTGTATTTTGTGTGAAAGATGTGTGAGAGTTTGTGAAGAAATGATGGGTGTTTCTGCTATTGATATTATAAATAGGGGAAGTAAATCTGTCATTGGTACAGCTTTTAATAAAGGTTTAAATACTTCAAGTTGTGTAAATTGTGGACAGTGTGTTGTTGTTTGCCCTACAGGTGCTTTAAGTGAGAAAAATCACTTTGGTGAGATTCAGTTAGCACTAAATGATCCTAAAAAAGTAGTAGTTGTGCAATATGCTCCTGCAATATCTGTATCTTTAGCTGAAGAGTTTAATATGAAAGCAGGAACAGATGCAAATGGAATTATGAATACTGCTCTTCGTAAAATTGGATTTGACTATGTTTTTGATACTTCATTCTCTGCCGATTTAACTATTATGGAAGAGTCTGCCGAACTTATCCATAGGGTTACAAATAATGGAGTTTTACCTATGATGACAAGTTGTTGTCCTGCATGGATAAAATTTGCAGAAGAGTTTTATCCTGATATGCTTCCGCATATTTCTTCTTGTAAGTCTCCACAACAAATGTTAGGATCTGTTATTAAATCATATTGGGCTAAAATTAGTAATGTGAAACCGGAAAATATTTACTCGGTTTCTATTATGCCTTGTACTGCAAAAAAATTCGAAGCTCAAAGAGAAGAAATGACTAAAAATGGATATTCTGACGTAGATGCAGTATTAACTACACGTGAATTTAGTCAGTTTGTTAAAACAATGGGGGTGGATGTTCATAATATTGAACCCGAAGCAGCTGATTCTCCTCATGGTTTTAGAAGTTCTGCAGGAAAATTGTTTGGTGTAAGTGGTGGTGTGACTGAGGCAGCTATACGTACTGCATATTTTAAACTTACAGGTGAAGAACTGAAGAATTATACAATAGATGAAATCAGAGGACTTGAAGGTCGTAAAGAAACAAAAGTTAAAATTGGTGATTTAGAACTTGGAATTGCTGTGGTTAATGGATTAAAAAATGCGAGTATCTTATTAGATGAAATACGTGAAGGGCGAAAAGATATCCATTTTATAGAAATAATGGCTTGCCCTGGAGGTTGTATTAATGGTGGTGGTCAGCATATTGGGACTACTGAAGAACAACTAAAGGCAAGAATGCAATTACTATATAATATTGATAAAACTGAGGAAGTGAAAACATCTCACTCAAATCCGGAAATTATTGAATTATATAAAGAGTTTTTAGGTGAACCTTTAAGTCATGTTAGTCATGATTTATTGCATACCGAGTATTGTCAAAGAAAGGTGTTGAAATAAATATAATTGAAATTAAGTTGGACATTTAATTATGGGACATATAAAAAGAAATAGTTTAGTAATTACAGTAAAGGATAAGTGTCGTGTTTGCTATACTTGTGTGAGAGAGTGTCCAGTCAAAGCTATTCGAATAATTAATGGCCAAGCTGAAATAATAAATGAGAAATGTATAGGCTGTGGTAATTGTGTTAGAGTCTGCAGTCAGGGGGCAAAAGTGTTCCTTGATTGCAGCTCTGCCACAGAAAAATTACTAAGTTCCGAAAATAAAGTAATTGCTATTATTGCACCTAGTTTTCCTGCAGAATTTACAGAAATTCCTGATTACCAATACTTGGTTGGTATGATTAAGAAATTAGGATTTGCAAAAGTTGTCGAAGTAGGATTTGGAGCAGATTTAATAGCACCAAAATATAAAGAACTTATTGAAAATGATAATGGGGTAAGTTATTTATCATCTGATTGTCCATCAATTGTTTTTTATGTTGAACATTATCATCCCTATTTAGTTAAAAATCTTGCTCCTATAGTTTCGCCGATGGTAGCTACAAGTCGAGTTGTTAAAAAGAAATATGGTAATGATGTAAAAGTTGTATTTATTGGACCTTGTATTGCCAAAAAAGCAGAATCTGATGAAGTTGACGAAGTAATTACATATAAAGAATTAAGAGAGCTATTTGCTAGGTATAATATAAAGCCTGAAAATAGTAAAATGATGAGGTTTGATTCTCCTGAGGCAGGGAAAGGGTCTGTTCTTGCAGTGTCAAGAGGTTTATTGCAAACAATAAACAAAACTGATAATATAATGGAGGGAGAAATTATTAATGCTTCAGGGCAAAATAATTTTAAAGAAATAATCTCTGAATTTGAGAATGGTAAGCTTAATTGTAAATATATGGAATTATTATGCTGTAAAGGTTGCATCATGGGACCTGGTATGACTGAAAAAAATGACAGATATCTTAAGCGTACTAAAATTAGGGATTATGTTCAACAAAAATTCAGAGATTTTGATCATGAAGCATGGTCAAAAGAATTTGAAGAATTTAAAAATATTGATTTATCACAATCCTTTAAGCCTCTTGATAGAAGAGTTGTGCAACCTGACGAAAAAGAAATTTTAGCTGTGTTGAGAAATATGGGTAAACATGATAAATCTGATTATTTAGATTGTGGTGCTTGTGGATATGCGACCTGTAGAGAGCATGCAATTGCTATAATACAGGGATTGGCAGAAATTGAGATGTGTTTACCATACACAATTGAGAAATTGCATAAATCTATACAGGAATTGAATCAGTCAAATGAAAGTTTGGCAGATGCAAGACAAGCATTAAAACAGTCAGAAAAACTGGCAAATATGGGACAACTTTCGGCTGGGATTGCACATGAAATCAATAATCCGTTGGGTGTTATTACAATGTATAGTAATATACTCAAAGAGGAGGTAGCAAAAAATGACCCAATGTATGAAGATTTGGAATTAATTGTTGAACAAACAGCAAGATGTAAAAAAATTGTGGGTGGTTTATTGAATTTTGCCAGAAAGAACAATGTGAAAAAGCAAAAAACAGATATTAGAGATTTTATTAAACATAGTTTTGAAGCTCTTATAATACCCGAAGAGATAAGTCTCGACCTTAAATTAGAAATTTCAGATTATTTTGTAATGATTGATCAGGATCAGATGATGCAGGTACTTATAAATCTTGAAAAAAATGCTATTGAAGCTATGCCTAAAGGAGGTATATTAGGTGTTAAATTATCGGAAACTGAAGATAAAGTTAAAATTACTATTTCTGATACTGGTGTGGGTATCCCTAAAGAAAATATGGAAAAATTATTTACTCCATTCTTTACAACTAAAGAAATGGGTAAAGGAACTGGTTTGGGATTGCCACTTGTATATGGGATTGTTAAAATGCATAATGGGAAAATAGATATTGTTACAAATGATAAAGCTGAAAATGGGCCTACAGGTACCTCTTTTATTATTGATATTCCAAAGAATTAATGTAATGAATAAATTTAAAAATATATAATTATGAAAGACAAGATGAACAAGACAATTTTAATTGTAGATGATGATGTAGATTACGCAAATCAGTTGAAAATTCAGGTTGAGAGTTTTGGATTTAATACTATTATTGCAGATGGACAAAAAGAAGGGGAAGAGATAATTGAAAACACAAAACCAGATTTAGCAATTGTTGATTTAATGATGGAAAATAAAGATAGTGGTTTTATTCTTAGTTATAAAATGAAGAATAAATATCCGGATGTTCCTATTATTCTTGCTACTGCTGTAACTGCTGATACTGGAATGGTGTTTTCTCTTGATACTGATGATGAACGGAAATGGATAAAAGCAGATCTTTATCTTGAAAAAGGAATAAGATCAGATCAATTACATAGAGAAATAAACAAACTTTTAAAAGTATAGTTATGGAAACTTTAAAGATTTTAATTGTTGATGATGAACCAGGTATTCGTAGTGGAATTCAACGCATTTTGAGAAACTTTACTGTTAGTTATCCTTTCTTGAATGATGATTTCGATTTTAAACTAATTGAAGCAGAAACAGGTGAAAGAGCTATAGAAATTGTTGAAAATAATGAAGTTGATATTATCTTACTTGATAATAAATTGCCTGGTATTGATGGGATTGAGGTTTTGGAATATATAAACAAAAAGCAATATGACGCATTAGTGATGATGATTACTAGTTATGCATCATTAGAACTTGCTGTTAAAGCAACTAATAATGGAGCATATAATTTTGTTCCAAAACCATTTACTCCTCAGGAATTAAAATCTGCAATTGAAGATATTACTAAACGTCTTTATTTACAAAGGATGACTCGTAAAATGAAGAAAGAAGGAAAAGAAATAAGGTTTCAGTTTCTTTCTGTTCTTTCTCACGAGTTAAAATCTCCTATAAATGCAATTGAAGGTTACCTAAAAATTATGCAGGATAAACAAGTTGGAGATTCTATAGATGATTATAAGGTTATGATTGATCGTTCAATTGAGAGAATTAAAGGTATGCGTACTTTGATATTTGATCTTTTGGATTTAACTAAACTTGAGTCAGGAAAAAAGAATAGAGAAATATCTAAAGTTGATGTTGTCGAGATTGCAAAAATTGCTATGGCAACTATGGAGCCTGCCGCAATTCAAAAACATGTAAAATTAAACATTTCTGGTAATAAAACTTGTTGGATTAAGTCCGATAAAGAAGAAGTTGAAATTATTTTAAACAATTTGGTGTCTAATGCCGTAAAATACAATAAAGATGATGGAGAAGTTTTTGTCGATATTATAGAAAATGATGGCTATGCAAAAATATCGGTAGAAGATACTGGGATAGGAATGAGTATAGATGAACAAGAAAATCTTTTTCAGGAATTTGTTCGGATAAAAAATGCTAAAACTAAAAACGTAACTGGAAGCGGATTAGGTTTATCAATTGTAAAGAAAATGGTTGAATTAAATAATGGACGAATACATCTTGATAGTAAACCTGATGTTGGGAGTAAATTTATTGTTTATCTTCCTATAGTTAATAATGACACAAAGTAATGTATTGTAAAATATTTAGCTATGATTTTTAAACCACAGAAATATAAGATAGAAGATAAACCACTCCAGAGATTTATAGATTCTGAGGAAATATGGGACTTTATTAATCATGCAAAACTTACCGAAGAGGAGATAAAAAGAATAATTGCTAAATCTCTTAATAAGGAAAGGCTTAATTTAGCTGAAGTTGCAACGCTTGTTCAAGCTGATAAGCCTGAATTTGTCGAATTGATAAAAGAAGGTGCTAAAGAGCTAAAGCAAAAAATTTATGGTAATCGAATTGTTTTGTTTGCTCCCTTATATGTTGGAAATCTTTGCAGTAATAATTGTAAGTATTGTGGCTTTAGAACTTCAAATGCTAATGCCACACGTATAACGCTTAGTCCTGAAGAATTAGAAGAAAATGTTATTGCTCTTGAACAAAATGGTCAAAAACGATTAATTTTGGTATTTGGTGAGCACAAAAATTATAGTGCTGACTATATTGCAGAAACTGTAAAACATGTATACAGTATTAAGAATGGAAATGGAGAGATTCGAAGAGTAAATATTAATGCTGCACCTTTTGATTTTGATGGATTTAAAAAAGTTAAAGAAGCTGGAATTGGTACATTTCAAATATTTCAGGAGACTTATCATCCTGAAACATATAAAGAGTATCATCTATCAGGTAAAAAGGCTGATTATAATTATCGTCTTACCTCCTTGGATACAGCAATGGAAGCTGGTATTGATGATGTTGGAATTGGAGCTTTGTTTGGATTAGATGATTGGAGATTTGAAGTTTTATCATTAGTACGTCATACAAATCATCTTGAAGCTTGCTATAATGTCGGACCTCATACCATATCCTTTCCAAGAATTCAGAAAGCACTAAATGATGAAAATGAAAAATATAAACATATTGTTAATGATGAAGAATTTACTAGAATAGTAGCAATATTACGTTTGGCTGTACCATATACAGGTTTGATATTAACTGCCAGAGAACCGGAAAAAATTCGTAAAGAAGTTTTACAATATGGCTGCTCTCAGGTTGATGCTGGAACAAAAATTGAAATAGGAGCTTATGCAGAGAAATTTAAGAAAAATCAGAATCTGAATAAGGAACAATTTCTAATAAATGATAATAGATCACTAAATGAAGTTATTGATGAATTGTTAGATGAAGGTTATTTGCCATCATTTTGTACTGCATGTTATCGTTTAGGTAGGACAGGAGAACATTTTATGGAGTTTTCAGTACCAGGTTTTATTAAAAGATTCTGTTCTGCAAATGCGATATTAACTTTATCAGAGTATCTTGTTGATTATGCTCCGAAATCAACAGCGCAAAAAGGCTGGGAAGTTATTCAAAAAAATCTTGAAGATATTAAAAAGTACAGAGACATAAAAGAGATTAAATCTCGAATAGATAGGATTAAAAATGGTGAAAGAGATTTATATTTTTAATTTATAAACATTTTAAAAACACAAAATCCGATACAGAGATAGAAAACATGATAATTATAGTGCAAAAATATCAATTCATTTCAATGCTTAGGCACAATTTTATAAATATCAAAAACTCCTTAGTTTTTCTATACTCAAAAAAACTCCTAATATTATTTCTAAATTATCTCCCTCTTTTGTTCGGATTTTGTGTTTTTAAAAAACTAATTTAATTATGAAAAGAGGAAATGATTTAAAACCACATATTGGAATTTTTGGCAAAAGGAATAATGGTAAGAGTTCATTTATCAATGCTCTAGTTGGTCAAGATGTCGCAATCGTTTCTGATTATCCGGGAACTACAACAGATCCAGTTAAAAAAACCACAGAGATATTTGGCATAGGTCCTGTAATATTGATTGATACAGCAGGAATTGATGATGAAGGAGTGTTAGGGATAAAACGAATTGAGAAAACTAATAATGTAATTAAAAATATAGATTTGGCAGTTTTAGTGATTGCCGATAATTCTTTTGATGATATAGAGATAAATCAAATAAAACAATTTAATGAGTTTTCTATTCCTTATATTATTATACACAATAAATCTGATATTGCTTCTATTAAGGAAAATACTATAAATGATATAAAAAAAGAGACTAGTGAAAAGGTTTTGGAATTTTCATCTGTTAATTTTGTAAATAGAGAAGAAATTATTGAGGCGATTAAAACTAAAATACCTGAAAGTTCATTTGTTAAACCATCTCTATTTGCTGATATTATTAAGCCAAAGGATATAGTGTTACTTGTAAATCCAATAGACTCTGAAGCTCCGGAGGGTAGGATGATTTTACCACAAGTTATGGCTTGGAGAGATATTCTAGATAAAAATTGTATTTTTATGTCTGTAAAAGAAACAGAACTTTGTGACTTTTTAAAACTAGGTATAAAACCTGATTTAACTGTAACTGACAGTCAGGTTTTTGATTATGTAGAACAAAATATACCTAAAGATTGGGCTTTAACTAGTTTTAGTATTTTGTTTGCACGCTTAAAAGGAGATATCAATAAATATATAGAAGGGACAAAAAAAATTGATTCATTAAAAGAAAATGACAATATATTAATTCTTGAATCATGTACTCATCAAATTAGTTGCGAAGATATTGGCAGGTATAAGATTCCAAAATGGTTACAAGAATATACAGGAAAAAAACTCTTTTTTGAATTTAGTTCAGGTGTAGATAATATACCTAAAACTGTGGATAAATATGCTTTAGTGATTCAGTGCGGTGGTTGTGTTGCAACAGCTAAACAGATCCAAAGTAGAATTGATTATTTTACAAGTAAAAATATTCCAATTACTAATTATGGACTTACTATTGCAAAAGTAAACGGGATTCTTAAACGAGTCACAGAGATTTTTAATTGTATATAGCTCACGTTATATAATAATAGCTTTATTGAAACACGTGGTATTTGGTTTTTATGCTGCGTGTTTCTTTTAAAAGTTCATCATTATTTATTTCTATTCCTTAAAAAAGATTAAATTTGTAATCAATAAATACTTTTGTAGTGATATGAATAATAGAGAGTCGCGAATTAGATTAAAACTTCGTTTGTTTTTACCTATAGCGGCATTGATAATAATTATAACAACTATTGTAACATTATTATTTATAAATAGCTCTATTAGAACTTTTAATGAACAGCTTGAAAATAGCCTTACTCTCGAAGTAGAAACAATTACTAAAATGTTTGAGAGAGAGAGGCAATTAAAGCTGGAAAAAGTTAAGATAAATCTTAATGTCGCACATAATTATTTTATGGGCAAAGATTTTTATATTACTAAAAAAAGGAAACCGATTCAAATTAAAAATCAGGTTAATAATCAAACATATGAAGAAGATATCTACGAATGGTATCTAGACGGAGAATTGTTGAGCGAGAGTTTTGTGTTTGTTGATAGTATTAAGTCGCTTTTAGGAGGAACAGCGACTATTTTTCAGAAAGTTGATAGTGGTTATGTGCGAATTTCAACAAATGTACTAAATCTTGATGGTAGTCGGGCTGTTAATTCATATATCTCAAATTCATCTCTTGTAGTACAGGCAATTGAGAATGGAGAGATCTATTATGGAAGGGCTTATGTAGTAAATGATTGGTATATAACTGCATACGAGCCTATTTGGTATAAGGATGAGATTGTCGGGATTTTATATGTGGGGAATCAGGAAAAAGATTTGAAAAAATTGAGATCTGTACTCGAAGATATAAAAATTGGAAAAACTGGTTATCCAGTTGTTTTTGATAAAAATGGTAATATTATTGTTCATCCCCAGATTGCCGGTCAAAATTGGAAAGATAGTGTATTATTTAATACTGTTGTGAGTAATGTTACACAACCATTTACTTATAGATATAATAATGTAGAAAAGTTAGCTGTTTGTCGATATTTTGAAGATTTTGAATTGTTTGTTGTTGCGACTTTGGATATTAAGGCTGAAAACAAAGTGTTTGTTCGAAATACAATTTTTACATCATCTATTGTTGCTTTTAGTTCTATTATTTTGATGTTGGTAATCTTGTATTTGCTTACTGCTGATAGAATATATAATTATCTTAAAGAACTTAATATTTCTAAAAAACAACTACAATCAACAACTGAAAAATTACAACAATCACAGGATCGTTTTCGTAAACTTTTTAATAGTGCAGGAGATAGTATCTTTGTTACAGATATTGATGAAAATATTATCGAAGTAAATCAGGCTAGTTGTAATAATTTGGGATATACAAAGGAAGAATTTCTAAAAATGAAAATTGCAGATATTAAGACATCTTCTTATGCTATGCAAGTAAGAAGTAATAGAAAGAAAATATCAGAAAGTGGTTTTCTTACATATGAATCGGAACATTTAACAAAGGATGGAAGAAAAATTGCAGTTGAAATTATCTCTAGATTAATAGATTATAATAATGAAAAGCTTTTCTTAAGTATTGCACGTAATATTACTTTAAGAAAAGAAACAGAAAAGGAAATATTAAGTACTGTTATTAGAACTGAAGAAAGAGAAAGAGCTCGATTTGCAAAAGATATGCATGATAGTGTTGGACCTTTATTGTCTACCATAAAATTATATGTTAATGAATTAAATTCATCTTCTATTCAGTTGGACGAGAGAAATGAATATGTTGGTGAAGTTAATTCTATTATTGATGAATCAATCCGTACAATTCGTGAAATATCAAATAATCTAATGCCAATGACGATTTCTAAATATGGATTAGTAAATGCTTTAGATACTTTTTTTGAAAAAGTTAATAAAACTAATAAAATTAATATCCGATTTGATAAAATTAATTTTGATAATCGTTTAGATGAAAATATGGAGCTTATTCTTTTTAGAGTAATTACAGAATTAGTTAATAATACTTTAAAACATGCTAATGCTAAAAATATTAATGTTGTTCTAGAAGAATCGAATGATAAAGTGATAATGTATTTTGATGATGATGGGATTGGTTTTGATATTGATCAAATAATGATTTTAGAACATAAAGGAATGGGATTGCGAAATATAATAAGTAGAATAAAATCAATAAATGGGGCATATAAATTTGAAAGTGCAATAGGTAAGGGTTTTAAAATTGATATAAGTATAGAACTATAATCTCAATTTATTAAATGATATTTACAATATTTGAGAAGGCTATATTTAATACATAAAAGGTATAATATGGAAAATGGAATAAAAATAATTTTAGTTGATGATCATGAAATATTTCGAAAGGGGTTAAAATTAGTTTTAAGTAAGATTAAATATGTAAAAGTTATTGCAGAGGCTTCAAATGGGAAAGATTTTTTGGATTTGTTGGTTGATAATAAACCGGATATTGTACTTATGGATATACAAATGCCTGAAATGAATGGTATTGATGCTACAGTTAAAGCTCTAGAAAAGTATCCTGACCTTAAAATTATTGCATTAACAATGTTTAATGAGAACGATTATATTAAAAGTATGATTGATGCAGGAGTAAAGGGCTTTTTGATGAAAAACATTAATAAAGACACTTTAAATAAGGCAATACAAACAGTGTACAACAGGGGTAATTATTACAGTGAAGAGCTTTTCGACTTTTTTACACGACAGATTAGTCAAGAAGAAAAAGACACAAAAACAGATATTAAACTTACAAAACGAGAAAAGGAAATATTACAATTAGTTTGTGAAGGTTTGAGTAATAAGGAAATTGCAGATATTTTATTTGTTAGCGAAAGAACAATTGTGGGGCATAAATCGAATCTATTTGCAAAGTTTGATTGTAAAAATACAATTAGCTTAATGTTTAAAGCTATTAAGAATAAACTCGTAGTTGTTTAACCCGAATTATTCACCACAACTAATTATATTAGCTTGCAATGTATTGTTACACAATGTCATACGCTTAAATACCTCAAAATAAACGAACCCCAAATCTGGGTATTGTTTGCGATTATCTTCATGCATCTGCTTCGTTGCTAACTCCTTGAACCTTTAGCTCACGACCAAAGGGAGTAAATATAAAGATATGTCGGTGGAGTTGGACGTCTTGCAGCTACATAAAGTTAACCGCATGAATAATCCGGGTTAAATTGTTATTATGTTTATGGAGATTGTAATCTGAACTCTGCCCAATGATTTATAATTTTCAAAAAACAAAAGCTGTCACATTTGAGACAGCTTTTGTTTTTTTGCGCTAAATTTATTTTATAAGCCTAAAATATCAGTACCTTGTTTAAATACGATATCTTTAGGAATACCAGTTTCTCCAATTCTGTCAAGGTCTTTTTGTAATTCTTCTCCAACAGTACTTTTTGTCTCTATCCATTGTTTAGCAGCTTCTTTATTTCCATCTCCTTGTATTACAATTATTTCGTTAACAAGAGAAGCAACAGCTTCCTTCATAATTTCAAAATTAACAGAATATCTGCCTGTTTCCTCATTTCTGGTAAAAGCACCTTTTTCTTGTAAGTAATAAAACTCTAGCATATTAGCTTTTCCGTGAGAACTTGCAACTCCAAATCGAACAGAACGAAATATTCCTGCAAGAAAAGTAACATAATTGTCCATTAAATCTTTTTCCGGAAATTCACCCATTTCATAAAGAGTAGTAACTAGGTATAATCCTGCGATATCTGCTTTAGCTTCTTCAATAGGACTGTAATAAGCTTCTAATGCGTCTCTTACGCTTGAAGATTCATCAATTGTGTATTTAACCCCTAATCCATGAGCAACTTCATGGAACATTACATTTTGAAAAAATCCATCTTCAAATTTAATGTGTTTTAATTGTGTTTCGTCAATAAGAAGTTCTGCAATTGGGACTAATATTTTTTCAAATTTAGCTTGCATAGCATTTTTAAGTTGTAATTTTCGACATCCTTTTGCAGAGTGTACTCTTGGATCATTAGGTAAATTTATTGCAATATTTTTGCTTCCGGCATTACAATCTCCGCCATAATATAATACGTAATATACATTCATATCTCCTGATGTTGAAGCTTCTTCCTTTTTGTATTCGTCAGGTACAGGTAAACTCTGCTGTAACTCAGGAAGCATTGAATTAAATCTTGCAATATTTTCGCTCCAAACTAAATCTTTCACAAGAATTTGCCCAGAATGAGCAGCTTTTAAGCCTTTAAAACCATCTTCGTAGCTTTCGATTGGTCCAACAACAAAATCTATCATATTGTCTTTCATGTCCATCCATGCAAGATCACTGGCAAGGTATTCGTCAGTACGTAATGCAGTTGCACGCAGTTCTAGGTATTTTTTAAAGCCTTCGTCATCTGCTAGAACAGCTGCTTCTTCAAGGAGAGTTGCAGCTTTATTAATTTCATCTGCATATTCTTCATGATACCATACACATTTTAAATTTCCTTCTTCATCTCTTCTTAAAAGTGTATACCAACTATTTTTATCAGGATTTTCAAAATTTTCAAATTCTTCTTCGGTAATGTCTTGTGGATAATAATTTGCTCCAAGAGGTTTTGCTCCAAATTCTTCAATAAATGGTTCATTACCGTTTAATCTGTCCCATGGGCCATAATTTATCATAGCATATTGTCGGGTAGCTTCATCTTCTATATTTGATAAAAATGTTGTTTTATCGCCAATAGCATCTTTCCAAAAAATTTCTTCCATAATTTCTGCTACTTGTATAAGTTTTTTTAGCATTTCATTTTGATTATCAGAAAGATGACTTAGATCTGCGTTTAATTCAACTTCGGCATAATTATTTACTAATTTTTGCATTTCTGTAGGTTCTGTTTGTTTGTCGTTTTTTTCTGTAGTAGTATTACATGCTGAAAATAGTGCAAATACAACAAGTAATACCAGAATGTTTGTAATTTTTGAAATCATAGTTATATTATTTAAATTATTATTGTCTAAATTATTATTGTCTAAATTATTATTGTCCAAAAAAGTAATAAATTGCTCCAATTACGCCAAGTATAGCAATAATTAGTAATGCTATTTTCCACCAACACCAAGGCCTTTCTCCTTGAACCTTACCTGTTCGTCCATTTACAATAAAGCGATACACTTTGTCTTTAAAACGATATGCACTAATCCAAATAGGGAGAAGGGTATGTTTAAATGTTGTATTAGAGTAAGATGTTGATGTCCATGTTATTCTTTGATGATCTCCACCAATATTGTGTTTTATTGTCTCTCTGATTTTTGGTTCCATTTTGTCTTTAGCTACAACAAATCCGTCTTTTAATCCTATACTGTAAGTTTCAGTTCTAAAACCTGAAAGAAATTTTTCATCAAAAGGCACTAAATTCTCTAAGTCCCAAGGTTCTAGTTTGTCGGTTTTTTTGTTTGGTAAAGATTTTGATGCAATGACCAAAACATCATCAAAAAAGAGTTTTATGCTGCCACGAACGTTTGTCCATCGAGTCTTAGTGACAGTCCGGGTTTTTGTTTCGCCATTTTCTGTATAAGTTTCTGTTGTGCGATAGTCATCTCCCCTTTGACCTTTATAGTGTGTGAATGTATCAGAGTCATAAGTCCAATACGGTATATACATACCTGCAATCTTTTCTGATTGTGTTGCAAACTTTTTTAGACCCGGAGGAGCAAACCATAATTTTTTCAACCACTTTTTAAATGACTGAAGGGCCTCTTTTGATTTTATTTTAAATGGGAGTATAGATTTTGGCTTTATTTGTTTGCTAGTACTCTCATTTTTTACAATTAATTTATTTCCACAAAAGGGACAATCGCTTGATACTATGTTTGGATCAAGTGTAGTAATTGCTCCACATGCATTACACGCAATTGTTGTGACTTCTTCTAAATTATCACTTGATGTTTCTGCCTCTTGAAGATATTTGTCAAAATCAAGTTCGTCAATAGAATCTTCGCTAATTTCGATTTCGTTTTTTGTTCCACAATATGGACATGTTAATGAGCTCGTTCCTGGTTCAAATTCGAGTTTTGCAGCACAGTTGCTACAAATTATTTCTTCTTGATTCGTTTCGGATAATTGAGGATCTAAATTGTTTTTTTCCACTTTGTTTGGTTTATAAAAATAATTTTAGATTAAATTTAATTTGTAAAATTAAAAATTATTTGCTGTAGTTCAAACCTTAAAATAAATTATTTTTGAATATTATTATATTTAGTCAATATTGAGTAAAATATTAATATTAAGTATTAACAATGTACATATTGCATTTCAGTCGTTTATGGACTTATTAACATGAAATTTGATTAAATGGTAAAAAAAAATAGTAAAAAGTTTTGCTATTAAAATAAAAATAACGATTTTTGCAGTCCTAAAAAATTAAAGAGTATACAGTTATGGCAAAAATTTGTCAAATTACAGGAAAGACAGCAATGGTTGGAAACAATGTTTCTCACTCAAAGCGTAGAACAAAAAGAACATTTGATGTAAATTTACATACAAAACGTTTTTTTAATGAAGAAACAGGAAAGTGGATTACATTAAAAGTCTCAACAAGAGGAATTAAAACTATATCCAAAAAAGGACTAAGTGTAGCTTTAAAAGAAGCAAGAGAAAAAGGATATATTAAATAGATCAGGAGGATAAAAAATGGCAAAAAAAAGTAAAGGAAATCGCGTTCAGGTTATATTAGAATGTACTGAGCATAAGGACTCTGGAATGCCCGGAACTTCTAGATATATTACTGTGAAAAACAGAAAAAACACTCCTGACAGAATGGAGCTAAAGAAGTATAATCCTATCTTGAAAAAGGTAACAGTACATAAAGAAATTAAATAGTTTGAATTATGGCAAAGAAAGTAGTTGCAACACTTAAGAAAGAAGGCGGCCGTAGCATCGTTAAATGTATTAAGATGGTTAAGTCTCCTGAAACAGGTGCATACCAGTTTAAAGAAACAATTATTGATAAAGAATTATCAAAAGAATTTTTCGCAAAAAAATAAATTATTTTTAAAATATTATTAAGCACCTATCCATATGGGAGAGGTGCTTTTTGTATTTTATTAGATTGTGGATATTGTGTTAATTGAAAACTTTATGTAAGTTTGTAAAAAAACAGATTATGGCTCTATTTGGTCTTTTTGGAAAGGATAAAAAAGAAAAACTGGATAAAGGTCTTGAGAAAACCCGCACTAGTGTTTTTGATAAATTAAACAGAATCGTTTTTGCTAAATCAAAGGTAGATGCAGATGTTTTGGATGAACTTGAAGAAGTTTTAATTACATCAGATGTTGGCGTTGAAACAACTGTAAGAATTATTGAAAGGATTGAAGAAAGAGTACGTAAGGAAAAGTATGTTGGTATAGAAGAATTAAATGAGTTGTTGCGAAGTACTATTGCATCTTTACTTGAAGAAAATCAGAAAGAAACATATATTGAGGAAGAAATATTAGAAGAACATAAACCATATGTTATTATGGTTGTTGGGGTTAACGGTGTTGGAAAAACTACTACTATAGGGAAACTAGCAAATAAATATAAAAATGCTGGTAAAAAGGTTATTATTGGTGCTGCTGACACTTTTAGAGCTGCAGCAATCGATCAGTTACAAATTTGGGCAGATAGAGTAGGAGTACAGATGATACGCCAAAACATGGGCTCAGATCCCGCTTCTGTTGCATATGATACTGTTCAGGCAGCGATGAAAGCTAATGCAGATGTTGTTATTATTGACACTGCCGGAAGATTGCATAATAAAGTTAATCTAATGAATGAACTTTCAAAGATTAAGCGTGTAATGCAAAAACTTATTGACACTGCTCCTCACGAAGTAATGCTAATTATTGATGGCTCTACAGGCCAAAATGCTTATGAGCAAGCTAAACAATTTACAAAAGCAACAGATGTTACTGCACTTTCAGTTACTAAACTGGACGGAACAGCAAAAGGTGGTGTGGTCATAGGCGTATCAGACCAATTTAAAATCCCTGTTCGTTATATCGGTATAGGTGAAGGAATAGATGATCTTCAGGTATTTAATAAAAGAGAATTTGTTGATTCGTTGTTTAAGAAGGGAGTTTAATAAAATACACTCAGTACATGACAAAAATTTTTATTCGCAAGCTCATGAGCTA
Source organism: uncultured Bacteroidales bacterium (assembly GCA_964448235.1). GTDB lineage: Bacteria > Bacteroidota > Bacteroidia > Bacteroidales > ML635J-15 > Bact-19. Next base: position 11,167 of record CAYUWD010000004.1, on the reverse strand, counting down.
AAGGTTGTCATAATTTTTGCAAACCTTCGTACCTCAGTTATAGCAAAGATATACGCCAAAAATAGTGTAAATACATTTGTAATCCCCAGACAAGAACTTGTTCGTAGTCTGGGGTTACAAATATTAAGCCCTAACGGGCTTTTTGTGAAAAATCAATAGGTTTAATTTTCTCAATTAAAATTTTTTGTCATGTACTTAGTAAAATACAATAACAAAAGAAAGGCTGTCAAAATTTATTTGACAGCCTTTTTTTTGTTATAAAAAAGCTTTATTTGATTATTACTTTTTCAGTAATATTGACACTTTCCGAAGTAACTTTAATAAAATAGACACCTTTAGAATAGTTTGATAAATCTATCATATTGTTTATTTTACCATTGTTGATTTCGTATTGATTGTCATATACTACTTTGCCATTTATAGTGTATATGATTACAGATAATTCATCATCTGGATAATCACTAATGTTGAAGTTTAATAGTCCATGTGATGGGTTAGGATAGAACTCTATTAAAGTTTCATAAATATTATCATCTACAAAAACAGAGAGTATCACTGTAACAATATCATCAGCAGTACATCCATTATCGTCTGTGACAGTCACAGAATAATCTCCTGCAGTAAGACCTGTTGCTGTACTTGTTGTTTGTGCTCCCGGATCATCCCATAAATAGTAATAAATAGGAGTGCCTCCAGTTACACTTACTGTTGCAGTACCATCACCAACACCTGTGTCTACAGTAGAAGTTAATGTTAAAGATAGAGGATCAGGTTCAATAATTTTTATTGAATCTACTAATGTACATCCAGTATTTGTATCAGTTATTGTAACAAAATACCATCCGTCACAAAGTCCTGCAATGGTTGGTGTAGTTTGTGCATTATCCCATAAGTATGAATACATACCACTACCATCACTAGCTGTTAATGTTGCTATTCCATTGCAATCTAAATTGCAAAGAGGATTAGTTGCAATAATAGTGTCAGACATATCATAAGGTAGTATTGTAGCGTTATCAATATATTCACATCCATTTACGTCAGAAATAGTGTAAGTGTAGTTCCCATCGCATAGTGCGCTAAAATTACCAGTCATTTGAGATCCATCCCCAATATCGTAGCTTAATGCCCCTGTTCCTCCATTAGCAGTAACAGTAAGGGTTCCATCACAGGCATTATAGCAAGTTTCATCTGTTATTACATGAGAAGCTGTTAGTTCTGTTGGCTGACTAATAGTTACATTTAATATTGCAGAACATACAGCGTCATCAACAACTGTAACAGTATAAGTTCCGGCACACAGTTCATCTGCAAAAGGACCTGTGTCCGAATTTGACCATGTAAAACTATATGTGCCTGTTCCACCGGATGCACTAACAGTAGCATCACCATCGCATTCTCCAAAACATAAAATATTGGTTTGGTCGTCTAAACTTAATGTTGGTGCCCCAATTTCACTAATCCCAACGTTTATGCTATTTGTACATGAATTTAAATCTTGTACTACAAGATTATATGATCCTGCAACTAAACTGCTTATATCATCACTGCTAGAACTAAATGATTCGGGACCTGTCCATGCGTATTGTAATGTGCCTGTTCCACCGGATGCTGTAATGTCAATACTTCCGTCAGAACCACCACAAGTAGTAACATCAGTATGTGTTTCTGAGATTAATATTGCAGGTGGATTTGTTAAATTGAATGTGCTGGATGTGATAGAACATGAGTTAACATCACTTACAGTAACAGTATAGGCTCCTGCAAATAAATCTGTGAAATGTCCGGTTACTTGATTTCCTGATCCAATATCGTAGTTGAGAGCACCTGTACCACCAATAGCAGCTACAGTAATTGTACCATCATTGTTTCCATTACACAATACGTCTGTAAATGATTCAGAAGCTATACTAATAGCAGGTGGGTCGTTGTTTACAAAGGTGCTACTAGTTATAGTACAAGTGTTAACATCGGTTATGGTTACAGTGTATGTTCCAGAAGGTAAACCTGTAAAGTTTCCATCTGCTTGTGATCCCAATCCAATATCATAGCTTAATGCACCCGTACCACCAGTTGCAACAATAACAACGCTGCCATCTGATGAGCTATTACATAATGGATCTGTTGATGATTCTGTTACTATAGAAAGAGCACTAGGATTATTTATAGTAAAGGCAGAACTAACAGCAAAGCATGAGTTGAGATCTGTTACGGTGACAGTATATGTTCCGGCAGAAAGATTAGTGAAATTTCCTGTTGCTTGAGGTCCAGCGCCAATATCATAGCTTAATGTGCCAGTTCCACCAGAAGCAGTAATTGTAATAGTCCCATCATTATCATCATGACAAGTGATATCGGTATATGTTTCTGAATCGATTGATATAACGGAAGGATTATTAATAGTAAATGAACTGCTAGTCTGAGAACAGGTATTTAAATCCGTTACAGTAACAGTATACGATCCAGCAGATAGATTAGTGAAGTTTCCTGTTGCTTGAGGTACAGCGCCAATATCGTAGCTTAATGTGCCAGTTCCTCCAGAAGCAGTAATAGTAATAGTTCCATCATTATCATCGTGACAAGTGATATCAGTATATGCTTCAGAATCAATAGAAACTGCATTAGGATTATTTATTGTAATAGATGTGCTTGTTGCAGAGCACGCATTAATGTCTGTTACAGTTACTGTATATGTTCCACCTGTTAAGCTTGAGAAATCGCCGGTTCCTTGAGGTCCAGCGCCAATATCATAGCTTAATGCCCCAGTTCCACCAGAAGCAGTAATAGTAATAGTTCCATCATTATCATCGTGACAAGTGATATCTGTATGTGATTCAGAATCAATTGATATTGCAGCAGGTTGGTTTATTACATCTCCACCTGTAGCTATACAAGTATTTGCATCTGTAACGGTAACAGTATATGAACCAGCAATAACACCTGAAATGTCTTCTGATGTATCACTATTTGACCAATTGAATGTTAAAGGTAGGGTTGCTCCAGTAACCGTAAGGTCTATTGCACCAGTATTATCACCGTTACATAATAAAACATCTGTTACATTAAATGAAAGAGTTGGGGAAATTACAGTGTAAATAACCTCTGCAACATTTGTACATATTCCATTATCAACTTCGTCATAGAATATTTGTCCGTCAGCTACAGTAACGTTTGTAGGTAAAATCACTGGATTTGTAAGACCAGCATCATTATACCATGTGTGAGTATAAGCATTTCCACCATCTATAGTTGCTTCTAATAAGGTTAAGTTAATGCCACCATGAGTCCCACTACCTTGTATATCCTCACATAAAGCAGCAGGATATTGGTCGATTGCTGTTACACCTGACCATGTCCAACCAAAATTATTGCCAAGATCTATGCTATTTTCACCTGCATAAAATGTTTGAGATCCAACACTAATATCTTCAATATTCATATAATCACTGCAGAATTCGTGACTAGTTTGATTAATAAAGGCTTGTGTGGTAGGAATTGTTGTATGAATAAAAATAAAACTACCCATATTGCCGGTTGCTTGGAAGTCAGTGGTTGATTGTGTCGTCCCAGCTTCGAAAATGACTTCGGCTCCAGGTTCAATATTTAATACATTAAATGTATTTGATCCATGAAGTTCTATTCCTCCCCAAGTTGGGTTTAATATTGTGACGATATTATATGTCATGTCGCCACCATTAAATAACCATGAATTTAATGTTGTGTAAATTTCAGATGTTCCTGCATTTAATATAAGATTTGTATTATCTTGTATATCCCATGTCTGAGCATAAATTGTTGAAGAACTGAGATTTAATGTTCGAATATTAGATGAATTTGAAATAAAACTACCGTTTGTAATGTCAATGTCAAAATCATTTGTATTTAATGTTCCATTATTAAATGTAATACCATTCCAACTAAGTATTAGATTATCCATGAGCGTATAATCACCAGAACCCGAAAAATTTAATCCGCTTAAATTATGTCCGGCACTTGTTATAGTATTTCCAATACCATGTGAAGTAAAATTAAATACTCCTGAAAAAGTACACGTCATATTTGAAACAAATGTTAAAGATCCGTTTATATTTATTTGAGACCATCCTTGTAACTCTGGGTTGTTAGTTACACCAGTCCAATCTAGGTTTTTACAATATGCTTCAACATTAATATTAACAATTTGAGACGAAGAAGTAAAAGAATTTGCATCAAAGAATACATTATCTTCATTTGTAGGGATACATCCATAAGATGCTCCACCTGATGATAGTGACCAATGAGTAGGATCGTTCCAATCACCACCATCGCCAATCCAGTACAGATCAACGGGAGCCGGGGAAGTTATATTCCAACCTGTTACATTACCAATTCCTTGACTATTTGTAGCATTAAATGTTCCTCCGCCACCAGCTGTTAAATCAGTAATTACTAGCCAATCGCCATTAAATGTGCCTGCTGCCATTGATAAATGTGCGATAACACCTGTTGAGTTTGTCCCAATATTAAAGTAATTGTTACAGTCTGAACCTGAAGGGATTGTTAATGTGTTAAAAGTTTGAGTTTTTCCACCTTCAAAACTTATACTTGATGCAGAAGAAATATTTAAATCATTAAAGTTATTTCCTCCGTAAATGGAAATATTTCCAGTAGAATTAATATTAACATCATGATACGATTGATCTCCACCGTAATACGAGGTCGTTGCAACATCAATTGTAGATGTTCCGGGAGTAATTGTTAGATTTGTTCCATTTAGGCAATACCAATATTGTACAGTTAGCAATGAATTTCCTAGATCTAGTTGCCTGACTTTATCTGTATTTGAGTAGAAATAATAAGTTGTTATATCATAATTATTTGTAATTAAACTTCCTTCATTCAAATATATGCTTTTATTATTGCTAACTAATGTGGTTATATCATTTTGTAATGTCCATTCACCTGACCCTTCAAAATATGTATGTCCTCTGACTGTTTTTCCGGCAAAGTCGATTGTATTACCTAGGTTATCAGATTTGAAATACAGATTTCCAGAATGCCATATAGTCATTGATGCGTTATATGTTAATGAACCATATATGTTTAATATGTTTGTGCCGGACATTCTTCCATTAGTGGCTCCTGTCCAATCCATATCATTACATAATGCAATTTGGTCAATAGTAACTGTTTGAAAGCTTAGTCCTGAATTACTATCAAAAAAAACATTGTCTACTTGGGTTGGAATACAAGCTCCTGGATTTGCAGCTCCACCACTTGCTAAAGACCAATGACTTGGGTCACTCCAATTTCCACCGCCACCTATCCAATAATAATCTGTTGATGGTAGGAACGTAAAATTCCATCCACTATTATTTCCAAGATCAATACTATTATTTGCATTGAAAGTTGCACCGCCGATAGCAGCAATATCTTGTAATGCAATATAGTCGATATTTATTGTCCCAGCTGCTTTGGAAATATTTGTTGTATTACCCGCAGTGTTTGAATTGATATTTATTATATTTCCACAAGTTCCTGCAGCAATTAAATCACTTAATGTTTGTGTTTGTCCTTCTTCTAGAATTATGTTTCCACTGAGAATTGTTACTATATTAAATGTGTTTGAGTTATATATTGTTGCATTTGATCCACTTGCGATATTTAAATCATTGTATGTAAAATCACCTCCAATGAATGAATATCCATTTAAGTTTATAGTGGAAGTCCCTGCATTTAAAATCATATTGGAGTTATCATTTATTGACCAAGCTGAATTAACATTGATGATTGAATTTCCTAGATCAATTTGACGATTTTCTCCAGATTGAGAATAGAACAGTGAACCGTTTAGAGTATTATCATTAGTTATTAGATGTCCTTTGTTAAAATATAATGTATTAAAATTGAATGCATCTGTAAGTGTCCAATCCCCTACACCATCAAAATAGACAGTTGCAGAAAATGTATTGCCTCCTGTTGCGATGGTATTGCCAGAATTATTTGACATAAAATTGAATTCTCCCCAACCACTAATGGTCATTCCAGGAATAAATGTAAGAGATCCATATATGTAGAATTCTCCTGGCCAATTTAGTGATATATCAGGATTGTTTGTAGCACCAGTCCAATCCATTGATTTGCATATGGCTGGTACATCAACTGTTACAATCTCTCCAGGACTAGAAAATGAATTTGCATCAAAATACACATTGTCTTCGTTAGTTGGGATACATGTTCCACCAGAAGGATATGCTCCTCCACTACTTGTAGCCCAGTGATCAGCATCAGACCAGCTTCCAGTACCACCAACCCAATAATAATCTGTAGGTACAGACGGGTTAATTGTCCAGTTAACAACATTTCCTAAGTCTGCACCATTATTTGTGATAAACGTTGCACCACCAACTACTGTAATATCTCTTATATTCAAATAATCTTCGTTTACTGTTCCGGTTAGTTTCTTTATTGTAGTAGTTTCTCCATCGTTTTGTGATTTGATAGTTTTTCGATTTGCACATGTTGCACCAAAATTTATATCGTAAATTGTATTTATTTCTCCTGGAGTAAAACTAACACCATAGACATTTGGGTTGGAAAGACCAATAGTATGATAGGTGCTTGAACCTTGAATTTGGACTTCTCCTGGCCAAGCTAATTCAAAATTAATGTCATAAAAAGTAAAGCCCATTCCATCAATCCAATTGCTTCCTAAATTTATTGTTGATGTACCTGCATTCAAAGTTAGTGTTGATGGATTCCACAAATTAAGATTCCATTCAATATTGATAATAGAATTACTTAGAATAATTGTTCTGTTATCCATTGCCCATGAATCAAGCGAACCAACACTAATAGTGTATCCGTTAGTATTAACAGTTCCCTTTGTGACTGTAAAACCACCACCCATCATTGATAAATCCATATCTGATTGAAATATCCAATCTCCAGTTCCATTAAATTCGACACTACCTATAGATAAAGGTACAGTTGAAAAATTTATTATATTCCCTGAATCATTCGACCTAAAATACATGTTTCCACTATAACTCGAAGTCATATTTGGATCAAATATTATTGACCCATATATATCAAGTTGGTTAAATCCAGCAAAGTCAGGATCGTTTGTTACACCAGTCCAATCCATGGTTTTACAATATGCCATAACATCTATTGTTACGACTTGACCGGCAATACTAAAAGAATTAGCATCAAAAAATACATTGTCGTTTGGACCGGGTTCAACACTATGAAATACTGAGCCACCTGAGCTTGTTGCCCAATGTGTAGCAAACTCTGACCAATTACCAGAATCTCCGACCCAGTAATAGTCTGTTGCAAAACTTTGAAAACTAAGACAAAGAGATGCAATTATAAAAAAAATAAAATACAAATTTTTCATGTCGATTAAGTTTGATTTATAAATTAATGTGTTATTTTACTAATTAACGTTTAAAAAAATGATTGGTTGGTTTTATGTTTTATGTTTTATGAATATTATATTTCTATTTGCCATTTTAACAATTTTAAGGCTTTAGGTAAGGGTTGATAATATAACATATGTGTAATTACGTATTGTGAGTATGTGGTAATTAAAATATTGTTATTTTGTTAAATGTTAATATAGAATAATAAGTGAATAAAAGTTGTAATTTTTTTATCTTTAAAATAATGAATTTTACACTCTGCTTAATTTAATCATATTAGTTTTATCCTTTGCTGTAATTGGAGTACTGGCAATGTGAATAACCATATCTCCTTTTTCCACAAGTTTCATTTTTAAAAGTTCTTTATTTGAGTATTCTATTGCTTCATCAATAGAATCAAAAATAGGAAAATAGAACGTATTTACGCCCCAAAGTAATGGTAAAACTCTTAACAAATCTTTATTTGCTGTGAAAGTAAATATTTCTGCTTTTGGGCGGTGACTTGATAGTCGTATTGCAGTATATCCTGAAAAAGTAAAAGGTATAATTGCTTTTGCATTTACTTGTTCTGCAAGAGTGCAAGCACTTTGACATAACGATTCAGGTAGATATCTGTTGCTATCTTTTTTGGGAGGGTGTACCTTATAATAAATATTTCTGTTATTTTCGGTAAAATCGATTATTCCCTGCATTGCTTCAATGGTTTGTACAGGATATTTTCCTACTGATGTTTCTCCGCTTAACATAAGAGCATCAGCACCGTCAAGAACTGCATTAGCAACATCGTTAGCTTCAGCTCTGGTTGGTCTGAAGCTTGTAATCATGCTTTCTAGCATTTGAGTAGCGATAATTACAGGTTTTGACGCTTCAATACATTTGTCAACAATCATTTTTTGAATTACCGGAACTTTGTCGAAATTTACCTCAACACCAAGATCTCCACGAGCTACCATAATAGCATCTGTAAGTTCAATTATCTTGTCTATATTTTCAACAGCTTCAGGTTTTTCTATTTTTGAAATTATTTTAACCTCTTTGTGGAAACCTGTAATATAATTTTTGAGAGATGAAACGTCTTCAGCTTGTCTTACAAACGATAATGCTACCCAGTCAACATCATTATTTAAGGCAAAAAGTAAGTCTTTTTTATCCTTTTCGGTTAAGCTTGGTAGGCTTGTTTTAGTATTTGGAAGATTAACACCTTTACGAGAATTTAGTTGACCTCCATAAATAACTTTTGCAGAAACTTTGTCGGTTTTATTGCTTTCTGTTGCTTCTAATTTAAGTTTCCCATCGTCAATTAAGATAATATCTCCCTTTTTTACATCTTTAGGGAAATCCTGATAACTCATGTAATATGTTTTCTTCTCGGTGATATTTTCATTTGTGCTAAAATGAATTATCTCACCTTCAGAAATAGTTACAGGTTCATTTTCAACAATACCAATACGCAATTTGGGGCCTTGAAGGTCAGCAAGTATAGCAAGGCTAACATCAAGTTCATCTTCCAACTGTCTGATTGTCTTTATTGTTTCGGCTTTTTCTTCATGACTCCCATGAGAAAAATTTAGACGGAATACATCCAGTCCGGCCAGAATCATTTTTTTTAGAGTTTCTTTATCATTGCTTGCCGGTCCTAGAGTTGCGATTATTTTGGTTTTTGAGCCTATTTGCATAAATTTTGATCTTGGTTAATTATTACAAATTTATCATAATTTTTCAAGTTCTTGTATTATTTTAAAATTAAATAAGAACTAATCTAATTATATAATGCTTTAATATATTAGAATTAGTTAACCTGTAATTGTCAGTCATTCAGACATATATACTTTTAAATCAGGTTGTTAGTATAAAATTCATAAGTAAATGCATCTATCAATAATATTTCTAAGTCTTAATATTAAATTTACAGCAAAACTAAATGTTATGAAGAAATACTTATTACTAGTTATTGGGATTTTGATGAGTTTGGGGTTGTTTTCCCAAGCAATAAGTAATGATGACGCTGTTTTAGTAGGAACAAATTTTTATAAACAAAAAGCAGTAGCTTTTAATCGAGATAAATCAGATTCTGAGATTTCTTGTGATGTTCTAGTTAAATCACAGCAAGAAAATAATGCATTTTATGTATTAAATTATCGAGATGGTGGTTTTGTAATTGTAAGTGCCGATAGAAGAAGCGTTCCAGTATTGGCATATTCATTTGAAGATTCTTTCGATATAGATAGTCTTGCACCAGCAAATCGTTTGTGGATTGATAAATATATGGAGCAGCTTGATTTAATAATTGAAAATAATATTTTACCTGATAGCAAATTGGAGTCGATGTGGGATGAAGCAATAGATGATAAATTTTGTAATAATAAGTCTGTGAAAGGCGTAGATAAATTGCTTGAAACAAAATGGAATCAGGATTATCCATATAATTATTTTTGTCCAGAACATATTCAGGGACCAGGTGGTCGGGTATATGCAGGATGTGTCGCAACAGCAATGGCACAAGTTATGAAATATTGGGATTATCCGGAAAAAGGAAGAGGTGCTATTGAGTTTTTTTGGGGAGATTATACATTAGTGAATTTTGGAGAAACTACATATAGATGGGACGAAATGAGTGGGATGATAAATGAGTATAGTAGGGATGCAATAGCAGAACTTATATTTCATTGTGGGGTTTCTGTTGAAATGAATTATAGCCATACAGGATCGGGTTCATCAATTTCGAATTCTTTATTAGCATTAAAACAAAATTTCCGTTATCGTTCAGGTGTCACATTGGAAGAAAAATTTAGATATGAAGATGATGAATGGAAATATTTATTAAGAGAAGATTTGGATAAGGGACATCCTATATTGTATCGTGGAACATCAGATGGTGGAGGTGGACATGCATTTGTTTGTGATGGGTATCAAGATACTTCATTTTTTCATTTTAATTGGGGATGGGGCGGATATGGTAATGGATATTATTATCTTGACAATGTGAACCCTCAAATGGATTTTCATTGGGGACAAGGTGCTTTGATTAACCTTACCCCAAATTATGCAGAATATTGTAATTCTATTGAATATAACCAAAGAGAATGGACATTTGATGATGGCTCAGGACCAAATTACTATTTTAATAATCAGGATTGTAATTGGCTTATTTCATTAACAAATCATGATGTTGATTATATTAAAATCAATTTTACAAAGTTTAATACTCTTGAAGGAGATATTCTTTATGTTTATGAAGGGAATTCTACAGCAGGAACTTTAATTGGAGAGTATTCAGTAAATGATATTCCAACAGAACTTATGGTGTATAATGATGAAGTGTATTTTAGATTTGTTACAAGTTCTGAAGGACAATCTGACGGTTGGGAGTTAAGTTATACAACTTCTGTTCTTGATGTTGAAGATGAATATGTTTCAGACATTACTTTATTCCCTAATCCGGTCTCTGATATGCTCAACATTACAGGGTTGAACTCAATCTCAGACATTGAAATACTTGACCTTAGCGGAAAGGTTCTTAACCATATTATTGCATTTGAGGGTGGCTCATTTGATATATCAAATCTTTCAGTAGGCGTTTATTTTGTAAGAATACAGAATGGGAAAGAGGCTCAGGTTATTAAATTTGTTAAGGAATAGGTTGTAATTATTGCTTTCGTTTAGGGAGGAAGAGATTTTTCTCTTTTTTATCAGGGCAAACTCACACTTTATATAGTCGCTCCTTAAAAACGCACCAACAGTCTGAATGTCAATATTATATT